>NZ_BAAASM010000026.1:2611-133388 GCF_039532885.1 Streptomyces nogalater | reverse complement strand
TGACCTGTCCGTGGCAGGTCAGAGCGCGAGACCGGTCAGGACCAGCACGCGCTCGTAGGTGTAGTCCTCCATCGCGTACCGGACGCCTTCGCGGCCCACGCCGGACTGCTTGGCGCCGCCGTACGGCATCTGGTCGGCGCGGTAGGACGGGACGTCGCCGATCACCACACCGCCGACCTCCAGGGCGCGGTGGGCACGGAAGGCGACCTGGAGGTCGTGGGTGAACACGCCTGCCTGGAGGCCGAACTTGGAGTCGTTGACCGCGGCGAACGCCTCCTCCTCGCCGTTCACCTTGCGCACGGTGAGGACGGGGCCGAAGACCTCCTCGCAGGCGATCGTGACGTCCGCCGGTACGTCGGCGAGAACGGTCGGCGCGTACGAGGCGCCGTCCCGCTTGCCGCCGGTGAGCAGGCTCGCGCCGGCCGCGACCGCCTCGTCCACCCAGGACTCCACGCGCTTGGCGGCGTCCTCGCTGACCAGCGGGCCGACATCGGTCTTGGGGTCGGACGGGTCCCCGGTGACCTGGGCCTCGACGGCGGCGACGATGCGCGGCAGCAGCCGGTCGTACACGGACGCGTCGGCGATCACCCGCTGCACCGAGATGCAGGACTGGCCGCCCTGGTAGTTGGAGAAGGTCGCGATGCGGGTCGCGGCCCAGTCCAGGTCGGCGTCACAGGAGAAGTCGCCGAGGACGACCGCGGCTCCGTTGCCGCCCAGCTCCAGCGTGCAGTGCTTGCGCGGCACCGAGTCCATGATCGCGTAGCCGACCTTGTCGGACCCGGTGAAGGAGATGACCGGCAGGCGCTCGTCCTGGACCAGCGCGGGCATGCGGTCGTTCGGGACCGGCAGGATCGACCAGGAGCCGGCCGGCAGCTCGGTCTCGGCGAGCAGGTCGCCGAGGATCAGACCGGACAGCGGGGTGGCCGGGGCCGGCTTCAGGATGATCGGGGCGCCGGCGGCGATCGCCGGGGCGACCTTGTGGGCGCACAGGTTCAGCGGGAAGTTGAACGGCGCGATGCCGAGCACGACCCCCTTGGGGAAGCGGCGGGTGAGCGCGAGCCGGCCCTGGCCGCCGGCGTCCGTGTCCAGCCGCTGGGCCTCGCCGCCGTTGAACCGGCGGGCCTCCTCGGCGGCGAACCGGAACACCGAGACCGCGCGGCCGACCTCGCCCCGGGCCCACTTGATCGGCTTGCCGTTCTCGGCGGAGATCAGCTGGGCGATCTCCTCGGTGCGCTCGGCCAGCCGCTTGCTGACGTGGTCGAGGGCGGCGGCGCGGACGTGCGCCGGGGTGGCGGCGAACTCGTCCCGTACGGCGTACGCGGCGGCCACGGCCTCCTCGACCTGGGCCTCGCTCGGCACGCTGACCGAGCCGACGAGCCGGCCGTCCCACGGGGAGGTGACGTCGAAGCTGTCCTCGCCGGTGACCTGGCGGCCGGCGAGCCAGAAGGCATGGGTGGAAGTCATGTACGAGTCCCGGCCCTTCCGCGTTGGGGGTGTGCTTGGCTTGCGTGCTCCACGGTAGGGCGGGGGCGGCCGGCGGTCGTTTGTCCGAGTCGTAGCAGTCGGGCCGGGGGCTGCGCCGGTTTGGCGAGGTGGCCGGGGTGAGTGGCGGTGCCGTCGGCCGGTGGAAGCCGCCCCACCCGGCCACCCGCTCGCCCGGTCACCCGCTCACCCGGTTACTCGGTCACTCGGTCGCCGTGGCCTTCAGGGCGAGCCACAGTTCCATGCGGACGTCGGGATCGTCCAGGCTGCGGCCGAGGATCTCCTCGACCCGCCGCATCCGGTACCGCAGGGTGTGCCGGTGAACCCCCAGGTCGGCCGCGGCGGCGTCCCACTGCCCGTGCCGGGACAGCCACGCCCGCAGCGAGGCGACCAGGTCCCCCCGCCCGGTGGCGTCGTGTTCGTACAGCGCCCGCAGCAGCCCGTCGGCGAACGCCCGCACCGCGTCGTCGGCCAGCAGCGGCAGCACGGACCCGGCCGCCACCTGCTCGTGCTCGACGAACACCCGGCCCCGCCGGCGCGCCACCGACAGCGCCTGTTCGGCCTGCTTGTACGCCGCCGACGCCGCGGTGGGCCCGGCGGGCGCGGAGAGACCCACGGCCGGGTCGGCCTCGTCCGCCCGCCCCTGCTCGGGCCGCGCCCGCTCGGCCTCGCGCGCGACGGCGTACGCGGTGCACGCGGACACCGCCGCGCCCTCGTCGGCGGCCACCAGCACCAGCCGCTCCCCCTCGGGCACCACCAGCACGGCCTCCCCGGCCCGGGCCGCCGCGGACTCCACGGCCTCGGCGAGCTCGCCGAGGTGTTCGCCCGCCGGACCGGTCGCGGACTCGGCGACGATCACCCGGAACGGGGCGTCCAGCAGCGCGCCGTACAGGTCGCCGGCGACGGCCCGGGCGTGGTCCGGTTCCCCGGCGAGCAGCATGCGCAGCACCGCCGCGCCCACGCGCTGCTCGGCCGCGTGCAGGGAGCGGGAGCGTTCGGTGGTGAGGGTGAGCAGGGCGATGGCGGAGTGGACGGCGTACCGTTCGGCGGTGCCGAGCGCGGCGGCGGTGCCGACGGCGAGCGCGGCGCGGGGGCGGCGGCCGGTGCCGAGGCTGTGCAGCTCCACCCGGTCCTCGTGGTCCGGTCCGCCGACCACGGAGGAGGCCGGGGCGGGCCGCTCGCGCAGCCGCTCGACCTCGGCGGTGAGCCGGGCGGCGCGGCGGCCGGCCCAGTCCGGGGCGGCGGCGACGACGCAACCCGAGGCGTCGTAGAGCGCGGCCCAACCGTCGACCTGGGCGGCGAGGGCGCCGAGCACGCCCTCGGGACCGGCGCCGAGGGCCTGCCTGGTCAGCTCCCGCTGGGCGGCGAAACCGGCCGTGACGGCGCGGTACTGGTCGGCGGCGATGGCCGCGGAGACGGCCTTGCTGATGGCGAGGAAGGGGGTGCGGCGGGGCACCTCCAGCAGCGGCAGGCCCTCCTGCGCGCAGGCGTCGACGAGCGGTTCGGGCGTCTCGTCGTAGTTCACGCCGACGGCGAACCCGAGCCCTACGACGCCGGCGCCGACCAGCCGGCGGACGTACCGCCGCATGGCCTCCCGGTCCTCCGCGTCCAGCTTGAGCGCGGTGATCAGCAGCAGCTCGCCGCCCTCCATGTAGGGCACGGGGTCGGCCAGCTCGCTGACGTGCGCCCAGCGGACGGGCACGTCGAGGTGGTCCTCGCCCGCGCGCACGGTCAGCTTGAGCGCGGAGTGGTGGACGAGCGAGGCGAGAGTCGGGGGCATGGGGCCTTCACGGTGAGGGGAACCGAGTGATCTTTTGGCCGCGGTGTATGAACGGCCCACCCCGATTCTGCCTCACCGTACGAGCCGACGCCGCCGGTCCGCTCAGCCCCGCAGATCGACCAGCAACGGCGGCGCGTGCTCGCCCTGCACGGTGGTCAACGACAACACCGCATGCCCCGGCGGCACCCCATGAGCCAACTCGGACGCGGACCAACGCTCCCGCTCAACCTGCCGGACGGTGACGGCGCGGGCGGTGGGCGCCTGGCCGGTGATGACCCGGCGCAGCATGTGCACGGCCTTGCCGGCCGGGGTCTCGGCGATGATCTGGCGGTCGGTGACGTCCCGGGCCTCGATCCACTCCTTGCCCCACACCTCGGCGAAGTCCTGACCGTCCCAGGGAGTGAGCCCGGACAGCGCCATCCTGCAGCCCGTGGCGCCGAGCAGCGGGCCGCGCAGCGGCCGGGGTACGTCGTCCAGGGTGCGCAGGGTGAGCACGATGCCGGCGTTGGCGCTGCGCAGCCGCTGGATACCGCGCACGGCCTCCGGGGTGACGACCCCGGAGGCGTCGTCGAGCACCAGGCAGGCGAAGAGCGAGCGGTCCTCCCGTACCGTCACGGAGGCGGTGAACTGGGCGAGCACCAGCCGGGCCAGGATCCGGGAGGCGTCCGCGTGGCCGCGCTGGGGCAGGTCGATGCGGACCCGGACCGGATGGTCGAGGGCCCTCAGCGAGAACGGCCGGCTCTGGCCGGAGGTGTCGAAGAAGGAGGCGAAGGCGGGCCGGTCGAGCAGGGCGATCCGGTCGGCCAGGACCGAGCCGACGTCCCCCGGGTGGGCCAGCTGCCGCTCCCTGGCGTCGAGCTCCCTGAGCAGGGAGGCGTGTCCGGCGTCGGTCAGCGCCTTGCGCAGCGCGGCCAGCGGTCCGGGGGCGCCGTCGAGCAGCTGGCGCAGCTCCGGCACGGAGGGGAAGCGGCCGTGGACGGCGCGGAAGGGGCCGAGCAGCTGGGCGAGGACGGTGGTGGAACGGCGGCTGTCGCTGCCGGGGTGCGGGTCGGCTAGGTCGCCGACGAGGGCCTCGGCGAGTATGGCGGCGGCCTCGTCTGGGTCGGTGGTACCGCCGTAGAGATCGAGGTCGTACACGGAGTCGGGGTGGCCGACGCGTACGACCACGTCGTAGGACTCCGCCGGTCCGAGTCCGGCGCCCGCCGCGCCGACCACCACGACCGACGTCCGGCCGGCCAGCGCCTGCAGGCACAGCGACTCGGCGAGCGGGCGCACCAGGGCGCCGGTCTTGCCGGAGCCGGCCGGGCCGACGGCGAGCAGGGAGGTGCCGAGCAGGTCGGGGCCGAGGGCCAGGCCGGCGCCGCGGTAGTGGAAGGGGTTGCGGGGGTCGTCGGCCGTGGTGCCGAGCCTGACCTGGCCGGTGAGCAGGTCGTGCCGGGCGTGCCGGACGGGCAGGTCGCGGGCGCCGGAGGGGTGCGGGCAGGCGGCGGCGCCGTCCTTCAGTACGGCACCGGTGAAGGTGGCGAGGCTGTGCCGGCCGGTCCGTACGCCCTGCCAGGCCCGGCTGAGCCGGGCGTGGTCCACATCCCGCATGAGCCCGGCCTTCGCCTCGGCGGCAAGCCGCTCCGCAGCCTCATACGCCCCGGCCTGCCGCAGCTGCGGCCATTCGGCGGGGTCCTGGTCGGGGGTGGGCGGGGGTGGCGCCGCGGGCGTGGCGGCGCCCCAGGTGCGCGGTCCGTAACGGCGCCAGACCTCACCCCAGCGGCCGAGACGGCCGACCACCAGCAGGATGGCGAGGGCGATGACGGCGTAGTACGAGTACCAGAGGATGGCGTTGCCGACGCGGTCGTTGCTCTGGCGCCAGGAGTCGGGGGTGAACAGGTCCAGCGGCAGCACCCACCAGGTGCCGAAGTAGCCGTTCCACAGCAGGGACCACACCAGCCAGCCCACGAGGAAGGCGATCAGGGCCCCGCTGAGCAGCTGCCGGGTCGGGATCTGTTCGGGCTCCTGTTCGGGGCGGGGCCGGTGCCCGAAGCGCCAGATGCCGGGCGCCGCCTCCGGGCGGGGGGTCCGCAACCAGGTCAAAAAGGGCGAGGTCTCCGGTTTCGGAGGCGCGCCGGGGGGCACGAGGGGCGCCGGCGGCAGCCCCGGCGGCATGGGCGGCACCCTCGCCCCCGGTGCCGTCGGGCGTGGTACCGGTGTCGCCGGGGTTTCCCGTGCGTCCTGTGTGCCGTCGGTGTCCATCGACCCTGCCCCCTGACCAGCCGTTCCGTGCGCCGTTCGGTCCGTCATCAGCGAGCCAATCTAACGCCCCGGCAAGGGGAGTTCACCGCTTACGTGGCCGAAGCGGGCTCCAGCCGTCCGGGCGGGCTATGTCCACCGCGGACAAGGGAGCGCGCCGACAACGCCCACATGGAGCATGCCCACCCCCCGGAACCGGTCTTAGCCTGCGAGAAAAGAAGGTATGCGTCCGTAAACGCACCGCCCGGAACCGCCCGGGACCGCCCGGTACGCAAGATCATCAGGGAGCCCCCCATGACCGCACTTCCGCAGGAGCGCCGCGTCGTCACCGCCATCCCCGGCCCGAAGTCGCAGGAGCTTCAGGCCCGCCGTACCGCCGTGGTCGCCCAGGGTGTGGGTTCCACGCTGCCGGTCTTCGTCACCCGCGCCGGCGGCGGTGTCATCGAGGACGTGGACGGCAACAGCCTCATCGACTTCGGCTCCGGTATCGCCGTGACCTCCGTCGGCGCCTCCGCCGAGGCCGTGGTGCGGCGCGCGAGCGCCCAGCTCGCCGACTTCACGCACACCTGTTTCATGGTCACCCCGTACGAGGGCTACGTGGCGGTCGCGGAGGCCCTCGCCGAGCTGACCCCGGGCGACCACGCCAAGAAGTCCGCGCTGTTCAACTCCGGCGCCGAGGCCGTCGAGAACGCCGTCAAGATCGCGCGTGCCTACACCAAGCGGCAGGCCGTCGTCGTGTTCGACCACGGTTACCACGGCCGGACCAACCTGACCATGGCGCTGACCGCGAAGAACATGCCGTACAAGCACGGCTTCGGTCCGTTCGCCCCCGAGGTCTACCGCGTGCCGGTGGCTTACGGCTACCGCTGGCCGACCGGCCCGGAGAACGCGGGTCCGGAGGCCGCCAAGCAGGCCATCGAGCAGATCACCAAGCAGGTCGGCCCGGACAACGTCGCCGCGATCATCATCGAGCCGGTGCTGGGCGAGGGCGGCTTCATCGAGCCCGCCAAGGGCTTCCTGCCCGCGATCCGCCAGTTCGCCGCCGACAACGGGATCGTCTTCGTCGCCGACGAGATCCAGAGCGGTTTCTGCCGGACCGGGCAGTGGTTCGCGTGTGAGGACGAGGGCATCGTCCCGGACCTGATCACCACCGCCAAGGGCATCGCCGGCGGTCTGCCGCTCGCCGCCGTGACCGGCCGCGCGGAGATCATGGACGCCGCGCACGCCGGTGGTCTCGGTGGCACCTACGGCGGTAACCCCGTCGCCTGCGCCGGTGCGCTCGGTGCCATCGAGACGATGAAGGAGCTGGACCTCAACGGCAAGGCCAAGCGCATCGAGGAGGTCATGAAGGGTCGCCTCACCGCCATGGCCGAGAAGTTCGACATCATCGGTGACGTGCGCGGGCGCGGCGCGATGATCGCCATCGAGCTGGTCAAGGACCGGACCACCAAGGAGCCGAACCCGGAGGCCACCGCCGCGCTCGCCAAGGCCTGCCACGCCGAGGGTCTGCTGGTGCTGACCTGTGGCACGTACGGCAACGTGCTCCGCTTCCTGCCCCCGCTGGTCATCGGCGAGGACCTGCTGAACGAGGGTCTCGACATCATCGAGCAGGCCTTCGCCCGCGTCTGACCCACACCTCGGACCGCGCGTCCGACCGGGCGCCGGGCCGAGAGGTCCGTACCTGTGGAGGTGCCTGCGGCAGGCCGTGTGAAGAAGGTGTGCGGGGTGGATGGCGGGAAGGGATTCCATCTGCCCAACCGCCCCGGCCTGCCGTAGGTTCTCTCCAGATGAGAGATACACCCCGCCCACGGGAGACCGTGGGCGGATCCGGGCCGAGGCCTCCCCAGCTTCGATCCGGTCGTGCCCTCGCGCACACATCCGGTGCCTCACGGCTCCGGGATCTCCTCACCGATCGGACGGTCGCCGCCCCAAACCCCCCGGGGCGCGCGGCATTCCGGTCCGGACGGCCGCCTCGGAACCACCCCCCCTGTTCCGGGGCGGCCGACCTCCTCTCCCGCGGTCCCTTGAGCGGACCTGCGAAGCTGGGCGCATGCTTCTCCTGGTCCTCCCGGTCGTCGCCCTCGCCCTGATCACCTGGCAGGTCGTCACCGACGGGCCGCTGCTGCGGCCGGACGCCGAGGTGAGCCGGGCCCTGGTCCATCCGGACGGGTTCTCCCGGTTCCTCTCCGACCTCGGCAACATCCAGGTCGCCGTCCCGGTGCTGGCCCTCGCCCTCGCCTTTGCCCTGTGGCTCGGCCGGGTCCGGGGCGTTCCCCGCTGGTGGCTGGCGCCGCTGACCGCCGCCGTGCTGATGGCGCTGGTCCCGGCGGTCGTTGTGCCGCTGAAGGAGTGGACCGACCGGCCGGGGACACCGGTGGTGCCCCCGGGGACGGGGTACTTCCCGTCGGGTCACACGACCACGGCGGTGGTGGCCTACGGCTCGGCGGCCCTGCTCCTGCTCCCCTGGCTCCGCTCCCCCGCCGCCCGCCGCGCGCTGGCGGCCGGCTGCGGGGTCCTGGTCCTCGGGGTGTCCTACGGCCTGGTCCGCCACGGCTACCACTGGCCGCTGGACGTGCTGGCCGGCTGGTGCCTGGGCGCCGTGCCGCTGGCCGTCCTCGCCCGCGCGGTCGGCCGGAGCGGGCGCGGTCAGCCGAAGTAGCGCGGTCAGCCGAAGTAGGCGTCGAACGTCTTCTGGAACTCCCAGTTCGCGAACCGGTCCCAGTTCACCGACCAGGTCATCAGGCCGCGCAGGGCGGGCCAGGTCCCGTGGGTGGCGTACGGGCCGCAGTTCGTCTTCTTCGTCAGGCAGTCCAGGGTCTTGGTGACCTCGGCCGGGGAGACGTGGCCGTTGCCCGCGTTCGTGGACGCCGGCATGCCGATGGCGACCTGGTCGGGGCGCAGCGGCGGGAAGACGTTGTTCTGGTCGCCGGCCACCGGGAAGCCGGTCAGCAGCATGTCGGTCATGGCGATGTGGAAGTCGGCGCCGCCCATGGAGTGGTACTGGTTGTCCAGGCCCATGATCGGACCCGAGTTGTAGTCCTGGACGTGCAGCAGGGTCAGGTCGTCGCGCAGGGCGTGGATCACCGGGAGGTAGGCGCCGCAGCGCGGGTCCTGGCCGCCCCACTTGCCGCTGCCGTAGTACTGGTAGCCGTTCTGCACGAAGAACGTCTCCGGTGCCATGGTGAGCACGAACGTGGCGCCGTACTTGGCCTTCAGGGTCTTCAGCGCCGAGATCAGGTTGACGATCACGGGGGTGGTGGGGTTCTTGAAGTCCGTGTCGCCCGCGTTCAGGGACAGCGAGTGGCCCTCGAAGTCGATGTCGAGGCCGTCCAGGCCGTAGGTGTCGATGATGCGGGAGACCGAGGCGACGAAGGTGTCGCGGGCCGCGGTGGTGGTCAGCTGGACCTGGCCGTTCTGGCCGCCGATGGAGATCAGCACCTTCTTGCCGGCCGCCTGCTTGGCCTTGATCGCCGCCTTGAACTCGGCGTCGCTCTCCACGTTCGGGCACTCGGTGACCGGGCAGCGGTTGAAGCGGATGTCCCCGGAGGTGACCGAGGTGGGCTCGCCGAAGGCCAGGTCGATGACGTCCCAGCTGTCGGGGACGTCGGCGAGCCGGGTGTAGCCGGCGCCGTTGGCGAAGCTGGCGTGCAGATAGCCGACCAGGGCGTGCGCGGGCAACGGGGACGAACCTCCGCCATCGCCGCCCGCGCCGGTCGTGGCGGTGACGATCGCGGACTTCGCGGATTCGCCGGCCTCGTTCACCGCGGTGACCTGGAAGCCGTACGCCGTCGAGGCGGCGAGTCCGGAGACGGTCGCCGAAGTGCCCGTCACCGTCTGGACCTTGATGCCGTCGCGGTAGACGGCGTAACCCGTCGCGCCGGTCACCGCCGACCAGGACAGTCCGACGGAGGAGGAGGTCACGGTGGTGGTCTTCAGGCCGGCCGGGGCGGCGGGCGGCTGGGTGGTGCCGCTGCCGCCGGGGCCGACGAGGGTGATGTCGTCGGCCTGGTAGGCGCCGGTGCCGTACCAGCCGTGGGTGTGGATGGTGACCTTGGTGGTGGTGGCCCCGGTGCGGAAGGTGGTGCTCAGCTTCTGCCAGTCGGGGGCGGACTGGGTCCAGGTGGAGACGTCGGTGGTGCCGGTGCCGCTCGCGCCGAGGTAGACGTAGGAGCCGCGGACGTATCCGGACAGGGTGTACTGGGCGCCTGGCTGGACGGTCACCGTCTGCGAGCACCGGGCGTTGTCGCCGCCGGCCGGGGTGGCCTGAAGCGCCGAAGTGCCGCTGTGCACGGGCGAGTTCACCGTCGTACCGGCGGTGCAGGTCCAGCCGGTCAGGCCGGACTCGAAACCGCCGTTGACGGCGACGTCCGCGTCGGCCGCACGGGCGGCCGACGAGAGCGCGGTGATACCGGGCACGGCCAGGCTTACGGCCGTGAGCACGGCGAGGACGGATCTGCGACGTCTGGTGCGTTCCACAAGGGCCTCCGGGATCGGGGGAGTTGGAGGAGCGGGAGCGCACACAATGTGGTCCAGACCAATCCTGCTGTCAAGGTGCCCGGGCGTTACCCGTCCGCGTCACCGCGCCGGGCCCGCTGTGCCGCCGCCTCGTGCATCGCCAGTTCCAGCAGCGCGGGGTCGGTCAGTGTGCCGGAGCCGTCCGGCGGCACCAGCCAGCGCACGCCCCGGGCCGCCCGGCCCGGATACGGCACGACGATCCAGGTGCCGGCCCCGGCGGTGCGGACGCCGGTGCCGACCCAGCGGGCCGCGGTGCCCGCGGGCACCAGGAACCCGAGCCGGCTGTCACCGAAGTCGGCGAGCACCGGGCCGGGCCGGTCGAGCATGCGGGTGAGCACGTCCAGGGTCGGATAGCCGAGGTCACCCGGCAGGATCAGGACGTCCCAGGCCTTGCCGGCGGGCAGCAGGGCAATCCCCAGGGGGTTGCGTTCCCACTCCCGGCGGCAGGCCTCGGGGTCCGGTGCGACGGATGCCAGCCATGCGACGGCCGTCTTCTCCCCAGTCATCGAAAAAGCCTCCCTCTCTGTCGTGGACGCGGGTGCGTCGGGAGATGAGAGGGAGGCGGCCCCGGAGCATTACGCGGGTTCGCGCGGCCCCTTGGGGTGAGGTGGGTCACCTCAGCTGTCGAAGCCCAGACCCAGCCGGTCCATCGTCCGCAGCCACAGGTTCCGCCGGCCGCCGTGCGCGTCGGCGCGGGCCAGCGACCACTTGGTGAGGGCGATCCCGGTCCAGGCGAACGGCTCCGGCGGGAACGGCAGCGGCTTCTTGCGGACCATCTCCAGCCCGGTCCGCTCGGTGCGCTCCCCGTCCAGCAGGTCCAGCATCACGTCCGCGCCGAACCGGGTGGCGCCGACACCGAGGCCCGTGTAGCCGGCCGCGTAGGCCACCCGGCCCTGGTGGGCGGTGCCGAAGAACGCGGAGAACCGGGAGCAGGTGTCGATCGCGCCGCCCCAGGCGTGCGTGAAACGGACACCCTCCAGCTGCGGGAAGCAGGTGAAGAAGTGGCCGGCGAGCTTGGCGTACGTCTCGGGCCGGTCGTCGTACTCGGCGCGCACCCGGCCGCCGTAGGGGTAGACCGCGTCGTAGCCGCCCCACAGCACGCGGTTGTCGGCGGAGAGCCGGAAGTAGTGGAACTGGTTGGCGCTGTCGCCGAGGCCCTGCCGGTTCTTCCAGCCGACGGCGGCGAGCTGGTCGGCGGTGAGCGGCTCGGTCATCAGGGCGTAGTCGTAGACCGGGACGGTGTAGGAGCGCACGCGTCGTACGAGGTTGGGGAAGATGTTGGTGCCGAGCGCGACCTTGCGGGCGCGGACGGCGCCGTAGGGGGTGCGTACGGTCATCCCGGCGCCGTAGGTCTTCAGGGTGAGGGCGGGCGTGTGCTCGTACACCCGCACCCCGAGGCTCAGGCAGGCCCGCTTCAGGCCCCAGGCGAGCTTGGCCGGGTGCAGCATGGCCACGCCCCGGCGGTCCCACAGCCCCGCCTGGAAGGTGGGCGAGTCCACCTCGGCGCGCACGGCGTCGGCGTCCAGGAAGTCGATGCCGTCGGCGAGGCCCTTCTCCTGGAGTTCCCGGTGCCAGTCCTTCAGCTCCCAGGCCTGGTAGGTCTCGGTGGCCACGTCGATCTCGCCGGTGCGTTCGAAGTCGCAGTCGATGCCGTACCGGGCGAGGGCGGCCTCGATCTCGTCGAGGTTGCGCCGGCCCAGCTCCTCCAGTCTGTGGATCTCGCCGGGCCAGCGGGTGAGGCCGTTGGGCAGGCCGTGCGTGAGGGAGGCGGCGCAGAAGCCGCCGTTGCGGCCGGAGGCGGCCCAGCCCACCTCGCGGCCTTCCAGCAGGACGACATCGCGCCCGGGGTCGCGCTCCTTGGCGTTCAGGGCCGTCCACAGCCCGCTGTAGCCGCCGCCGACCACCAGCAGGTCGCAGGTCTCGGCGGTGGTGAGGGCGGGCTCGGCGGCCGGCTTGCCGGGGTCTTCCAGCCAGTACGGGACCGGCTGGGCTTCGGAGAGAGAGGCGATCCAGTTGTCTTTACCACGGCTCATGGCGCTTGGGGCCATGATTTCAACTCCCTACAGAGGCTTTCCGTAAAGGCCTAGGAAAGACCTATGCCTTTTGCTTGTTCCGGCGGTTTCCGAGGACCATCGCGACCAGGACGAACAGGACGGCGAGGAGGAACATGGCGGTGCCGATCACATTGATCTGCACGGGCGTTCCGCGCTGCGCCGAGCCCCATACGAACATCGGGAAGGTGACCGTCGAGCCGGCGTTGAAATTGGTGATGATGAAATCGTCGAAGGAGAGCGCGAACGACAGCAGCGCGCCCGCGGCGATTCCGGGTGCCGCGATGGGCAGGGTGACCCGCCAGAAGGTCTGCACGGGACCGGCGTACAGGTCCCGGGCGGCCTCCTCCAGGCGCGGGTCCATCGACATCACGCGCGCCTTGACCGCGGTGACGACGAAGCTCAGGCAGAACATGATGTGGGCGATCAGGATCGTCCAGAAGCCCAGCTGGGCGCCCATGTTGAGGAACAGGGTGAGCAGCGAGGCGGCCATGACCACCTCGGGCATCGCCATCGGCAGGAAGATCAGCGAGTTGACGGCGCCGCGCGCGCGGAAGCGGTAGCGGACCAGCGCGAAGGAGATCATCGTGCCGAGGACCGTGGCGCCGACCGTCGCGAAGGCGGCGATCCGGAGGCTGAGGGACAGCGAGCCGCACATGTCGGCGACCCCGCACGGGTCCTTCCAGGCGTCCGTGGAGAACCGCTGCCATTCGTAGTTGAAGCGCCCCTTCGGTTTGTTGAAGGAGAACACCGTGACGATGAGGTTCGGCAGCAGCAGATAGGCGAGTGTCAGCAGGCCGGCGATGACGACGAGCCGGCGCTTGAGCCAGTTGAGGAAAGACATTCAGACCAGGTCCTCCGTCCCCGACCGGCGGATGTAGAGGGTGACCATGGCCAGGATGGCGGCCATGAGGATGAAGGAGAGCGCGGCGGCCGTCGGATAGTCCAGAACGCGCAGGAACTGCGTCTGGATGACATTGCCGATCATGCGGGTGTCGGTGGAGCCGAGGAGTTCGGCGTTGACGTAGTCGCCGGCGGCCGGGATGAAGGTCAGCAGCGTCCCGGAGACCACGCCCGGCATGGACAGTGGGAAGGTGACCTTGCGGAAGGTGGTCCAGGGCCTGGCGTACAGGTCGCCGGCCGCCTCGTGCAGCCGCCCGTCGATCCGCTCCAGCGAGGTGTACAGCGGCAGGATCATGAACGGCAGGAAGTTGTACGTCAGTCCGCACACCACGGCCAGCGGGGTGGCCAGCACCCGCTCGCCGGCCGTCCAGCCGAGCCAGTCGGTGAGGTCCAGGACGTGCAGCGTGTTCAGGGCGTGCACGACCGGGCCGTTGTCGGCGAGGATCGTCTTCCAGGCCAGGGTGCGGATCAGGAAGCTGGTGAAGAACGGCGCGATCACCAGGATCATGATCAGGTTGCGCCAGCGGCCGGCGCGGAAGGCGATGAGGTACGCCAGCGGATAGCCGAGCAGCAGGCACAGCACGGTCGCGGCGGCGGCGTAGCACACCGAACGCAGGAACTGCGGCCAGTACGCGTTCAGCGCGTCCCAGTAGGTCGCGAAGTGCCAGGTGACCTTGTAGCCCTGCTCCAGGGAGCCCTGCTGCACGGAGGTGGAGGCCTGGTAGACCATCGGCAGCGCGAAGAAGACGATCAGCCACAGCATGCCGGGCAGCAGCAGCCAGTACGGGGTGAACCGGCCGCGCCGGCGCGGGGGCTTCTCCTCGGGCGCGGCGGGGCCGAGCGGCGGGGGCGCCTCGGTGAGCGTGGACATCAGGCGGCGACCTCTTCCTCGGTGCCCGCGTCGATGGCCTGGGCCGCGTCCAGGGCGAAGGTGTGGGCCGGGCTCCAGTGCAGGACGACGTCGGCGCCGGGCACCAGCCGGCCGTCCCGCTCCACGTTCTGCACGTACACCGACAGGCCGTCGCAGACGGGGCTGTCGACGACGTACTGGGTGGAGACGCCGATGAAGCTGGCGTCGGCGATCCTCCCGGTGAGGCGGTTGCGGCCGGCCGGGATCTCCCCCGCGTCGTCGGCGTGCGTGAGCGAGATCTTCTCCGGGCGGATGCCGAGCAGCACCTTGCCGCCGACCGCCGCGGGGGCCGTACATCGGGCGCCGGGCAGCACCAGCTTGCCGTCGCCCGCCTTGAGCACGATGTCGTCGCCGCTGCGGGTGTCGACCTCGGCCTCGATGAGGTTCGAGGTGCCGAGGAAGTTCGCGACGAAGGTGGTCCGCGGGTTCTCGTACAGGTCGGCCGGCGCGCCGAGCTGCTCGACCCGGCCGCCGTTCATCACGGCGACCGTGTCGGCCATGGTCATGGCCTCCTCCTGGTCGTGCGTGACATGGACGAAGGTGATGCCGACCTCGGTCTGGATGCGCTTGAGCTCCAGCTGCATCTGACGGCGCAGCTTCAGGTCGAGGGCGCCGAGCGGCTCGTCCAGCAGCAGCACCTTGGGGTGGTTGATCAGGGCGCGGGCCACGGCGACCCGCTGCTGCTGGCCGCCGGAGAGCTGGTGCGGCTTCTTGCGCGCCTGCTCGCCCAGCTGGACCAGCTCCAGCATCTCCTCGACCTGCTTCTTCACGCTCTTGATGCCGCGCCGGCGCAGGCCGAAGGCGACGTTCTCGAAGATGTCGAGGTGCGGGAAGAGGGCGTAGGACTGGAACACCGTGTTCACCGGCCGCTTGTAGGGCGGCAGGTGGGTGACGTCCTGGTCGCCGAGCCGGACCGTGCCCGTGGTGGGCTCCTCCAGGCCGGCGATCATGCGCAGGGTGGTGGTCTTGCCGCAGCCGGAGGCGCCCAGCAGGGCGAAGAAGGAGCCCTCGGGCACGGTCAGGTCCAGCGGGTGTACGGCGGTGAAGGAGCCGTAGGTCTTGGAGATCCCCGAGAGGCGGACGTCGCCGCTGTTGTCTGGTGTCGTCTTCATCGTCGTCACGCCCCTGTGAGCTTCGCGAACTTTCCTTCGTAGGCCGTCTCTTCCTTCTGGCTCAGGGAGCGGAAGGCATGGGACTTCGCCTGCATGGCACGGTCGGGGACGATCAGCGGGTTGTCCGCCGCGCCCTGGTCGATCTTCGCAAGGTAGGGCTTCACCCCGTCGACCGGTGTCACGTAGTTGATGTACGCGGCGAGCGCGGCGGCCTGCGCGGGCTCGTAGTAGAAGTCGATCAGCCGTTCGGCGTTCGTCTTGTGGCGCGCCTTGTTGGGGACGCACAGGTTGTCGGTCGACGTCACATAGCCGCTGTCGGGGATGACGAAGTCGATGTGCGGGTTGTCCGCCTTGAGCTGGACGACGTCACCCGCCCAGGCGATACAGGCGGCGAAGTCGCCCTTGGAGAGGTCGGAGGTGTAGTCGTTGCCGGTGAAGCGGCGGATCTGGCCCTTGTCGACGGCCCTTTGGAGGCGGGCGATCGCCGCGTCGTAGTCGTCGTCGGTGAACTTCGCCGGGTCCTTGCCCATGTCGAGCAGGGTCATGCCCACGCTGTCGCGCATCTCCGACAGGAAGCCCACGCGCCCCTTGAGCCCGGGGTTGTCCAGCAGGTCGGAGACCGAGCGCACCTCGATGCCGTCCAGCGCCTTGTTGTTGAAGGCGATGACGGTGGAGATGCCCTGCCAGGGGTACGAGTACGCCCGCCCCGGGTCCCAGTCCGGGTCGCGGAACTGGGCCGACAGGTTGGTGTAGGCGTGCGGCAGGTTGGCGGGGTCGAGTTTCTGGACCCAGCCGAGGCGGATCATCCGGGCGGCCAGCCAGTCGGTGAGGACGATGAGGTCCCGGCCGGTGTCCTGACCCGCGGCGAGCTGGGGCTTGATCTTGCCGAAGAACTCGTTGTTGTCGTTGATGTCCTCGGTGTAGTCGACCCTGATCCCGGTCCGCTCGCGGAAGGTCTCCAGGGTCGGGTGGCGCTTGCCGCTGTCGTCGACGTCGAGGTACTCGGTCCAGTTGGAGAAGTTGACCACCTTCTCCGTGGCCGAGTGGTCCTGGGCGGAGGTGCCGCCCGGGCTCCTGCCCGCCGCGGGGATCCCGCAGGCGGCGAGCGTCCCGAGGCCGCCGGCCGCGAGCGCGCCACCCGTGGCGGCCCGCAGCAGCGACCGGCGGGTCAGGGCCGCCCTGCCGCCCCTGAGGCCGCGCCGCGGGGCGGCCGCTTCGGGCGGGGTCAGGCGGTCGGGCTCGTACTGCTCCATGCGCGTGGTGCCCTTTCGGGAGGGATCGGCCTGGTCAGTGGCCTGGTCGGTCTCTAGCGGTCCCCGAAGACGGTGCGGTGCCAGTCCTTGGCGGCCACCGCGGTGTTGTCGAACATGACGTGCTTGACCTGCGTGTACTCCTCGAAGGAGTACACCGACATGTCCTTGCCGAAGCCCGATGCCTTGTAGCCGCCGTGCGGCATCTCGCTGATGATCGGGATGTGGTCGTTGACCCAGACGCAGCCCGCCTTGAGCTCGCGGGTGGCCCGGTGCGCACGGTAGACGTCGCCCGTCCACGCGGAGGCGGCCAGGCCGTACGGCGTGTCGTTGGCCAGCCGCAGGCCCTCGTCGTCGGTGTCGAAGGGCAGCACGACCAGGACGGGGCCGAAGATCTCCGCCTGGACGATCTCGCTGTCCTGGGCGGCGCCGGTGATCAGGGTGGGCCGGTAGTAGGCGCCGTCCTTCAGCTCCCCCTGCGGCGCCTCGCCGCCGGTGACCACGCGCGCGTAGGCGCGCGCCCGGTCCACGAACGCGGCCACCCGGTCGCGGTGGGTGTGCGAGATCAACGGTCCGAGATCGGTGCCGGGCGCGAACGGGTCGCCGAGCCGGACGGTCTCCATCAGCGCCGCCGTCCGCTCCACGAACGCCTCGTACAGCGGACGCTGCACGTACGCGCGCGTGGCGGCCGTGCAGTCCTGGCCGCTGTTGATGAGCGAGCCCGCGACCGCGCCGTGCACGGCGGCCTCCAGGTCGGCGTCGTCGAACACGACGAAGGGCGCCTTGCCGCCGAGCTCCAGGTGCAGCCGCTTGACGGTGGCGGTGGCGATCTCGGCGACGCGCCGGCCTACGGCGGTGGAGCCGGTGAACGAGGTCATGGCCACGTCCGGATGCCCGACCAGGTGCTCGCCGGCCTCCTTCCCGGTCCCGGTGACGATGTTGACCACGCCGGCCGGGATGCCCGCGTCCGTGGCCGCCTGGGCGAACATCAGCGAGGTCAGCGGGGTGGTCTCGGCGGGCTTCAGCACGATGGTGTTGCCCGCGGCGATCGCCGGCAGGATCTTCCAGGCGGCCATCTGGAGGGGGTAGTTCCAGGGCGCGATGGACCCGACCACCCCGATGGGCTCGCGCCGGATGTACGACGTGTGGTCCCCGGAGTACTCGCCGGCGGACTGTCCCTGCAAGTGCCGGGCGGCGCCCGCGAAGAAGGCGGTGTTGTCGACGGTGCCCGGCACGTCGAACTCGCGGGTGAGCTTGAGCGGCTTGCCGCACTGGAGGGACTCGGCGCGGGCCAGGTCCTCGGCGCGCTCGGCGAGCACACCGGCGAACCGGTGCAGCGCCTCCGAGCGCTCGCCCGGGGTGGCGGCGGCCCAGCCCGGGAACGCCTCGCGCGCGGCGGCGACGGCCGCGTCCACGTCGGCGGGGCCGGCCAATTCGTAGCGGTACACCTCCCGGCCGGTGGCGGGGTCGACCACGGCGTGGTGGCGGCCCGAGGTGCCCTTGGCCGGCCGGCCGGCGATGAACTGCGCGCCGTCCGCGAACCGGTCCTGGGCGGGGAATCGTTCCGGGGTGGCGGTGCCCGGGTTGTGCATGTCGCTCTCCTCCGCCGTACGCCCCGTCCGGGGGTGGGTGGCGTAGCTCCAGCTCGATTTGAGTGCCGATCCTGACAGAGCCATAGGGCACCAACAAGTGATTCCGTTGTTGCCTTTTGGTTACGCGACGGAATCTGTCGACCAGGTGTCGAGTCGGGGGGTGAAAGGGCGGACGGATTGTCAGTGGTGCGTGCCAGACTCGCGTGCATGGGAAAGATCGACGGGGTGGAATCCCTGATCAGGGAGGTCCGGGCGGGGGCCCGGCCGAAGTACCTCCACTTCTGGGGGCACCGGCCGCGACCGGACGGGCGGATCGGCGCGAGCTGTCTGAGCCAGTGGTGGCCGTCACCGTTCGTGGTGGACGGGGTGGAGTACCCGACGGCCGAACACTGGATGATGGCCGGCAAGGCCCGGCTGTTCGGGGACGCGGAGGCGGAGCGCCGGGTGCTGGCCGCGGAGCATCCCGCCGAGGCGAAGAAGGCCGGGCGGCTGGTCCGGGACTTCGACGAGGAGACCTGGGAGCGGGAGCGGTTCCGGATCGTGGTCGAGGGCTGCGCGCACAAGTTCGCCGCCGACGACGGCCTGGGGCAGTTCCTGGTGAACACCGGCGACCGGGTGCTGGTGGAGGCGAGCCCCCTGGACCGCGTCTGGGGCATAGGCCTCGCGGCGGGCGACGAGGCGGCGTCGGACCCGGAACGCTGGCAGGGCCTCAACCTCCTGGGCTTCGCCCTGATGGAAGCACGGGAACGGTTGGCGGGGGCGGGGGCCTGAGGGCTGCCGTCCGGTGAGGGGTCAGCCGTACACCGCGATCATGACGGCGAACACGATCAGCACCAGGACGATGCCCGTCGCGCCGCAGATGAGGCCGGCCAGGGCCACCCCGGGATTCGTGGCCTCGCCCCGCTTGGCCTTCCCCCGGCCGAGCGCGCCGAAGATGACCGCCAGGACGCCCAGCACCAGGGCGAGCGGCCACGCCAGGCAGCTGATGTCCGCGAGGATGCCCAGCACCAGGGAGGCCGTACCCATGCCGTTGCTCGGGAACGCCTGCATGCCGGGCCAGCCGTAACCGTTGCCGGCGGGGTAGGGGGCAGCGACGTACGGGGCGTGCGGCTGGCCCGGGTAGCCGTAGGCCGGCAGGGTGCCCGGGTAGCCGTACGGCACCTGCCCGGGACCGTCGGGGGCGATGGGCGGCGGCGGCACGGCTTCCGCTCCCGCGGGCGCGGGGAAGGGGTGGGCCTGGGCCACCGGTCCGGGAGCGGGGGATGCGAACGGGTTCGGGGCCGGCGCGGGGTTGGAGTGGGGGAAGGGGTGGGTGGCCTGGGGCGTCGATCCGGCGGCGGCGGGTGGAGCGAAGGGGTTCGGCGCAGGGGCCGGGTGCGGGGCCGGGGCCGGGTTCGGGCCGGGAGGTGCGAAGGGGTTCTGCTGGGCGGCGGACGCCGGGGCCGTGGACGGGGGCGACGCCGGGGCCTGGGCAGCGGTTCCGCCGACGGGGCTGGCCCAGGGGGCGGCCGGGGCGTCGGCGAGCGTGCCGTCGGCGGGCGCGGGCGGCTCCGGGGCCGTCGGCCGGAAGGTCAGGGTCTGCTGGTCGTGAACCGGGGCGGGGACGGGCGCGTCCTGGACCGGGGCACGGTCGGCTCCGGGTGCCGCGGGCGCCGGTGCCACGCCAGTTCCAGGTCCCGCGGGCACCGAGGCCACGTCGGCTCCGGATGCCCCAGGCCCCGATGACAGGCCCGTTCCTGATCCCGCGGGCACCGAGGCCTGGTCCGCGCCGGTGGCTGCGGGCGCCGGTAGCCGGTCCTCCTGGTGTTCCACCTGTTCCGGTATGCGGTCCGCCTCGGGCTCCGCCGGCCCCGGCGTCCGGTCCGCCCCGGGCTCCACCTGTTCCGGCGTCCGGTGCTCCCCGGGCCCCGTCGGCCCCGGCGCCCGGTCCGCAGGGGAGGTCGGCGGTGTAGGTGTCGCTTCCTTGTCCAGGGAGACCGGGGGTGTGGCGGACCCGTGCCCGGGAGCCGGTTCCGCCGGCCCGTGGGCGGACGCGGTCTGCTCCCCCGGCGTCGGCTGCGGCGCCTCGTCGGACATGGTGAAGGGACCCCTCTCCTGGACGGTCCCGTCATGCTACGGGCCGCTCGGGACACCGCGGCCCCGGGGCCTACGATGAACCCGCGCCACCGATCAGCCGATCACCGCGCCCGGGCCGCCACCGCGGTCCGCCGGCGCCGTTCCCGGGGAGGACCCCTTGACCGACACCGCCGTACCCGCCACCGGCACCGCCGACCGCGATCTGCGCGCCTTCATCGCGGGACTGCCCAAGGCCGAACTGCACGTCCACCACGTCGGCTCCGCCTCCCCCCGCATCGTCTCGGAACTGTCCGCCCGCCACCCCGGTTCCAAGGTCCCCGCCGACCCCGTGGCCCTCGCCGACTACTTCACCTTCACGGACTTCGCGCACTTCATCGAGGTCTATCTGTCGGTTGTGGACCTGATCCGCACCCCGGAGGACGTCCGGCTGCTCACCTACGAGGTGGCCCGCGACCTGGCCCGGCAGCAGGTGCGGTACGCGGAGCTGACCATCACCCCCTTCTCCTCCACCCGGCGCGGCATCGACGAGCGGGCCTTCATGGACGCGATCGAGGACGCCCGCAAGGCCGCCGAGGCGGAGTTCGGGACCGTGCTGCGCTGGTGCTTCGACATTCCCGGCGAGGCCGGTCTGGAGGCGGCCGAGGTGACGACGCGGCTGGCCACCGAGGACAAGATCCGCCCGGAGGGCCTGGTGTCGTTCGGGCTCGGCGGGCCGGAGATCGGCGTGCCCCGGCCGCAGTTCAAGCCGTACTTCGACCGGGCCATCGCCGCAGGCCTGCGCTCCGTCCCGCACGCCGGGGAGACCACCGGCCCGGAGACGGTGTGGGACGCGCTGCGCGACCTGCGCGCCGAGCGCATCGGGCACGGCACCAGTTCGGCGCGGGACCCGAAGCTGCTGGCCCACCTCGCCGAGCACCGTATCCCGCTGGAGGTCTGCCCGACCTCCAACATCGCCACCCGCGCGGTCCGCACCCTGGAGGAGCACCCGATCAAGGAGTTCACCCGGGCCGGTGTGCTGGTGACGATCAACTCCGACGACCCGCCGATGTTCGGCACCGACCTGAACAACGAGTACGCGGTGGCCGCCCGGCTCCTGGAACTGGACGAGCGGGGCGTCGCCGCGCTCGCGAAGAACGCCGTGGAGGTCTCCTTCCTGGACGAGGCGGGCAAGGCCCGGATCGTCCGGGAGATCGACGACTACACCAACACCTGGCTCGCCGGCTGAGCCACCGCGCCCGAACCCACCGAACCCACCGAACCCGCCGGGCCCCGCGCACCGGGCGCGGGGCCTCCCGCCTCTCGCCCGGGCCCCCTCCCCCGGCCCCGGTCGCCGCATGGCCACAATGGGGCCCATGCAGACCGTGACCGCCGTGGCCCACCGCGGCGACCCTTACCGCTTCCGTGAGAACACCCTCGCCTCGCTGCGTTCCGCGCTCGGGCAGGGCGCGGACGCCGTCGAGATCGACGTTCGGCTCACCCGGGACGGCGTGCCCGTGCTGCTGCACGACGAGACGCTGCGCCGACTGTGGGAGATCGACCGGCCGCTGGCCGCGCTGTCTGTTCAGGAACTGCGCGGGCTGACGGCGGGCGGGGTGCCGACGCTGGCGCAGGCGCTGGCCGCGACCGGTGACAGCCGGGTGATGGTGGATCTGTGCGGTCCCGTCGGCCGCCGTACGGTCGAGCGGACGCTGGAC
Source organism: Streptomyces nogalater (assembly GCF_039532885.1). NCBI lineage: Bacteria > Bacillati > Actinomycetota > Actinomycetes > Kitasatosporales > Streptomycetaceae > Streptomyces > Streptomyces nogalater. Next base: position 111,782 of record NZ_BAAASM010000026.1, on the reverse strand, counting down.
GTCATCCGGCAGAGCGGCGCCCGGGACCGCGTCTACTACAGCGCGGGCGCCGAGGCCATGCTCGCCGTCCGGGCCGCCGACCCGGCCGCCGAGATCGCCCTGACCTGGACGAGCCTGGCCCCGCCCCGCCCGGCGCTGCTCGCCGCCGTGCGCCCGCGCTGGCTCAACTACCGCTTCTCGCTGGTCGACCGGGAGCTGGCCGCCCGGGTGCACCGCGACGGCTGCCTGCTGTCGGTGTGGACCCCGGACACCCGCCGTTCCATGAGCAGGCTGCTGGAGCTGGGCGTGGACTCGGTCACGACGAACCGGATCGACGTCCTGCACGCGCTGCGCTCCCGCTGACCCCGGCGCACTCCAGCGCGATGGCCGGGGCCTGCCCGCTCCCGTAGGGGACGACCCTGACAACTCCCGCAGGGGCGCGGGAACTTGTTCGGGGTCGCGCAAGGGTCGTACGCCCTCCTCGGTGAGGATCCGGGCGGCGGCGCGCCGTCGGAGGATGATCACGAAGCCGCACCCGATCTCCTCAAGGAGCCCCCCATGCGCCGTACCAGCGGTACCAGCACGTCGAGCCGTGCCCTCCGTACCCGCCGTACCGCCCTCGTGGCCGCCGGTCTCGTCGCCGCGCTGGCCGCCGGTCCGCTGGCCGCGCCCGCGTTCGCCGCGTCCCCGGCGGCGTCCCCCGCGTCCGCGTCCGCCAGGGCCACGACCGGCCCGGACACCGAGGCCCTGTCCGCCGCGCTCGCCGGGCTGCCCGACCACGACATCACCGCCGCGCTGATCCGCGTCGGCGGCCACGGCAGCTGGCGCGGCACGGCCGGGGTGCGGGACGTCCGCACGGGGGCGCCGGCCCTGGAGAACGCGCGGTTCCGGGCCGGTTCGGTGACGAAGGTGGTCACCGCCGCGATCGTGCTGCAACTGGCCGCGGAGGGCCGGATCGACCTCGACGGCACCGTGCAGCGTTATCTGCCGGGCCTGCTCGGCAAGGACTTCGAGGAGCCCGTCACCGTACGGCAGTTGCTGAACTACACCAGTGGTCTCAAGCCGGGGGCGTCCCTCGGTGACACCGTCGAGGAGGGTTACCCGCACCGCTTCGAGACGCTGACGCCCCGACAGGTCGTGGCCAAGGCCGTGGCCCAGGGTCCGGCGTACGCACCGGGTACGCGGCAGACCTACGGCAACATCCACTACACCGTGCTCGGTCTGCTCATCGAGAAGGTTACCGGCGACTCGTACGCCCACCAGGCGCAGGTGCGGATCTTCCGGCCGCTGGGCATGCGGCACAGCTCCTTCCCCGCCCCCGGGGACACCGGGATCCCCGGGCCGCACAACCGGGGCTACGACTGGATCGACGGCGAGCTGGTCGATGTGACCGAGTGGAACATGACCGACCGTTTCGCGGCCGGCGACCTCATCTCGACCACCGCCGACCTGGAGCGGTTCCTGGTCGGGCTGTTCCGCGGCCGGGTGGTGCCCGGGCCGCAGCTGCGCGAGATGTTCACCCTGCCCGACGTGCCCGACGCGCACTACGGCGCGGCGCTGCAGCGGATCGAGATGAACGGCAGGGTGGTCTGGGGCAAGGGCGGCTCGCGGCCGGGCTACACCGCGGCGATCGCCGCCACCCGGGACCTGTCCCGCACCCTCGTCTACGCGGTGAACTCCACGGACGCCAAGGGCCCCGGCCAGCAGGCCGCCGCCGAGCGCTTCGCGTTCCCGGCGTTCAACCGCTGACGGGTGCGGCGGCCGGGGGCGCGGGCGGGGTGCCGAGCGCCTCCAGCCGCTTGGTCTTCTTCCGGACGACGTAGAGCGGGACGACGCCGAAGACCCCGAAGGACATGTCGATCACGGTCCACCAGAAGGGGATTCCGCGGACGGGTCCGCAGGCCAGGGCGAGCGGGATGATCCCGGCGCAGGCGATCATCCCGAACTCGATCACCCAGATGTTGCGGACGGGGTCGCGGTACGGGCCGTAGAACGCGACCGCGATGACGAGGTGGGCGAAGGCCAGCCAGTCGGTGCCGTACAGGACGAAGGGGTACTCGGCGTCGACGGTGTCCAGCCCCTCGCGCACCCGGGCGATCCACGCCGTCAGGCCGGGCAGGTGCTCCGGCACGGACAGCGCCCGCAACGCGCTCTCGGTCCAGCGCAGTTCGTGCACCAGCGGGAAGGCGGTGGCCCCGCTGAGGACGAGGCACACGACGAAGAGGACCAACCAGGCGCGGATGCCCTTGAGGAGGGCGGCTCTGTCGCTCATGCCAGGAGCGTACGCCTGGAATTGAACATGTTCAAAAGCGGTCCCAGTGCAGCACCCGGTCCCGAGGTATGCGGGGAGCCGGGCGGAACCCGGTGCCCAGGGTGTAGGCGACGGGGATGAGCGCCGCCTGCATGACCTCGTCGTACGGGATACCGAGCACCCGGGCCGACTCCCGCTCGTCCACCAGGTTCCCGGTGGTCCAGCAGGTGCCCAGGCCCCGGGCGCGGGCGGCGAGCATGAAGCTCCACACGGCCGGCAGGATGGAGCCCCAGGTGCCGGCCTGGCGCAGGACCGGGGCGCGGTCGGTACGGCCCTCCACGCACGGCACGACGAGCGCCGGGACCTCGTGCAGGTGCTCGTACAGGTGCGCGGTGCCGGAGTACACCCGGTCCATCCGGGCCACGGACGCCCGCCGCACGTCCCGCGGCGGGAGCGGCTCACTGGCACCGGGAGCGGCCACCCCGGCTCGCCACACGTCGGCCAGGGCGGCCCGCCGCGCGGGGTCGGTGACGATGACGAAGTGCCAGCGCTGCCGGTTGCGTCCGCTCGGCGCCTGGACGGCCAGGTCCACGCACTCCTCCAGCAGCCGGCGCGGCACCGGACGGGTGAGGTCGAGGCGGTGGCGGACGGCCCGGGTGGTGGACAGCAACTGGTCGGAAGAGAGATCGAGTGTCATGCGTTGACCCTGACGGGCGGGGCCGGCCGGCGGCAACGCCCGGCTTTCACTGAGCGAAAACGCGGGCGGGACGGACGGAGACACGGATGGCGGAGAGCGTCGCGGGGCGGGTCTTCTCCGTGCTGGACGCGTTCGTGGACGCGCCGGTCACGCTGCGCCTGACGGAGATCGCCCGCCGCACGGGGCTGCCCGTGCCGACCGCGTTGCGCATGGTGCGGGAACTGGTGGCCTGGGGCGGGCTGGAGCGGGGGGTCGACGGCTCCTACCGCCTCGGTACCCGGATCCGTACGCTCGGGGCCGCCGCCCCCTGCCCGCGCGGCCTGCTCGACACGGCCCTGCCGGCGCTGCGCGCCCTCACCGCGCGCACCGGTGGGCACGCGGACCTGGTGATCCCGGCCGGCGGTACGGCCCTGTGCCTGGTCACCGGCGAGCGGCTGCCCCCGCACGCCACGGCCGCGGGCAAGGTCCTGCTGGCCCACGGCCTGCTCGCGGCGCCGGCCGCCGCCGAGCGGTACACGCCCCGTACGCTCACCGCTCCGGGCCCGCTCGCCGCCCACCTGGCCCGCGCCCGCGCGACCGGCCTGGCCGAGGCGCACGAGGAACACCGCCTGGGCGAACTCTCCCTCGCGGCCCCGGTGTTCCGGGCCGCTGCCCCCGTGGCAGCCGTCTTTCTGACCGCCCCGACGACCGCCCGCTCCGACCGCCTCGCCCCGGCCGTGCGCCGGACGGCGGCGACGGTGAGCCGTGCGCTGGACGAGCGAGGGTGACCGAGGCGGTCGTGGTGGGTCAGTCGAAGGCGTTGAAGAGGACTCCGCCCAGCGTGGTGAGGTGGTAGAGCCGGATCCGGCGCCACTCGTCCCGGGTCAGCGCCGAGGTGTCCACGGCGGACAGGGGTGTGGTGAGCCGTTCGCGGTCGAGCACCGTGAGTCCCGCGTCGGTGAAGGCGTGGGCCCACGGTGGCGGGGCCAGGAACTCCTCGTCGTACCAGTTCCGGCGCTCCGAGGCGAACGCGATCCACGGGTGGTGGGCGTGGCACAGGACGACGGTCTCGCCCGCGCGGTCGAGGACCGACCCGATGTGGAAGGAGCGGGGGCGGCTCTGTTTCTCCACCTCGCCCACCGTGCCCCCGGTGAGCCGGGCGGCCTCGTACAGGGCGGTGCGGAACGTCCGCAGATCGGTCCCGGGAAGCGGACCGGCATCGTCCGGACTGAGGAAACCTGTGGCGCCGCGCGGCAGCGGGAAATCCTTGGCCATGGACTCATCCTGCCCCGCGCGGGCGGGGCGGGCGGCTCACAGGCCCACGATGCCGTTCCAGCGGCGGGTGAACTCCGGGCGTTCCGCGGAGGTGATGTCGCGGGCGACGGCCAGGCGTTCACGCATGACGGGGTCCGGGAAGATCAGGGGGTTGTCGGCGAGGGCCGCGGTGTCCTCGTCCGGGTCGGCGGCCAGTACTTCCCGGGCGGCCGGGACCGGGCAGACGTAGTTGACCCAGGCGGCGAGCTTCGCGGCGACCTCGGGTTGGTAGTAGTAGTCGATCAGCCGCTCGGCATTGGCCTTGTGCCGGGCCCGGTTGGGGATCATCAGCGAGTCCGACCACAGCTCGGCGCCCTCCTCGGGGGCGACGAAGCGGATGTCGGGGTTGTCCGCCTGGAGCTGGATGACATCGCCGGAGTACGCCTGGCAGGCCAGCACATCACCGCTGACCAGGTCCTTGGTGTAGTCGTTGCCGGTGAAGCGGCGTATCTGGCCCCGGTGCACCTCCCGCTCGATCCGGTCGCACATCCGGTGGAAGTCGTCCGCGCTCCAGCGGGTGATGTCCACGCCGTCGCCCTGCATGAGCAGCGCGAACGCCTCGTCCAGGCCGGACAGCAGGGTCACCCGGCCCTTGAGGTCCGGCGCCCAGAGGTCCTTCACATGCCGGATGTCCCGGCCGAGCTTGCGGCGGTTGTAGGCGATGCCGGTGATCCCGGACTGCCACGGCACGGTGAACCGGCGGCCCTTGTCGAAGGAGGGCGAGCGCAGCAGCGGGTCCAGGTTCCGCGCCACGTTGGGCTGGCGGGCGCGGTCCATCTCCTGGACCCAGCCCAGCCGGACGTACCGGGCGCACATCCAGTCGCTGATGACGATCAGATCCCGGCCGGTGGACCGGTGGTTCATCAGCGAGGGGCTGACCTTGCCGAAGAACTCGTCGTTGTCGTTGATCTCCTCCACGTAGTCGACGGAGATCCCGGTGCGCTTGCCGAACCCGTCCAGCGTGGGCCGCCGGTTCGGGTGGTCGTCGTCGGTGTCGATGTACAGCGGCCAGTTGGCCCAGGTCAGCCTCTTGTCGGCCGCGGACTCGTCGGCCGCGGAGCGGTCGCCGGGCTCGACATACGCGGCGGGCACCCCGCACCCGGTCAGCGCACCGAGCGCGGCGGTGGCACCGAGGGCGGCGAGCAGGGAACGGCGGGACGGCGCGGATGCGGGAGAGGAAGTCTGGGGCACCCCGGAAGCATGCCGTTTCGTCGCCCGAAGCGACAATCGACGCTGCGTCGAGCGGTCCGGCGCGGGCCCGACACCTTGTCGATCACCGTCGCACCGGCCGGGCGGCGACCGGCGCGCGTCGCCGGAAACGGAGACGGCACGGCCCCGGACGGGAGGTGAGACCCGTCCGGGGCCGTGCCGCCGTCGGCGGTGCTTACGCGTCCAGGGACGTCATCACGTGCTTGATGCGCGTGTAGTCCTCGAAGCCGTACCCCGACAGGTCCTTGCCGTAGCCAGACTTCTTGAAGCCGCCGTGGGGCATCTCGGCGACCAGCGGGATGTGGGTGTTGATCCACACGCAGCCGAAGTCGAGCCTCTTGGACATGCGCATCGCGCGGGCGTGGTCCTTGGTCCACACCGAGGACGCGAGGGCGTACTCGACGCCGTTGGCGTACTCGACGGCCTGCTCCTCGTCGGTGAAGGACTGGACGGTGATGACCGGGCCGAAGACCTCGTTCTGGATGATCTCGTCGTCCTGCTTGAGGCCGGAGACGACGGTCGGGGCGTAGAAGTAGCCCTTGTCGCCGACCCGCTGGCCGCCCGCCTCGACCTTGGCGTGCGCCGGGAGGCGGTCGATGAAGCCGGAGACCTGCTTGAGCTGGTTGGGGTTGTTCAGCGGGCCGTAGAGGACGTCCTCGTCGTCCGGCTGCCCGGTCTTGGTCTCGGACGCGGCCTTGGCGAGCGCGGCCACGAACTCGTCGTGGATGGACTCGTGGACGAGGACGCGGGTCGCGGCCGTACAGTCCTGGCCGGCGTTGAAGAAGCCCGCCATGGAGATGTCCTCGACGGCCTTGGCGATGTCGGTGTCCTCGAAGACCACGACCGGGGCCTTGCCGCCCAGCTCCAGGTGGACCCGCTTGAGGTCCTTGGAGGCGGACTCGGCGACGGACATGCCGGCGCGCACGGAACCGGTGATGGAGGCCATCGCCGGGGTCTCGTGCTCGACCATCAGCCGGCCGGTGTCGCGGTCGCCGCAGACGACGTTGAAGACGCCCTTGGGCAGGATGGAGCCGATGATCTCGGCCATCAGAACCGTGGAGGCGGGGGTGGTGTCCGAGGGCTTCAGCACGACCGTGTTGCCCGCCGCGATGGCCGGGGCGAACTTCCACACGGCCATCATCATCGGGTAGTTCCACGGCGCGACCTGTGCGCAGACGCCGACCGGCTCACGGCGGATGATCGAGGTCATCCCCTCCATGTACTCGCCGGCCGAGCGGCCCTCCAGCATCCGGGCCGCACCCGCGAAGAAGCGGATCTGGTCGACCATCGGCGGGATCTCCTCGGAGCGGGTCAGCCCGATGGGCTTGCCCGTGTTCTCCACCTCGGCCGCGATCAGTTCCTCGGCGCGCTCCTCGAACGCGTCGGCGATCTTCAGGAGGGCCTTCTGCCGCTCGGCGGGGGTGGTGTCGCGCCAGGCCGGGAAGGCACGGGCGGCGGCCTCCATGGCGGCGTCGACGTCCGCCCGCCCGGACAGCGGCGCGGTCGCGTACGCCTCGCCCGTCGCGGGGTTGACCACCTCGGTGGTCCGTCCGTCGGCGGCGTCCCGGAACTCACCGTCGATGTAGTTGCGCAGACGACGCAGCTCGGTGCTCACTGCCGGCCTCCTGATCTGGTTCTGACTGTCCGATCGCTGAGACACCCACCCTAATCGCCGCACCCACGTTTTCAACACCCCCTCCCCCGCTCGATCTGCGAAATCCGCACGGTCACGTCTCTCAAACAACGGATTTCATCGATCCGGCCTTGCAAAACTGTCGAGACCTGGTGCACAGTGAGGTCGTGGCCAGTCGAAGCGCAGACCAGAGGGACTCGCCCCGCGAGTCAAGGAACGGCAACAGTCCCCAGCTGGACGCCGTCTCCCTCGCCATCATTCAGCAGCTCCAGGAGGACGGCCGCCGGCCGTACGCCGCGATCGGCAAGGCCGTCGGCCTGTCCGAGGCGGCCGTGCGCCAGCGTGTGCAGAAGCTGCTGGACCAGGGCGTGATGCAGATCGTCGCCGTCACGGACCCGCTGACCGTGGGCTTCCGCCGGCAGGCGATGGTCGGGATCAACGTCGAGGGCGATGTCGAGTCGATCGCGGACGCGCTGACTGCCATGTCGGAAGTCGAGTACGTGGTGATGACCGCGGGCTCGTTCGACATCCTCGCCGAGATCGTCTGCGAGGACGACGACCACCTGCTGGACGTCATCAACAAACGCATCCGGGCCCTGCCCGGGGTGCGCTCCACCGAGAGCTTCGTCTACCTGAAGCTCAAGAAGCAGACCTACATGTGGGGAACCCGATAACCGTGAGGACCCGATAACCGTGAGCACCAAGGACCTCAGCCGCACCGCGTACGACCACCTGTGGATGCACTTCACCCGCATGTCCTCGTACGAGAACTCCCCCGTCCCGACCATCGTCCGGGGTGAGGGCACCTACATCTACGACGACAAGGGCAAGCGCTACCTCGACGGTCTCGCGGGTCTGTTCGTGGTCCAGGCCGGTCACGGCCGCACGGAACTCGCCGAGACCGCCGCCAAGCAGGCGCAGGAGCTGGCCTTCTTCCCGGTGTGGTCCTACGCCCACCCGAAGGCCGTCGAGCTGGCCGAGCGCCTGGCGGGCGAAGCCCCCGGCGACCTGAACAAGGTCTTCTTCACCACCGGCGGCGGCGAGGCCGTCGAGACCGCCTGGAAGCTCGCCAAGCAGTACTTCAAGCTGGTCGGCAAGCCCACCAAGTACAAGGTCATCTCCCGCGCGGTCGCCTACCACGGCACCCCGCAGGGCGCCCTGTCCATCACCGGCCTGCCGGGCCTGAAGGCACCCTTCGAGCCGCTGGTGCCGGGCGCGCACAAGGTGCCGAACACCAACATCTACCGCGCGCCGCTCTTCGGCGACGACCCCGAGGCCTTCGGCCGCTGGGCCGCCGACCAGATCGAGCAGCAGATCCTCTTCGAGGGCCCGGACACCGTCGCCGCGGTCTTCCTGGAGCCGGTGCAGAACGCCGGCGGCTGCTTCCCGCCGCCCCCCGGCTACTTCCAGCGCGTGCGCGAGATCTGCGACAAGTACGACGTCCTGCTCGTGTCGGACGAGGTCATCTGCGCCTTCGGCCGCCTCGGCACGACGTTCGCCTGCGACAAGTTCGGCTACGTCCCGGACATGATCACCTGCGCCAAGGGCATGACCTCGGGCTACTCCCCGATCGGCGCCTGCATCATCTCCGACCGCCTCGCCGAGCCGTTCTACAAGGGCGACAACACCTTCCTGCACGGCTACACCTTCGGCGGCCACCCGGTCTCCGCCGCGGTGGGCCTGGCCAACCTCGACCTGTTCGAGCGGGAGAACCTCAACCAGCACGTGCTGGACAACGAGGGCGCCTTCCTGCAGACCCTGCAGAAGCTGCACGACCTGCCGATCGTCGGCGACGTCCGCGGCAACGGCTTCTTCTACGGCATCGAGCTGGTGAAGGACAAGAACACCAAGGAGTCCTTCAACGAGGAGGAGACCGAGCGCGTCCTGTACGGGTTCCTCTCCAAGGCGCTGTTCGACAACGGCCTGTACTGCCGTGCCGACGACCGCGGCGACCCGGTCATCCAGCTCGCCCCGCCGCTGATCTCCACCCAGGAGACCTTCGACGAGATCGAGCAGATCCTGCGGGCCACCCTCACGGAGGCGTGGACCAAGCTCTGATCATCCGACCGGATGACCGAGCCGGCCCCGGTGCCGTCCGTTCGAGTGGGAACGGCGGCCCGGGGCCGCGTGCTGTCCGGGCTCCCGTCCGGGACCTGCCTAGCGTGCCCAGTGACCGATCGGCCCAGCCTTCGTTCCCCCGGACGGGGGAACAGCACGGGAAAACGGATCAGAACCGAGGTGTACGCCATGGAGGCCCCACCGGACAACGACGTGCTCTGGGCACGCTCCCTGCACTTCACGCACCGCGACGGCTCCCCCGGGCTGGCCGGGGTCTCGCTCGGCGTACGGCAGGGTGAGATTTTCGCCGTCAGCGGTCCGCGCGGCAGCGGCAAGACCACCCTGCTGCGCTGTCTGTCCGGCCTGGTGCCGGTGTGCTCCGGCGAGGTCTGGTTCAACAGCTCCCCCCTGCACACGCTCGGCCCCGCCGCCCGCGAGCGGCTGCGCCGGGGACGCTTCGGCTGGATCGACCCCGAACCCGTCCTGATCCCCGAGCTGAACGTCTGGGAGAACGCCGCCCTCCCGCTGATGCTGCGCGGCCTCGGCCGCAGCCGGGCCAAGGTGTGCGCGCTGGAGTGGCTGGAACGCCTGGACGTCGGCGACAAGGCCCGCTGCCGCCCGCGCGCGCTGCGGCACGCCGAACGCCAGCGCGTCGCCATCGCCCGCGCGCTCGCCCCCGGCCCCGAAGTCCTGTTCGCCGACGAGCCGACCGCGCCGCTGCACCGCGCCGACCGCACCCATGTGCTGCGCACCCTGGCCACGGCCGCCCGCTCGCACGGCATCACGGTCGTCCTCGCCACCCACGACCCGGACACCGCCGCCCTCGCCGACCGTACGGTGGCCCTGCTGGACGGGCGTCGCGTGCACACCGTGCACCTGCCGGACGTCCCCGACACGGGAGGCCGGGCCGCGTGCTCGCTCTCCGTCTGAGCCGCGCCGCCCGGCCCGCCGTCCAGCTGCGCCGCCTGCTGGTGGCCGCCGCCTCGGCGGGCACCGGCCTGCTGCTGCTCTCCAGCCTCGCCCGCGCCCTGGCGCACCCGGAGGCCGCGGACGCCGCCGCGCTGCGCCTGGCCTGGTGCGCGGCGCCGCTCGCCGCCACGGTGTACCTGGCGCTCGCGGTGGCCCGCACCGACCCCGGCACCCGGCCGCGCACCGGCCTGTCCGCCGTGGGTCTGGGCCCGGCCCGGCTCATGGCCCTGTCCGCGCTGACGACGGCCCTGTCCTGCGTCCTGGGCTCGCTGCTGGCCCTGCTGTTCTTCCTGCACCTGCGCGGCGACCTCACGGGCCTGCCGTTCGACGGCGCGGCGGCCGGCCTCCTGGCCGCCGGGCAGCCCCTCCCGGTCCCGGCGGCCGTGACCCTGCTGACCGTGCTCCCGGTCACGGCGACGGCGGCGGTGGCCGTGGCGCTCCGCCCGCGCGACCCCCACCCACCGTCCCGGGGCGCACGACGGTTCGGCCGCTTCGGCGCCTTCGACGGCCCGGCCGGACGGGAGACGTTCGGAGCGTACGGCAGATTCGGCGCCCGCCTCCCGGCACCGCATGGGGACGACCGCGCGGCGGCGGACGGGGACGGTCACGCGACGGCGGCGGCCGGGGACGGACGTACGGCGGCGGCCGGGAACGGCAGTGCCTCAGCGACCGGGAACGGTCGTACCGGGGTGGCCGGGAACGGTCGTACAGAGGTGACCGGGAACGGTAGTCGCACGGCGAACGGGGACGGTCGCACCGCGACGCACGGGGACAGCGGTGTCGCGGCGACCGGGAGCCGTCGTGCCGTGGCGGCCGGGGGTCGTCGTGCCGTGGCGGCCGTTCTCCTGGAGGTGGGCGGCGAGCGTTCCGTGTCGGAGGACGAACCGGAGCCGCCGGTCCCGGACGCCGAGGCCGGGTCCCCCGCCGGTCTGCCCTGGGGGGTGGCCCTCGTCACCGCCGGGCTGGCCGCGCAGGCCTACGCCGGCCGGTCCGCCCCCGCCCCCGCTCTCACCGTCCTCCTCGGCTGGCTCCTCACCGGCACCGGCCTGGTGCTGGCCGGCCCCGGCCTCACCCACCTGTGCGGCAGGCTGCTCCAGGCCGGCCGGCCGGGTGCGCTACGGCTGCTGGCTGGCCGGGGCCTGATGGCGGAGGCCACCCGGATCGGCCGACCCCTCGGCGTGGTCTGCGCGGTGGCGTCCGCCGGATGCGCGCTGACCGCCCTGTCCGGCGGCCCGGCCCCGGCCTTCGGGCCGCTGTCCGCGCTCGGCGCGCTCGTCGTCGGCGGCGCCACGCTCGCCACCCTGCTCACCGCGGCCGTGGAGTCCCGCCAGTACCGCGCGGGCACCACCGCCGCGCTGCTCCGCCTGGGCGCGCGCCCCGCCCTGCTGCGCGGCGCCGCCGCCCTGCGCGCCGCCGCCCTGCCGGTCCTGTTCGGCCCGCTCGTCCTGGCGGTCGCCGCGCTGTCGGCCCTGCCCCTGAGCCGCTGACCGCCGCGGCCCCGGCACGGAAACACGCGCAAACATCGGGGCGTTAATAAGCGGGCAAAGCCAACGTCCGCCGGTGGCCCGTGCGTTGACACTGCTCGGGGAGCGCGCTCCCTCCACCCCCCGCGACCGCACTCTGTGAAGGACAAACGTTGTCCATGACCCGCCGTAGCCTCCGCCGTTCCGTCACCGTGCTGGGCCTGGCCACCGGATCGGCCGCCCTGATATGCGGCCTGGCCGGCTCCGCTCTCGCGCACACCATCGACGACTTCGCCGCCGCGGCCACGTGTGACGGCGGCAAGGGCGTCATCGTCGTCACCGGCACCGACCCCTTTGCCGCCGACGCCACCGTCAGCGTCTTCGCCAAGGGCGCCGCGGGTGTCGAGACGAAGGTCGGCGAGCAGCCGGTCAAGGGATCCGAGCGGGGCTCCCGGGTCGTCTTCCCGGCGGGCTGGAAGCCGGGCGCGGTCTACCGGGTCCATGTCACGGCCGGCCGGCGCGTCGACCAGGACATCCGGCCCGACCTGGTGACGCCGTCCACACCCTGCGCGGCCGAGAGCGCAGCCGCGACGCCGACGGCCGGCACCACCCCGTCCCTCTCCCCGTCCCCGTCGCTCTCCACGGCCCCGACCCTCTCCGTGACCGCGACCATGACCGCGTCCGCCCCGGCCGAGCCGGTGCCGTCGGCCTCCGTGCCGGCTTCCGCCCCCGCCGGCGGCCCGGGCAACGTGCCGTCCCCGGCGGCCGGCGACTCCGGCCTCGCCGAGACCGGTGCGAACTCCCGCACCCCGCTGATCGCCGGTCTCGCGGCGGCCCTGGTCGTGGTCGGCGGGGGCGCGGTCTGGTTCGGCATGCGCCGCCGCGGCTGAACCCCGCCTTCGGCGCCGGCCTCAGCCGAACGTGGCCCGCTCCAGCCAGAACTCCAGAAGCTCCCGGTCGCCGAGCACCTCCAGGCCGGGGCCGTCCGGCGGCAGCCGGCGGTAGAAGGCGAGCAGCACGGAGGTGAGCGGGCCACGCAGGGCGACCGTGGCCTTCTCGTGCCCGCGCCGCCAGCGCACACCGTCCGGGCCCAGCTCGACGAGCCATTCGGCGTTCAGGGCCGGATCGGCGTCGGTGGCGTGCAGATGGAGGGTGCGGCCGGGCCCGCGCAGCTCGCGTGCCCGCTCGTCGGCCGTGTTGCGCTGCACCCACTCCACGAGCTGGAGCCACTCGTCCAGCGCGTCCGCCGCGATGTCCGGCGCGACCTCGTAGGGCAGTCCGGCGGCGAGCGTGGCGTCGGCGCGGTGCACGGTGATCTCGTGCGTCACCCGGCGGGCCCAGAAACCGGCGGTCGGCGCCCAGGCCCAGGCCCACACCTCGGCGTCGGGACCGGCCTCGCGCAGCGCACCGACGACCCGCTCCCCGGCGTCCGCGAGCCAGGCGTCCAGCGCCGCCGCGTCCCCGCGCCGCTCCGGCCCGCCGAACAGCGGGACCCGCTCGTCGGGGATGTTCTCCCGCGCCCGGCCGCGCACCAGGGCGTCCACCCAGCGCAGGGCGCCGCCCAGGTGCCGCAGGAGGTCCTCCAGCGACCAGTCGGGGCAGGTCGGCACGGTCGCGGACAGGTCGGCGCCGGAGGTCACCACGGCCCTCAACCGGCCGACCTGGTAGGCGATTTCGTCGCAGTAACGGTCATGGGTGAGTACGGACATGGCCTCACCCTAGGGCGAACGATCAGTCCAGTACGGCGATTTCCGCCGCGTCGAACTCCACGCCGACCCGGGCACCGGGCTCGGGCGCGTCCCGCAGCGCGCAGGCCGCCTCCAGCCGCGGGCCGTCCGCCGGCTGGAGGTGGACGGCCACGTGGGTGCCCTTGAACGTGCGGGCGGCCACCGTGCAGGGCAGGCCCTGGTCGGCGGGCACCAGCCGGACCCCGGCCGGGCGGACCAGGACCGTACGGCTGCCCTGGGCCGAGCCGTCGGGCACCGGCAGCTTGCCCCAGGGGCTGTCGGCGGCCGTGCCGGCGACGGTCGCCGGGACCACGTTCTCGAAGCCGAGGAAGCGGGCCACGAACGCGTCGGCGGGCCGCTGCCACACCTCGATGGGCGTCCCGGACTGCGCGATCCGCCCGTCCCGCATCACCACCACCCGGTCGGCCAGCGCGAACGCCTCGCCCTGGTCGTGGGTCACGGCGAGCACGGTCGTGCCCAGCCGGCCGAACAGTTCCCGCAGTTCGACCACGAGACGTTCACGCAGCGAGCGGTCGAGCTGGCCGAGCGGCTCGTCCAGCATGAGCAGCCGGGGCCGGGGGGCGAGCGCCCGGGCGAGGGCCACGCGCTGCTGCTCGCCGCCGGACAGGGCGGCCACGGCCCGCCGGGCGGCCCCCGGCAGACCGACCAGGTCGAGCAACCGGCCGGCCTCGGCGTCCCGTTCGCGTCGGGCGACCCCGTGCATGCGCAGCCCGAAGGCCACGTTGGCGCCCACGTCCCGCTGCGGGAACAGCTGGTGGTCCTGGAACATCAGGCCGACATCGCGCTGGTGCGCGGGCACCCCCTTCTGGTCGCGGCCGTCGAGCAACACCCGACCGGAGTCCAGGGGTTGCAGTCCGGCGACCGCCCGGAGCAGGGTCGACTTCCCGCTGCCGCTGGGACCGAGCACGCACACCACCTCGTGCTCGGCGACATCGAGGCCGACCCGGTCCAAAACGGCCCGCCCGCCGAAACGCACGGTCGCGGCATCCAGGCTCAGCAGCATCTAGAACTCCCCCGTCCGGTCGGTGCGCAGCCGCTCCAGGACGAGCAGCGCGACGGCGCACACCACCATCAGAATGGTCGAAAGGGCCATGGCCTGCCCGTAGTTGAGATCGCCGGGGCGGCTGAGCAGCCGGGCCACGGCGACCGGCAGCGTGGGGTTGTCGGGCCGGGCGATGAACACGGTCGCCCCGAACTCGCCGAGCGACACGGCGAACGCGAAACCGGCCGCGACCAGCAGCGCCCGCCGCACCAACGGCAGGTCCACCTCCCGCCACACCCGCCAGGGCGGGGCGCCGAGCACGGCGGCGGCCTCCCGGAGGCGTACGTCCACCGCGCGCAGCACGGGCAGCATGGTGCGTACGACGAAGGGGGCGCCGACCAGTGCCTGGGCGAGCGGTACCAGGATCCAGGACTGGCGCAGGTTCAGCGGCGGCTTGTCGAGGGCGATCAGGAAGCCGAAGCCGACGGTGACGGCGGACACGCCGAGCGGCAGCATCAGCAGCGCGTCGAAGCCCCGTACCAGTCGTCCGGCGTCCCGGCGGGCCAGCGCGGCGGCGGCGAGCCCGCCGATCACCACGGCGATGGCGGTGGCGGCGACGGCGTACTGGAGCGAGGTCCACACCGCGTGCACGGGCGCCACCAGGAACGTACCGCCGTCGGTGTCGGTCAGCGCCCGGTAGTAGCCGAAGCCGGGTGCGTCGAGGGAGCGGCGGACGAGGACGCCGAGCGGCAGCACCAGGAGCAGGGCGACGGTGGCGAGGACGGCGGCGAGCAGCGCCCACTGTCCGGCCCCGCGCGGCCGGCGGGCGGTCACGGAGGCGTCGACGAGGCGTAGCGCGGTCTCCCGCCGCCGTACCGTCCAGGCGTGTACGGCGAGGATCGCGCCGACGGCGGCGAACTGCACGAGGGTGAGGACGGCGGCCGTGGTCAGGTCGAAGGCCTCGGAGGTCTGCCGGTAGATCTCCACCTCGATGGTGGAGAAGGCGGGGCCGCCGAGGATCCGTACGACGCCGAAGGAGGTGAAGGTGAACAGGAACACCATCAGGGCGGCGGCGGCCACGGCGGGCCCGAGCGCCGGGAGGGTGACCCGGCGCCAGGCCTGGACCGGGGAGGCGCCCAGCATCCGCGCGGCCTCCTCCTGCCGGGGGTCGAGCTGCGCCCACAGCCCGCCGACGGTGCGGACGACGACCGCGTAGTTGAAGAAGACATGGGCGAGCAGGATCGCCCACACCGTGGTGTCCAGCCGTACCCCCCACAGCTCGTCCAGCAGGCCGTTCCGCCCGACCAGGGTCAGGAAGGCGCTGCCGGCGACGACGGTCGGCAGCACGAACGGCACCGTGACGACGGCCCGCAGCACCTGTCTGCCGGGGAAGTCGAGGCGGGCGAAGACATAGGCGGCGGGCAGGGCGAGCAGCAGCGTGAGCGCGGTGGAGGCGAGCGCCTGCCAGGTGGTGAACCACAGCACGTGCCGGATGTCGGGACGGGCGACGACCTCCACGATCCGCCCGAACTGCCAGGTGCCGTCCGTCTTCAGGCCGCGGGTGACGATCGCGGCGACGGGCCAGGCGAAGAACAGCGCGAAGAACACGACGGGCAGGGCCATCAGCCCGAGCCGCGCCGCGCTTCCGCGCCGGCTTCGCACCTTGGCGGTCACTTCCGTACGAGCGATGTCCACGCGGAGACCCACTGGTCGCGGTTGGCGGCGATCTTGTCGGGGGCCAGGGTCCGGGGATCCTTGGCGGCCGGACCGTACTCGGTGAAGTCGGCGGGCACGGCGGCGCCCTCCACGACCGGGTAGACGAACATGTTCAGCGGCATGTCCTGCTGGAACTCGCGGGTGAGCAGGAAGTCCAGGAGCGCCTTGCCGCCCTCGGGGTTCCTCGCGTTGCTCAGCAGGCCGGCGTACTCGGTCTGCCGGAAGCAGGTGCCGTACGCCACCCCGGTCGGCGCGGTGGCGGGCCGCTTCTTGGCGTAGATCACCTCGGCGGGCGGGGAGGAGGCGTACGACACCACCAGCGGCCGGTCGCCGCCGGCCTCCTTCCCCTGGGAGGAGCCGGAGAACTCCTGGTAGTACGCCTGCTCCCAGCCGTCGACCACCTTGACGCCGTTGGCCTTGAGCTTCTTCCAGTACTCCGGCCAGCCCTGGTCGCCGAATTGCGCGGCGCTGCCGAGCAGGAAGCCGAGGCCCGGCGAGGAGGTGGCCGCGTTCTCGGTGACGAGGAGGTTCTTGTACGCGGGCTTGGCGAGGTCGGCGAAGGTCTGCGGCGGGGTCAGCTTGTGCGCGCTGAACCAGGCCTTGTCGTAGTTCACGCAGATGTCACCGGTGTCGACGGGCGTGACCCGGTGCTTGTCCTGGTCGACGCGGTTCTCCGGCCGGACGGAGCCGGCGCCCTTCGGCTCGTAGGGCTGGAACAGTCCGTTGTCCAGGGCGCGGGAGAGCAGGGTGTTGTCGACGCCGAAGAAGACGTCGCCCTGCGGGTTGTCCTTGGTCAGGATCGCCTTGTTGACGGCCTGACCGGCGTCGCCGTCCTTGAGGACCCTGAGCTTGTACCCGGACCGCTTCTCGAAGTCCTTGACGACGCTCTTGGAGACGCTCCACGAGTCGTGGCTGACCAGGGTGACGGTCTTGGGGTCCGAGGACGGACCGGACTCCGTCGCACCGCACGCGGACAGCGCGAGCATGCCGAGCCCCGCCGCCACGGCCACGAGGGTCTTGTTGTGCACTGGATGTCCTCCTGGGGGTTGGCCAGGAAGAGACGCGGCCCTGCCCGGGGCGCCGCGAGGGCGGCCCGGGCAGGGCGCAACAGCTTGAGTGATGACCGAACTTCCTACCCAGAATGACCTGGGCGAGGTTCAGAGGGTCTGCGGCCCGGTTGCCGCACTCTCAGCGCTGTGGCGCTCCCCTGTCGGAATATGAAGATATGTGGACCTGGTCAGGTTACCGCTCGGTGGCCGCGAGCTGACCACAGGCTCCGTCGATCTCCTGACCACGGGTGTCCCGGATGGTGACGGCCACACCATGGGCGGCGATGGCCTCCACGAACGCCTTCTCGTCCTCCGGCCGCGACGCCGTCCACTTCGACCCCGGCGTGGGGTTCAGCGGGATGAGGTTGACGTGCACGGGCTTGCCCTTGAGCAGCCGGCCGAGCCGGTCGCCGCGCCAGGCCTGGTCGTTGATGTCCCGGATCAGCGCGTACTCGATGGACAGCCGGCGGCCCGACTTCTCGGTGTACTCGAACCCGGCGTCCAGCACCTCGCGCACCTTCCACCGCGTGTTCACGGGGACGAGGGTGTCGCGCAGTTCGTCGTCGGGGGCGTGCAGGGAGATCGCCAGCCGGCACTTGAAGCCCTCGTCGGCGAACCGGTGGATGGCCGGCACCAGACCGACCGTCGAGACGGTGATCCCGCGCTGGGAGAGTCCGAGCCCGTCCGGGGCGGGGTCGGTGAGCGCCCGGATGGCCCCGACGACCCGGTTGTAGTTGGCGAGCGGCTCGCCCATCCCCATGAAGACGATGTTGGACAGCCGCGCGGGCCCACCGGGCACCTCGCCGTCGCGCAGCGCCCGCATGCCGTCGACGATCTGGTGGACGATCTCCGCGGTGGACAGGTTCCGGTCCAGCCCCGCCTGCCCGGTCGCGCAGAACGGGCAGTTCATGCCGCAACCGGCCTGCGAGCTGATGCACATGGTCACCCGGTCCGGGTACCGCATCAGCACGGACTCGACCAGCGTGCCGTCGAAGAGCCGCCACAGCGTCTTGCGGGTGGCGCCCTCGTCGGTGGACAGATGGCGGACGACGGTCATCAGCTCCGGGAACAGCGCTTCCTGGAGCTTGGCACGCGAACCGGCGGGGATGTCGGTCCACTGCTCCGGGTCGTGCGCGTACCGCGCGAAGTAGTGCTGCGAGAGCTGCTTGGCACGGAACGGCTTCTCGCCGATCCCGGCCACCGCGTCCTTGCGCTCGGCGGGCGTGAGGTCGGCGAGATGCCGCGGCGGCTTCTTGGCTCCGCGCGGCGCGACAAAAGTGAGTTCTCCGGGCTTAGGCATGGCCTTACCAGTGTCGCAGATCCAGTCGGGTGACCCGGAAAGCCCGCTGTCACCAGGTCACCGGCAGGGTTCTCGGGCCACGGATCAGGCCCCGGCGCTGGAACTCGACCTGCTCGGGGGGTACGGCCAGCCGGAGGGCGGGGAAGCGGGCGAGGACGGCGCCGATCATGACCTCGGCCTCCATGCGGGCCATGACGGCGGCCAGGCAGTGGTGCGGGCCGTGGCCGAAGGCCAGGTGGGCGAGGTGGTCCCGGTCGAAGTCCAGGGCGTCGGGGTCGGGGAACGCCTGGGGGTCGCGGTTCGCGGCGAGGTAGGCGTTGTAGACCACGTCACCGGCGCGGATCAGCCGGCCGCCGACCTCGACGTCCTCGGTGGCGATCCGCGGGATGCCGACGCCGTTGCGGTGCGGGACGTAGCGGAACAGTTCCTCCACGGCCCGCGGCAGCAGCTGTGGCTCGCGGCGCAGCCGGTCCAGGTGGCCGGGGTGGGTGAGCAGCGCGTACATCATCGAGCCGCTGTTGTTGCGGACCGCGTGGCCGCCGCTGACCTGCACGGCGATCGCGAGGGAGACCGCCTCGTCGTCGGTGATCTCGCCCGCGGCGGCGGCCCGCGCCAGCACCCCGGCCAGGTCCTCGCGGGGCTCCTCGCGACGGCGCCGGAGCAGTCCGGCGATCCGCTCCCGGGTCGCCTTCGCGGCCTCCCGGGCGCGCTCCTCGGACTGCGCGCCCGCCGACAACAGGGCCTCTCCGGTCGCGGCCCAGTCCTGCCGGTCCTCGTCGGCCACGCCGAGGAAGTCGCGGAGCACGGCGAGCGGGAACGGGCCGTGCAGCTGCTCCATGAGGTCGGCCGGGGCGCCGGCGCGCGCCATCCCGTCGAGCAGCTCGGCGGCCCTGCGCTCGGCGAGCGGACGCAGCCGCCGCATGCTCCGCCCGGTGAACGCGCGGGCGACGACCCGGCGCAACCGGGTGTGCCGGGGCGGGTCGACGTACTGCAGGCCTGCCGTCTGCGAGGCGACCGGCACCGGGCGCATGGTGGTGACCTCGCGGCCGACGACCCGTTCCCGGGAGAAGCGCGGGTCGGAGGTGACGAACCGGACGTCCTCGTACCGGGTGACCAGCCAGGCCCAGCCCTCGCCGTACGGCAGCCTGATCCGGGTGACCGGCTCGTCGCGCAGCACCCCGTCCAGGAACGGATCCGGATCGAGCGCGGACAGATCGTCCACGGACCAGAACCGCACCGGCGGATCGGGGACGGAGGCGGGACGCGGGGACGCGGAGGCAACAGGGGACCCCGAGCCGGACGCCGGGGGCGTGGAGACGCGGGCCGGGGAGACGGAACCGGAGGCGGGGCACGTGGAGACGCGGGCCGGGGACGCGGAACCGGACGCCGGGGGTGTAGAGACGCCGGCCGGGGACACGGAACCCGAGACGGGGCACACGGAGACGCCGACCGGGGACACGGAACCGGATGCCGGGCACGTGGAGACGGTGGCCGGGCACAGGGAGGCCTGGGCCGGGCACACGGACGCGGAGGCGGGGGCGGGATCGAGGGGCATCGGGCACACTCCCTGCTGCGGCGCCGGGCGGCGGCGCGGCCGACGTCCTGTGAGGAGTCTGCCGCGCGCGGCACCGGGCCGCCGATTCCTGCTGCGGCATCCGGGTACGGACCGCCCCGCCACCACGGCCTCGCCACTACGACGACGGCCCCCGCCCTGCCGCGACGCAGGACGGGGGCCGGGAAGCCGTACCGCTCACGCGGAGCCGACGAAGACCACCAGGAGCAGCCACACCACCGGAGCCGTGGGCAGCAGGGAATCCAGGCGGTCCATGATGCCGCCGTGCCCGGGGAGCAAGGTGCCCATGTCCTTGATGCCCAGGTCGCGCTTGATCATGGATTCGCCGAGGTCGCCCAGCGTGGCGCTGGCCGCGACCGCCAGGCCCAGCAGCAGACCCTGCCACCAGGCTCCGCCGTCGATCAGGAACTGCATGCACAGCGCGCCCGCCACCATGGCGAACAGCACCGCGCCCAGCAGGCCCTCGCGGGTCTTGCCGGGGCTGATGCGCGGGGCGAGCTTGTGCTTGCCGAAGCGCCAGCCGACCGCGTAGGCACCGGTGTCGCTGACGACCGTCAACAGCAGGAAGGTCAGCACCCGCCAGGGACCGTCGTCGGCGGCGAGCATCAGCGCGACGAACGTGGCCAGGAAAGGCACGTAGAACGCGGCGAAGACACCGGCCGTGACGTCCTTGAGGTAGCCCTCCGGCCGTTCCGTCATACGCCAGACCAGAGTGGCCAGGGCGGTGAGGGCCATGGCCACCCACGCGCCCTCGGCGCCGCGCACATAGCCGGCGACGACCATGGCCGCACCGCCCACCGCGAGCGGCACGAGCGGCGCCCTGATCTCCTTGCGCTCCTTGAGCCTGCTGGTCAGCTCCCACAGCCCGACGACGACGGCGATCGCTATCACGCCGACGAACACGGCCTTGACGATGAACAGGGACGCGACGATCACCACGCCGAGCCCGACGCCGACCCCTATGGCCGCGCTCAGGTCCCGGCCCGCGCTCTTCTTCTGCGGCGCCGGTGCCTGCGGCGGCTGCGGGACGTCGGACATGGGCTCCGGGTTCTGGGTCTCGGCCGGGAGCTCCCGGGCCTGGAACGTCTCGTCTCGGAACAGGGGGCCGCTCAGCCGAGCGGCCCCCCGGTCGTCGTCCTGGTCTCCGCCGTACGCGGGGCCGTCGGGCACGATGGGCATGGGGCGAGTCTGCTGCGCCTCAGGCGCATCGTACGTGGGACCCGCCGGGGCAGCCTCCTGGAGAGGCCCGCCCACGGTGGACCCCCAGTAGCCGGTCTGCCCCGCCGGTGGCGGCGCCCCCCAGGAAGAGTCGCTCATCAGACTTCGAGCAGCTCCGCTTCCTTGTGCTTCAGGAGCTCGTCCACCTGAGCGACGTACTTCGCCGTCAGATCGTCGAGGTCCTTCTCCGCACGGCGGCCCTCGTCCTCACCGATCTCGCCGTCCTTGACGAGCTTGTCGATGGCGTCCTTGGCCTTGCGGCGCACGGAACGGATGGAGACCTTCGCGTCCTCGCCCTTGCTCTTGGCGACCTTGATGTACTCGCGGCGGCGCTCCTCGGTCAGCTCGGGGAACACCACCCGGATGATGTTGCCGTCGTTGCTGGGGTTGACGCCCAGGTCGGAGTCACGGATCGCCTGCTCGATGTTGCGCAGCGCGCTCTTGTCGAACGGGGTCACGACCGCCATCCGCGGCTCCGGCACGGAGAACGAGGCCAGCTGGTTGATCGGCGTCGGGGCACCGTAGTAGTCGGCCACGATCTTGTTGAACATCGCCGGGTGCGCACGGCCGGTGCGGATCGCGGCGAAGTCCTCCTTGGCGACCACGACGGCCTTCTCCATCTTCTCCTCGGCTTCGAGGAGGGTCTCTTCGATCACCACTTGCTCCTGCGTGTCTTGAGTAAGGCCCGGCTGCGGTTCCTGCGTCGGTCGGCGGCCGGCTGCGTCGCGTCTTCTTCCTGCACGGTTCCCGACCGGCAGGACATTGTCCATCCCCCGGCCGGGGCCGGCCCCTTCGCAGGGCCGCACTTCACCGGCCGGGTTGATCCCGGGTCAGTCCCGGCTGCCCTGGTCACCCACCAGCGTGCCGATCTTCTCACCCTTGACGGCGCGGGCGATATTGCCCTCCGCGAGAAGCTCGAAGACGAGGATCGGGAGCCTGTTGTCACGGCACAGCGTGATGGCGGTGGCGTCGGCGACCTTGAGGTCCCGGGTGATGACCTCGCCGTAGCCGAGCGCGTCGAACTTGACGGCGTCGGGGTTGGTCTTGGGGTCGGAGTCGTAGACCCCGTCCACGCCGTTCTTGCCCATGAGCAGCGCCTCGGCGTCGATCTCCAGGGCGCGCTGGGCGGCGGTGGTGTCGGTGGAGAAGTAGGGCATGCCCATACCGGCGCCGAAGATGACCACGCGGCCCTTCTCCAGGTGGCGCACGGCGCGCAGCGGGATGTACGGCTCGGCGACCTGGCCCATGGTGATGGCGGTCTGCACCCGGGACTGGATGCCCTCCTTCTCCAGGAAGTCCTGGAGGGCGAGGCAGTTCATCACGGTGCCGAGCATGCCCATGTAGTCGGAGCGGGCGCGGTCCATGCCGCGCTGCTGGAGTTCGGCGCCACGGAAGAAGTTGCCGCCGCCGATGACGACCGCGATCTGGGCCCCGTCGCGCACGACGGCCGCGATCTCGCGGGCGATCTTGTGCACCACGTCCGGGTCCACGCCCAGGCCCCCGCCACCGGAGAAGGCCTCTCCGGACAGCTTCAGCAGAAACCGGCCGCGTACTTTGCCGTCGTCGCTCTTCTGGGCCTTGGTGGTCATGGGGGATCCCGCCTCTTTCACGTGGTGCACATACGAAGAAGGCCATTGCCGATGGGGTCGCTTTTCGCTCCCATGCGCGGCAATGGCCTCCTCGTCAGATCTGCTGCCGTCCGCCGCACGCCGGGGTGTGGCGATGGGGACGGACGACTGCGGTCGACCCTATCGGGATTTCCTGGCGGATCTTCCCTGGGGTCGCGCGTCGATCGCGGTACGGACTCAGATGCCGACCTTGATGCGCGAGAAGCGCTTCAGGGTGACACCGGCCTCGTCCAGAACCTTCTGGACCGACTTCTTGTTGTCCAGCGCGTACGGCTGGCCGAGCAGCGTGGCGTCCTTGAAGAAGCCGTTCAGACGACCCTCGACGATCTTGGCGATCGCGGCCTCGGGCTTGCCCTCGGCGCGGGTGGTCTCCTCGGCGATCCGGCGCTCGGACTCGACGACGTCCGCCGGCACGTCCTCCTTGGCCAGGTACTTCGGCGCGAAGGCGGCGATGTGCTGCGCGACGCCCTTGGCGACCTCGGCGTTCGGCTTGTCGAGCTCGACCAGGACACCGATCTGCGGGGGCAGGTCGGGCATGGTGCGGTGCATGTAAGCGGTGACGTAGCCGTCGGAGAACTGCGCGAAGCGGTCCAGGACGATCTTCTCGCCGAGGTTGGCGTTGGCCTCGTCCACGAACGCCTGGACGGTCTTGCCGGGCTCGATCTCGGAGGCCAGCAGGGCCTCGATGTCGGCCGGGTTCGTCTTGGCGACGTGCTCGGCGATGGCGTTGGCCACGGCCTGGAACTTCTCGCCCTTGGCGACGAAGTCCGTCTCGCACTTCAGCTCGACCAGGACACCGGAGGAGTTGTCCTCGGCGATGATGGAGACCACGGCGCCGTTCTCGGCGGAGCGGCCCTCGCGCTTGGCGACGCCCTTCTGGCCCTTGATGCGCAGCGCCTCGACGGCCTTCTCGACGTTGCCCTCGGCCTCGTCCAGCGCCTTCTTGCAGTCCATCATGCCGGCGCCGGTCAGCTCACGGAGCTTCTTGACGTCGGCGGCGGTGTAGTTCGCCATGAGTCTGTGAGTCTTTCTCGAAGTCGAAGATCCAAGGTCAGAGGGATCTGCGAGCCACATGTGGATGTGGGTCCGCGACGCGCCCCTGACCTACGGGTGAACAGCGGGGGCGGGCTTCATGTCGCCGCCCCCGCCATCAACTCTGACGGTCAGGCCTGCTCGCCCTCGGCGGCCGGGGCCTCGGCGGCGGGGGCCTCGGCAGCCGGAGCCTCGGCGGCAGCGGCGTCGGCGGCCGGAGCCTCCTCGGCCTTCTTCTCACCCTCCAGCAGGTCGCGCTCCCACTCGGCGAGCGGCTCGCCCGCGGCCTTCTCGCCCTTGTCACCGGCGGCCACGCCGGAACGGGCGATGAGGCCCTCGGCGACGGCGTCGGCGATCACACGGGTGAGCAGGGTGACGGAGCGGATCGCGTCGTCGTTGCCGGGGATCTTGTAGTCGACCTCGTCGGGGTCGCAGTTGGTGTCGAGGATCGCGACGACCGGAATGTTCAGCTTCCGGGCCTCACCAACGGCGATGTGCTCCTTCTTGGTGTCCACGATCCAGACGGCGCTGGGCACCTTCTGCATCTCGCGGATACCGCCGAGGGTCTTCTCCAGCTTGGCCTTCTCGCGGGAGAGGACCAGCAGCTCCTTCTTGGTCAGACCGGAGGCGGCGACGTCCTCGAAGTCGATCTGCTCCAGCTCCTTGAGGCGCTGCAGACGCTTGTAGACGGTCGAGAAGTTGGTGAGCATGCCGCCCAGCCAGCGCTGGTTGACGTAGGGCATGCCGACGCGGGTGGCCTGCTCGGCGATGGCCTCCTGCGCCTGCTTCTTCGTGCCGACGAACATGACCGTGCCGCCGTGGGCGACGGTCTCCTTGACGAACTCGTAGGCGCGGTCGATGTACGACAGCGACTGGAGCAGGTCGATGATGTAGATGCCGTTGCGCTCGGTGAAGATGAAGCGCTTCATCTTCGGGTTCCAGCGACGGGTCTGGTGACCGAAGTGGACGCCGCTCTCCAGCAGCTCCCGCATCGTGACGACGGCCATGGCCGTTTCTCCTTGGTGTTCTCGGTTGTGCCGCGTCCGCCGGACGGCGGTCGCGCCTGACGCCCGCGACGCGCCGTGCCGCGAAGGACCGAGGGGCGCTTGGTAGGAACCGTTGCCGGCCGCCGTACCGGGGCGTGCGAAGTCGACCCGGTGACCCGGATCGCCAGAAGAAGTGTACGGGACCGACGGAGTACCGGGTGACGGCACTGTCCACAACCGGCGAGTAGTCCACAGGCTCCGGCGGTGGGCGGCGGACTGCGGGACGGTGTACGGCATGCGCTACGTGACGTTGTGGACGGCTGTGCCGCTGGTGCTGGCGGCGGCCCTGCTCACCCCTCTGGCCTGGGCGGACACCCGGCCTCCGGCCCCGCCGACGGCCCCTCGGCCACAGGTCCCGGCCCTCGCCCGCGCCTGGCCGGTCGGCGTCCGGCCCCCGGTCCTGCGCGGCTGGCAGCCACCCCCGACGGTCTACGGCCCCGGACACCGGGGAGTGGACCTGGCCGCCCCCGCCGGCTCACCCGTACGCGCGGTGGCGCCCGGCCGGGTGCTGTTCGCGGGCCGGGTGGCGGGCCGCGGCGTGGTCTCGCTGGAGGTACGGGGAACGGACCTGCGGACGACGTACGAGCCGGTACGGGCCTCGGTACGCGCCGGCGACGAGGTGGGCGCGGGCGAGGTGGTCGGGGCGCTGGAGACAGGCGCCCACTGCGGCACGACACCCTGCGTCCACTGGGGCCTGCTACGGGGCGGAACCTACCTGGACCCCCTGTCCCTGCTGCCCCCGTGGCTCCTGAACGGGGGCCCATCGAGACTACTGCCGCCCCAGCCGGGCTAGGCGGGGCAGCGCGGCTGGGGCCCGCCCGGCCCGCCTAGTGGGCACGGTGGCCCGGGCCTGGTGGGTCGGTGGGGCTACATGGTCGTCGTCGCCGTCAGCTCGTCACACCACGCAGAGCCATGTTCACGGCCGCGTCCGTCACCACCGCGGGATCCTCGGCGGCGCCCAGCTCGATACGCCGCACCGCGGCGTCCACCACGCCCTGCAGCAGCATCGCCGCCAGCCGGGGCTGCTCATGGCCCAGCTCCCCGAGCGCCTCGACGATCATCGAGACCAGACCCCCGTGGGCCGCCCGGATCTTCTCTCGCGCCCCGGCGTCGAGTTCGCTCGCGGAGATGGCCACCACCGCCCGGTGCCGCCGGTCGCCGACCAGCGCGAGCTGCTGCCGGACGTACGCCTCGACCTTGCCCTCGGCCGAGCCGGCCCGCTCCATCGCCGCGGCGACCTCCGCCGCCCACACCGGGAAGTCGACCTCGCACAGCTCCTCGACCACCGCGGCCCGGGACCGGAAGTACTCGTACACGGACGACCGCGCCAGCCCGGTCCGCTCCGCCAGCGCGGGAAAGGTCAGCGCCTCCGTCCCGCCCTCGGACAGCAGGGACCGAGCCGCGTCCAGCAGGGCGGCTCGCTGCATCGACCGGTGTTCGGCCACGGAGGCCGCTCGAATCCTTGGCACGCCGACCACTTTACGGACCCGCCCTGGCGAAAGGGAGGACTCAGCGGCCGAAGGCGGCCAGCTTGGCGCGCAGCTGGAGCACGGACTTGGTGTGGATCTGGCTGACCCGGCTCTCGGTGACGCCGAGCACGTTGCCGATCTCGGCGAGGGTGAGCCCCTCGTAGTAGTACAGGGTGACGACGGTCTTCTCCCGCTCGGGCAGGGTGTTGATCGCCCGGGCCAGGAAGCGCCGCAGTTCCCGGTCCTCGGCCACCTCCACCGGGTTGTCGGCGGCGGTGTCCTCCAGCGTGTCCATCAGGCTGAGCCGGTCCCCGCCCTCGCCGCCGACATGCAGCAGCTCCTCCAGGGCGACCACGTTGGCCAGCGACAGCTGGCTGAACACGGCGTGCAGTTCGTCGATCTCCATGCCCAGCTCGGCGGCGACCTCGCCTTCCGTCGGCGTCCGCCGCAGCCGCGCCTCCAGGGTGGCGTAGGCGCGCTCGACGTTGCGCGCCTTCTGCCGGACCGAGCGGGGGATCCAGTCCAGCGCCCGCAGTTCGTCGATCATGGCGCCGCGGATCCGGGTGATCGCGTACGTCTCGAACTTGATCTCCCGGTCGATGTCGAACTTCTCGATCGCGTCGATCAGCCCGAACACTCCGGAGGAGACGAAGTCGGCCTGCTCCACATTGGGCGGCAGTCCGACGCTGACCCGGCCCGCCACGTACTTGACCAGCGGCGAGTAGTGCAGGATCAACTGCTCCCGCAGCCTGTCGTCCCCCGTCGCCTTGTACGACCGCCACAGCTCGTCGAGCGTCGAGGGTGCGGGCGGTCGGGCGCTGCCACCGTCGCGGGCGGCTGGGGGGATCGCCGCCCGGTCGGACCCGGAGGTGTGCTGGGGCATTCGTCGCCTTGTGCCGTTCTGCCGTGAAGTGTCGTGATGTGCTGTGAAGTGGGAGGAATAGGGGTCGGTGCGGAGAAAGGGGCTGACTGGGTGAGGTGTCGGTCTGATGTCGGGTTGACGCGGTCTGCGTCGCTCCTTCGTGAGCGTAGCGTGACTGTGGAGTCGCGGTGCGCGAACAAGACGGCTCCACCCCTGCGCGGGGGCGCGCGCCGCGCGGGTGACCGCACACCACGGTTCGCTCTCCGTGACCGGCCGGGGCGCCAACTCCGGGAAACACCAAGGGTGTCGGGGGTTCCCCCGGACGGCCGAACACGGTCGGTCAGCACGGTGGGTGACGGTCGCGGACCGAGATCACCGCCTGGCGTGTCAACTTCCAGCCATCGCCGTGTCGTTCGACATAGCCAAGCGCTCGGAGTTCGTACAGCCTCGCGATCGCGTCCTCCCGTGTGGTGCGCGCCCCGAGCGCGATCTCCTCGACGGGGGCGGCGCGGTTGCCGGGCAGGGCAGCGAGGACACCGCGGGCCTGCGGTTCCAGCAGGTCGCGCGGGAGCACGGGGCCGCGCCGGACGGGTGCGAGGTCGCCCATGGCACCGACGAGTTCGATGATCTCCGTGGCGTCGCCGACCAGGGTGGCCTCGCCGCGCAGCAGGTCGTGCACGCCCGCGGAGAGGGCGCTGGTGACCGGGCCGGGCACGCCCATGGTGAACCGGCCGAGGCGCTGGGCGGCCCGCGCGGTGGCCAGCGAGCCGCTGCGGCGGGCGGCCTCCACGACGACGGTGCCCCGGGTCAGCGCGGCGATGACGCGGTTGCGGAGGATGAACCTTCTCTGCACCAAGTCAAGCGAGACGATCACGACGGTCAGTCGGATTGGGGACGGGTAGTCGGGATTCCGAGGGAGACAGGCGGTCGGTGTGCAAGGCGGGCGGCATCGGCCTGCTTGGTGCGGACGAAGGTCAAGGTCATGTCGATGCCCTCGATCTCGCCGAGCCACTGTTCGGCCTCGGCTCGTTTGCGCCGGAGGATCAGGTCCTTCTCGATCTCGGCGAGCCTCGGCAGCATCTTGGGGTTGACCTGCAGCATCGGGCATCGGATGCAGGCGTGTTCATGCTGGCAGGGTGATCCGTAGGGTCGAGCGCAGTTGCCGAGTTCGACCTTGCGCTTGTCGAAGTGTTCTTCGAACTCCTCCCATTCCTCGGGGGTGACGTCGACGTACTCGTGCTCGGGCCGCAGGGCCCGGCGGTGGTTCAGGAACTCCTGGTAGTGCTTGACGATGTCCTCGGCGAAGACCGCGACGTAGCCCTGAGTGGTTTGGAGATTTAGGTGTCCGAGCAGGGCCGCTCCGATGTGGATCGGCAGGCCGCCGTTGACGATGTCGGTCGCGAAGAGCCGGCGGAAGTCGTGCGGGGTGAACTTGGTGCCGGCGAAAGCCGGGTTCGTTTCGGCGATCTCCTCGCAGCTGCGTCCGATCATGTTGAGGACCGTGGCGGGAGCGATGACCCCGCGGACGGTGCCGATCTGTCGCTGGAAGAGGAACGGCATGGCATCTGACCAGACCTTTTCGTGTCCGTCGTAGCGACTCACGAGCGGAATCGCCTGGCCGTTGCGGGTGTGCCGCCGGATGATCTGGGCAACGGCGTGGAACAGCTCGGCGGACATCGGGATCACGCGCTCGCGTTCACTCTTCGAGGGCGCGACGACCAGGAGGGCGATGACCTCGCCGTTGGGCCGCTCGTATTGGCGGATGCTGAGGTGCGTGAGCTCGACGAGTTCCTCGACGCGGATGCCGCTGTGCCGCAGGATCTCGACGGCGACCCACTCCCAGAAGGCCGAGTCCTCGGCCATGGTCACGTGAATCAGCTCGCCGGTGTCGTCGTCGGTGACGCGGACGGTCGGCTCGGCAAGGATCTTCGCCCGGCGTCTGTCCTCCCTGGAATTGGTGCGTGTGAACCGGCGGCCCTGGTGCTCGAAGGACTCGCCGAGCGGAACGGGGCTGGCGGCCTCCAACAGGCTGGCCAGCCGCTCGTAGCGTTCCTCGACGTGCCGGACGAGGACCGGCAGCAGGGGCTGGCGGACCCGGGTGCGGTCGGCCATCCGCCGGTTGACCTCACGGCGCCGCTTTCCAAAGCCCTTCAGGTCCCGGGGCAGGATCGGGCATGGGGCCACCCACTGGGCCCACCGTTCCGGCTCCGCGACGGCCCAGCTGTGGAGGTCGACGTAGAGGCCGCGGACGGCCAGCAGGAGTGTCGCGGGGTCCTTGCGGATCTTGGTCCGGTCGGTCTTGCCGTTCCGGCGCCAGTACTGGATCTCGGCCCGCCACTGGTCGTAGAGCTCCTGGCTGAGGTTCAGGTCCTGCTGATCGGGGCTGATCTCCTCGATGACGGACCAGAAGTGGCCGGCCAGGTGGCGGGCAAGGCCTTGGAGCGTGACGTAGTCCGTGTCCGATCGGCGCCGGACCAGGTAGTCGATCAGGAGCTGGCGGACCCCGGCGTTCTTGATGCCGTAGAGGTCGACGAGTTCCTCGATGCTTCGCTGGCCGTTGTAGATGAACGTCCGCAGGGTCGGGGCCGTCCCGGGAGGGAAGTGCCCCATCTTGTGCAGGATCTCCCAGGCTCCCAGGGCCGCGAACCTGGTGTGGTCCCTGTTCGCGCCGTGCGTCAGGCCCAGGCGCTTGTTCTCCAGCGAGTAGTGCAGCAGAGCCGAAGGCGTCAGATGCTCCAGGTTGATGCCCTGCGTGGTCAAAGCGCAGGTCAGGTCGAACTTCGCCCGGTGCCGATGCACCGCAGTGAGGTGCCGCTGAGCGTCGACCGTGCTGAAGAACTCGTCCAGCCCGGGGTCCTTCTGGACCTGGCGGAACGGCTCGGCGTAGTCGATGAACTTGTTCGCCCGGAACCCGGAGATCGAGGGCTGGATGATCCGTGCTGCGAACGCCATCCTCAGCGCGGAGGTCAGGTTGCTCCTGTCGTAACGGACCTCCTGACGGCCCAGGACGCTGACCGGCGTCGCGTTCTCGTCGTTGAAGCCGCTGGCCTCCCAGCGTTCCTGCCAGGTGTCCCCGGGCAGTTTCGCCAGGTGCCGGAACAACATCCGGACGCCGGCTCGGCGCTTCTCCGCCCCGGACCGTGTCTGCCCCGGCCAGACCACCTTGGCAAGATCACACAGCTCGGTGATGTCGGCCCTCGACAGGTCCCCGAAGGGCGCCGGCGGCTTCTCGGGCCGCGGCGCCGGGGCCGCCTTCACCGACGCGCTACTGAAGCGCGTCGGCACCTTCTCCCTGGGCGTCTCCGAGTAGTTCTGGCGCCGGTTGCGGACCGTGTAGGTGGAGACTGTCGTGCGGCTAGGCACCGAACACCGCCTTGATGTCGTCGGGGTCGTAGCCCGCGGAGAAGGTCCGCTGGACCCGGGGCCGGTTGTAGTGGGCCTGGAGGGCGTCGAAGAGGTCCTCGACGCGGGCGTTCAGGTAGCGGCCGGTGGTCGCCAGGTCGGTGTGCCGCAGAATTGCGCGGACCTGGGCCAGGGTGAGGTTGGGGTCGTTCGCCATGCGGTTCGCGGCCGTGTGCCGCAGGTCGTGCAGGGTCCAGTTCGTGCCGAGCCTCTCGTTGACCCGCTGGAAGACCCGCCGCATCGCCCAGTAGGTCAGCGGCCGGTCCGGTCCCCGCAGCGTGCGCAGGACCGGCTCGTGGGCCGACGGGAGGCCGATGCTGTCGAGGTAGGCGGCCAGAATCGTCAGTGCCTGCGGGCTCGCGGGGACGGCCTCGCGTTCATCGGTGCCCTTGGTGACCACGTAGATCAGCTGCTTGGCCCAGTCGATGTCGCCCGGGGTGACCCCGAGGAGTTCGCTGGCCCGGGAGCCGCTGGAGACGTAGAGCAGGACGGCCGCCCTGTCCCGGTCGCAGGTCATGGCCTCGAAGAGCTCGTCCCACATCGCGTCGGGAATCGACCGGGGATCGGTCTGCCTGACGCGCTGCCGCAGCCGGGCCCTGCGGAACCGGGGCACCTCACCGTCCGGGGATCGGTGCGCAAGTGCACGGCGCTGGGCCACGGACTCGGGCACCGGGTTGACCAACGGGCCCCGGTTGTAGTGGCGGTGGTAGGCGTAGAAGCTGCAGACCACGGTCAGGCAGTGGTTGATCGTTCTCGGCGCGTATCCCTCCCCGAGGTAGGGCTTGCCGGTGCGAGGGTTCACCGAGCCGGGCCGCGGAGCGTTCGGATTCCGCCGGCGCCGCTGCGGGTTCGGCGCCACTCGGAGCCAGCCCACCAGCGCGGACGCTTCCGCTTCGGTCGCTCGGTCCCACGGGACCCCGAGGAACCACAGCAGCCGGAACCAGCGCTGCAGGTCGTACGCGTAGCTCTTGACGGTCAACGGCCGGTTGTCGTCCAGGGTGAGACCCCGAAGGTACGGAACGACCGGGGCAACGAGGGCCCCGTCAGGATCAAGGACGGCGTACCGAGGTATGGATTCCAGCTTGACGACCGAGCCCACGCGGGGCACATCGGCCCGGCCCTCGATCAGCTGGCGATGGAGGTCTTGCAACACACACTTCCTTGCGAGCGGAGATCATCTCGCTTCATGATCAGAGATGCGTGGTGCAGTTAACACACCGGCTGGGGGTCGGGTGGTCGCCGGGTGGCAGCTCGCCGATCACCAGTCCCTGGTGGGCGATCCGGCCGATCAGGGCGGCGTGGCCGCGGGGGTAGGGCTGGTCGACACCGCAGGCCAGAACGGCGACGGTGGCGCCGCGGGCGGCGAGGGCGCCCCGGTGGGCGGCGCCGTCGATGCCGTAGGCGCCGCCCGACACCACCACCCAGCCGCGTTCGGCGAGGCCGGCGGCGAGGGTGGCCGCCGTGTGGGTGCCGTACTCGGTGCAGGCGCGGGCGCCGACCACGGCCACGGAGCGCAGCGCCCACATCCGCAGGCTGGGCCGGCCGCGCACCCACAGCCCGAGGGGCCGGCCGTCGCCGAGGTCGTCGAGCTGGCGGGGCCATTCGCCGTCCCCCGGGCACACGAACCGCGCCCCGGCGGCCCGGGCGAGCGCGAGATCCCGCTCCGGCTCGGCCCGGCCGGCCCGCGCGAGCAGCCCCGCCCACCGGGTGGGGGTGACCCCCGGCAGGGCCTCACCCCCACACCGCAGCCGCCGCACCACCTCCCCCACCCCCAACTCCCGCACCCACCGCCCCGCGACCTCGTCCCCCGGCTCGATCACCCGCCCCAGAAAGACCCGCCCGAGCAGTTCGTCCCCAGGGCCCTCGGCACCGGTCATGTGAGTGCCCCGATGGCCATCGGCACTCCACGGGGGACGCCGGTGCGCAGGTGCAGGGCCAGGGCGACGTCGGTCGCGTCCGGGCGGTCGTGCCCGACGAGGTCGGCGATCGTCCAGGCGACCCGCAGCACCCGGTCGATGCCGCGGGCGGTGAGCACACCGCGCTCCAGGTTGCGTTCGGCCTCGTCCATCGCCCCGGCGGCGGCGTGGAACCGGTTGCGCAGTTCGCGGCCGGGCACTTCGCTGTTGGTGCGCCATGGCGTGCCGTCGAGGCGGGCCGCCGCCCGCTCGCGAGCCTGCCGTACCCGGTCGGCCACGGTCGCCGTGGATTCGCCGCGGGCGCCGGGCTCGGTGAGCTGGGCCCGGGTGACCGGATCGACCTCCACCCGTAGATCCACCCGGTCCAGCAGCGGTCCGGACAGCCGGGACTGATAGCGGCGGATCGCCGACGGCGGGCACTCGCACAGTGAGTCGCGGAGCGAGAAGCGGCCACAGGGACAGGGGTTGGCCGCCAGGACCATCAGAAACCTCGCCGGGAACCGGACCACACCGGCGCTGCGCGCGATCACGACGTGCCCCGACTCCAGTGGCTGCCGCAGGGCGTCCAGGGTCTGGCTGTGGAACTCGGGGGCCTCGTCCAGTTTTCCGGCCGCCCTTTGAGCTGTACGTGATGTCTGCGGTGCCCGTGACTCACGACATCCCGTTCTCGTTTTCCGGCCTGGTTCGGGATGTTCGCCACGTTGCGTCAGGTCGAGATGGAGGACAAGTGGCCCGCAGGCTACTCATGGGACAGCTGCGAGTTCAGGAGGTACGGCACCGCGATGGACGGCGCTCGTACACGATCCTGGAGCCGGCTGGTGGAGTGCACTCAGAAGCTGAGCCGTTCTTGGCGGAGTACGCCGGGGACGGCACGGACCGGACGTACGCATATCTGCTCGTCGACCATCTGCGGTGGCTCAGGCAGGAGGGGCTGGCCCCGAAAAACGTCACCTTCTCGGATGTGAAGCGGTACATGGGGGCGGTGGGGGCCGAGGTTCCGATGCCGCTGGGGACGCCGTGGCGGATCGGGAAGAAGTCGTACGGCAACAGCACGCTGAAGACGGCGGCTGCGTGTCTGAAGGGCTTCTACCTGCACCATGCCGATCAGGGCATCAACACCGAGCTCGGCGAAGTGCTGAAGGCGAAGCGGCTTCCAACGAAGGCGGACAAGCAGCGTTCGCTGCTGGGGCACGTCAAGAAGATCATGCCCGGCAACCCGCTGGCGCCCAAGAACCAGCGTCGGCGGCACCCGAAGATGCTGCCGGACGGTGCCCGCGAGGTGGTGCGGGCGGAGGTCAACTCTGCCCGTGACCGGCTGGTGGTCGACTGGCTGGGCGACGGCGGGTTCCGCATCGGCGAGCTCTGCGGCCTGCACCTGGCGGACCTGCACCTGCGGGACGGGGCGGCCTGCGGCCAGTGCCGCACACCGCATGCCCACGTGTGTCACCGCGAGGGTCTGCCCAACGGGGCGAGAGCGAAGACAAAGTACGACTGGGAACTGGAAGAGGACGGGGTCATCCGCGGTGGGCTGATCAAGCGGGTGAGCCCGGCGATGATCCACTCCTACTTCGACTACATGACGGGTGAGTATCCGCGGGCCGCCGAGCACGGGCACCTGCTGGTGCAGCAGCACGGCCGGCACCGGGGAATGCCCTGGGCGCCGGAAGGGGCCCGCAAGATGATCGGCCGGGCCGGGACCCGGGCGGGGCTGGGCCGGATCCGCCCGCACATGTTTCGCCACTCGTTCGCGACCGCGGTCCTCGACGCTTCGCACGGGAACCTGGTGGTGACCCGGGACGCCGGCGGGTGGGCCTCGACCGAGGTTGTTGACGAGATCTACGCCCACGTCGACATCCACGACCCGGTCTTCGATGCCGCCCTGCGCACGGTCTGGGGTGAACGCGTGTGACGACCGAGACGCCGCCCGTGCTGCTGCCCGTTGTCGACATCCATGGCGACCGCCGGGAGGTCCGCGACCGCCTGGAGCTACTCGAAGCCCTCATCAACGCACCGACGATCGAGCCCTTCTACCGGGACGACCTGATCAAGGTCCCGCCCCGGCATGAGGTCTATGCCTGGCAGTGCGCAGTCGAGGTCTGCACCACGCCCCGCACGACGGGCAAGGATCTGTGCAGCCCGCACCAGCTTCATTGGCTCCAAACGCACCGCGAACAGCCTGAGTTGAACCGGTACACCTATGCGCGGACCACCGGTCCGCTGCACTGCACGGAGACCACGTCGGAGCCGGCGGACTGCCAGCTCTGCCCGGGGCGGCCGGTCACGAACATGCTGCGCAAGCTGTGTCAGCGGCACACCGGCCGCTGGAAGGCAGTCGTCAGGGACAACCCGCAGGCGGACTTCGAGGACTGGCTGCTCTTGCAGGAGGCCCTTCCTTCCTATGGCCAATGCCGGGCGGCGGTCTGCGTGTCGTGGGCCCGCACCCCGCTGGGGCTCTGCGCGACGCACGAGGAGTGGTACGCGGAGGAAGGCCGCCCCGGCGGGGCCGCACTGCTGGATCACTGGTGGAGCCACGAGCAGGCCGGACGGCAGGTCCTGACGTCCTGCGGGGACAAGAGCGCCTTCCGTGCCTGGTGCTCGCGAGTCCGGGCCGCAACGAGGGCGGGACAGGTCAATCTGCGCGGTCTGCCACCGATGGTCCAGGCCGAGATCCGCTGGGGAATGATCACGCACGCCGCACGGTCCCAGCACACCGACTGGCCGCTGCAGTGGCTGCAGCGGATCGTGGATGTCGCCCGCGCCGAGCGCGTCGCGTCGCTGTTCGACGAGCACCTTCCCGAGTCGCAGCTTCACCGGCGCGGGCGCCTGGTGCTCGAAGAGATCCGGCGCCACCTTCAGCAGGTCTACTTCACCCGAACCGACAGCAAGGAACTCGGCTACATCGACACCGAGCACTTCGGGATCCGCTTCCGGCATCGCCTCAGCCAGTTCGACCTGACGCAGGTGTCCCAGCGGTGGCTCCGTGACCTGCTCTGGGACCACCTTGCCAGCCGCCTGGACGACCCGGCCGGCTCGCGGAGCAACACGCCCTTCGACGCCTGCCGGCGGGCCTGCATCGAGCTCAGTGCGTTCTTGACGCTCACCGCGCCGGAGGGCGGACACGACCAGACGCTGCTGGACGGCGACCACATGAAGCGGTTCGTCGCCGATCACCGCAACCGCGCCCGTGAGGGCCTGCCGCACCTGGGCGTCATCCACCCGACCACGAAGAAGCCGACCCCGGTCACCGACGTCTCGTTGCGGTTCGTGTTCAACTACGGGCGGCTCGTCCTGCGCGACGCGCTGGACAGCGGCGAGGCCGCGAAGATCGGCCTGTCACCCGCGTTCATCACCGCGCTGCCGCACGGCGGTGGGAACGGGGTTGCCGAACGCCAGCGCAGCCCGTTCTCCGACGAGGTCGCACGGGCCTTGGCCGACGAGCACAACCTCCAGCAGCTGGTGGCCGACCATGACTCCCACAACCGCGGGGTCCGCGACATCTGGGAGACCCTCGTCTTCAGCGGCCGCCGCTGCGGCGAGGTCCTGAATCTGCGGCTGGAGTGCATCGGCCGCTACGGCGGGCTGCCGTTGCTCTGGCACGACCAGACGAAGGTCGGCAACTATGACGAGGCGATCCGCATCCCAGAGCGGATCTACCAGCGGATCCGTGCCCGTCAGCGCGTCACCCTCGGTCGGTTCGAGGAACGTCACGGCCGTCCGCCGACCAAGGCCGAGCGCAGGAAGATGGCCCTGTTCCCCAGCCACATCCGCAACCCCCGAGCGACGCAGGCGATCTCCTACACCTTCTTCCACACCGGCTTCTCCGGCTGGATCGACAAGCTCGACCTGGGCTCCGTTGTCCCGCACCAGGCCCGTCACACGCTGGCGACGAACCTGCTGCGGCACGGCGCCGGACTGCACCACATCCGCAAGTACCTCGGTCAGGTGTCGGTCCGCATGGCCGAGCACTATGCCAAGGTCGCCAGCTCCGAGGTCGAGGACGTCCTCCAGCACGTCTGGGTCTCCGGTCCCGGCTCCGCTGCCCCGGGCACGCTCATCGCCTCGCCCGCGGACGAGATGAGCCGGGCCGAAGCCGAGGCCCTCGCGCTCGACCTGTCGCGCCGGTCCACGCCGGCTGAGGGCGGTTTCTGCACCTTCCAGCCCGTCGTGGACGGCGGCGAATGCCCGCGGAAGCTCGACTGCGAGGGCTGCGACCGGTTCGTCATGTCGGGCGCCGACCTCGTCTACTGGCACCGCAAACGCGAACAGTGGGGGTCCATGGCCGAACGGGCCCCCGACGACAAGACCGCCGACTACCTGCACTCGTTGTTCGAACCCACTGGGCAGGCCATCGACGGCTTGGAGAAGGCGCTGGCCGCCCTGGGCCTGCTCGACGAGGCGCTCGCGCTGGACCTGCGCCGGCCGCAGGACTACTTCGGCCGGATCTGGAGCACCGCGTTCAGGGCCACGGACCTGGCTGCTGCCGCGGACGACGGTCTGCTCGACGGGTGGACTGGGGAGGAAGCGTGACAGCCCCCGCAGCCCGCACCGCGAACGCGCTGGAAGCCCGCCGCCGCCGGACAGAAGCCAGTCTGGAGCGGATCCAGGTCGCCCTGGAACAGCTCCTCCAGAAGCGCCAGCCCATCACAGTTGCCGCCGTCGCCCGGCACGCGGACGTCTCGCGCACGTTCCTCTATGAGCACGTCGAGGCCCGGACCCTCGTCGAGGAAGCGACCAGTCGCGCCGCTGGCCGCCGAGCCCAGGATCGCCAGGCAGCGCACGCAGCGATGGAGGCCTCCTGGCGCGAACGCGCACTGAATGCGGAGGAATCCCTCAAGGCCGCTCAGGACGAGATCCTCGCGCAACGCGAACAGCTCGGCGAGCTCCTCGGCCAGATCAGGGACCTGCAGACGCCCTGGAGCGAGGCCGACATCGTCCGGATCACCACCGAGAATTCCACCCTGACCCGACGCGCCCGCCGAGCGGAAGCCGAGGCGAAGTCGCTCACCACCAAGCTCGCCGCCGCCCGCGACAACGTCCGCTTCGCAGACAGGCGCATCGCCGACCTCGAAGCCCAACTCATCGAAAAGGATCAGTCATGATCTCATCCCGGAGGCCCCGCCACCGGCGGGACCATCACCCGATCGAGCGACACGCCATGCGACGCGCTGCACGTCGCGGACATGTTCGCTACGTTCCTTCCCAGGTCACGGGCCATCGCGCAGCTTCCTCAGCCGGAAAACGGCAGGAAGAGCACGCCTCGATGGGCCAGGGACACCGCCCCGGGCCGGGCGATGCCGGGGCCGCCGCCGACGAGTGACTGCATCGTGGCCGAGTGGTGGGGCGCGCAGTAGGGGGCGACGTCGATGAGCGGCTTGCCCGGGGGCAGCAGCCCGGCGACCGAGTGCACCGCCGTGACCTCCAGCGAGGCTTCCCGGGTGAGCCGGGGAAGGACCGCGGGCAGGCGTTCGGCGAGCATCGTCTTGCCCGCGCCGGGCGGGCCCTCCAGGAACAGGTGGTGTCCGCCCGCGGCGGCCACCTCCACGGCCGTGCGGGCGGCGGTCTGCCCCACGACGTCCGCCAGGTCGTGTCCGTGGTCGTGCTGGGCGGCGCCCATGCTGTGCATGCCGGTGGCCGCGCCCGTGCCCGGCACCCGCAGCCCGGCCAGCAGGGGGTCGGGCCGGCCCTGCTCGTCCGGCTCCTCGTCGGGTACGGGTTCCTCGGCGAGGACCGCGATGAGCTGGCGCAGGGTGCGGACCCCGAGCACGGACACGCCGGGGACCAACGAGGCCTCGGCGGCAGCGCATTCGGGCACGACCACCTGCTCGTACCCGGCGTCGGCCGCCGCGAGGACGGCCGGCAGGATGCCTCGTACCGGCCGCACCCGGCCGTCCAGCCCCAGCTCTCCGATCATGACGATGTCCGCCAGGACACGGGGATCGATCCGTTCGGCGGCGCCGAGCACCGCGCAGGCGACGGCCAGGTCGAAGCCCGAGCCGGCCTTGGGAACCGAGGCCGGGCTGAGTCCGACGGTGAGCTTCTTCTGCGGCCATTCGCCGCCCGAGTTCACCACCGCCGCCCGTACCCGGTCACGGCTTTCCGTCAGGCTTTTGTCCGGGAGGCCGACCAGGGTGAAGGCCGCTACCCCGGGTTCCAGGTCGGCCTGGACCTCGACGACCACGCCCTCGACGCCCACCAGGGCGACGGAGCAGGTGCGGGCGAACGCCATTCAGGCCACCCCCCGCGCGTGCTCGACCGAGGGCGCGCCCCGGCGGGGCAGGAGGACGCCGACGAGGTCGATGCGGACGCCGCCCGGCGGTGCTCCTCCGTGGGCCTGGACCCAGTGTTCGGCGAGGGCCCGCAGCCTGGCCGCCTTCTCGGGGGTCACCGCGGCCATCGGATGCTCGTAGGAACCGCCCCTGCGGGTCTTCACCTCGCAGACGACGAGCGTGTTCCCGTCCCGCGCCACGATGTCGATCTCGCCGGAGCGTCCACTGCGCCAGTTGCGCTCCAGGATCGTCATGCCGGCCTCGGCGAGCCGCCGGGCGGCCAGGTCCTCGCCGTATTTGCCGATTGCCTCTCGTGCGTTCATGTCGGCACCTCCTTGGGCGCCAACCGTCACGCATCCCGGCCCCCCGCTGTTGATCTTGGGGGACTACTCGGCGGTTGTGGAAAACTCCGCCACCCGAACGAGTGGCGTCATGGTGAAGCCGCAGGTCATCAGCCGCCCGGCAGCTCCAGATCGCTCTTGTTCAGCTCCTCGATGTTCACGTCCTTGAACGTCAGGACGCGCACCTGCTTGACGAAGCGGGCCGGGCGGTACATGTCCCAGACCCAGGCGTCGGCCATGGTGACCTCGAAGAATACCTCGCCCTGCACCGAGTGCACCTGCATCTCGTAGTCGTTGGTGAGATAGAAA
Organism: Streptomyces nogalater; assembly: GCF_039532885.1. Classification (NCBI taxonomy): domain Bacteria; kingdom Bacillati; phylum Actinomycetota; class Actinomycetes; order Kitasatosporales; family Streptomycetaceae; genus Streptomyces; species Streptomyces nogalater. Next base: position 72,373 of record NZ_BAAASM010000026.1, on the reverse strand, counting down.
CGCCGCTCGGTCTCGATCACGTATTTGAACAGACCGACGACATCTCGGTACTCCCGGTAGAGCTTCAGCTCCATCTCGGTCTCGTACTTTTCGAGGTCCTCGGCGCTCATGGCATGTTCCCCTTCAGCCGTGCGATCCCACCATTGTGCGCCAGTCCGACGATCCCTCAGACGATTTCCGTGTCGAGGGTCACGGGCCTGGCGGGGGGACCTTCGACGAGCAGCGTGCGCAGCAGCTCGGCGAGTCTGGTCGGATACACCGTCTCATGCGCCCGGGTCAGTTCCGCACACGTCCACCAGCGCGCTCCGGCGACGCTGCGCCGTTCCAGCTCCGTCAGCCCCGTCGCCGCGGTGGCCGTCTGGCTGGTGCGGGCCAGGTAGTACCACTCGTCCTGGTCCCAGCGGCGGCCCGCGAACGGGAACGAGCACCGCCGCCGCCAGAGCACCGGGCCCAGTTCGACGTCGGTGATGCCGGTCTCCTCCGCGAGTTCCCGCAGCGCGGCCTCCTCGCGCGTCTCGGTGCCCTCCAGCCCGCCGCCGGGCGTGAACCACCAGTCGTCGTCCGGGTCGTCGGGCTCATGGCCGTGCAGGAGGAGGATGCGATCCTGGGGGTCCAGCAGCACCACCCGCGCCACCTTGCGCGGGCCGCCCGCGCCTTCCACGTACGGCGGCCCCTCGCCCTCGTACGGCCCCTCGCTCTCGTACGGCTCCGTACCCTCGTACGGCCCCGCACCGTCGTACGGCTTCCGGCTCGCGTCCGGCCGTTCGTCCTCCCGCGGCTCCCCCGCCGGCCGTGTCGTCTCAGCGGGCACCGGCGGTCTCCGGACGGGGCGTGGCGGTGCGGGAGCGGCCGAGGCGGGCCGCGATCGGGCCGTAGGCGCCGCCGCCGAGGATCAGGACCGCGCCGGCCACGACCAGCACCTGGATCGTGCGCAGCGGACCCGGCTGGGAGAGGGCGCCCAGCGTCTCGAAGCCGGTGGGGCGCTTGAGCATGCCCTTCCAGGGCCAGACGACGGCGTCCACGCGGGCCGAGACGGCGTCGCGGGAGACGGTGCCCCGCGCCGCCTCGGTGAGGTGGGCGGTGGAGTCCAGCGAACCCTGGCGTTCGTCGCCGAGGAGGAAGAGCCGGCCCTCGGGGACGGTCACCGTGCCGAAGCCCTTCAGCTCGGCCAGGCTGCCCTCGGGCAGATAGGCCTCCTCGATCGGCTTGCCGTCGACGGTCAGCTTGCCGTCGGTGCAGCAGGAGACGGTGTCCCCGCCCACGGCGACCACGCGCTTGACCACCTTGGAGTTGGCGACCCAGTTCTTGTCCTCGAAGACGACCACGTCACCGCGGCGCACCTCGTCACCGTCGACCCGCTGGGCCAGCACCCGGTCGCCGGCGGCGATGGTGGGCGACATGGAGCTGGTCGGGACGGTGTACGGCCGGTAGACCAGCGCCGCCCACGCGAAGCCGCCGAGGAACATCACCAGTCCCAGTGCCACCGCCAGTCCGGACAGCCGCTGCCCGAGCCGGCCGCCGCCGGCCCGTGCCGTACCGCTGCCGCCCGGCGGGGCCGTACGCGTCACGCTCTCGCCACCCATGGCCCCGCACCCTACCCGGCGGTACCGGGCGGGGGCAGCCCCGCAGGCCCCGCAGCCTCTCCACGGCGACCGGGGCCGCCGGGAGAGCCGGCCGGGCCGGGCGGGGCCGGCCGAGGGGTCACAGGTCGCCGGCGGACGCGTTCCCGGCGGGGGTCGCGGCGGGGCCGGCCGCGGTCGCCGTCGTCCGCTGCGGGGCCGCCGCCCCGCGCCCGTTCCGCCGTCGGCGCCACAGCGCCACCGGCAGCACCCCGGCGACGGCCAGGCCCTGCGGGGCGGCCGTCAGGGACGCGGCGGCGGCGGACTGCCGGTCGAGGCCGGGCTGGTCGAAGGTGTCCGGGACGGGCAGGGTGCCCCAGCGGTTGATGGGCCAGGCCTTGACGATCGCGCGGCCGACGACCTTGTCCACGGGAACCATGCCGTGGTTCCTGTCGGACTGGTTGTAGCGCGAGTCACGGGAGTTCTGGCGGTGGTCGCCCATCACCCAGATGTAGCCCTGGGGCACCTTCACCTTGAACTGGCCGCCCTGGTCGTCCACGCTGCACGGCGTGTTGCCCGGGTAGACGTACGGCTCGTCCAGCGCCTTGCCGTTGACCTTCAGCGGGCCGCTGTTCTTGCACTCGACCGTGTCGCCACCGACTCCGACCACGCGCTTGATCAGGTCCTTCTCCTCCGCCGAGGGCATCAGGCCGATCCAGCTGAGGACCTTCTGCACCGGGTTCGGGGTAGGCGTCGGCTCGCCCGCCAGCCAGTTGTCCGGGTCGTGGAAGACGACGACCTCGCCGCGCTCGGGCTCGGAGCCGAACCACGGGGTGAGCTTGTCGACCAGGACGCGGTCGCCCTGCTGGAGGGTGTTCTGCATCGAGTCGGACGGGATCGAGAACGCCTGCACCAGGAACGTCTTGATCAGCAGCGCCAGGACCAGCGCGATGCCGACCAGGATCGGCAGCTCCTTCCAGAAGGAGCGCGACTGCCTGGGCGGCCGCGCCCCCGTGACCGACGCCGCGGTCCCGGCGCGCGGCTCGCCCTCCGGCGTGCCGTCGCCGCCGTCCGCCCGGTCGTCACCGGAGTTCATGGCGCCGTCCGGGACGGGAACGTCCGGTGCCCCGGGGTGCCCGCGGTGCTCCTCGCCGTCGTGCCCCGACCGTGCGCCAACCGCAACATCCCCCACGCCAACTCCTCACTCTGTGCCGCTGCCTGCCCCACACACTGCGCAGGCCCACCACTCCCATAACGAGCGGGAGTTCCGCAGGGGTCGCAAGCCGTGTCATTCCATTCCGATTCTCCGGGGCAACCCTATGCGACACCCGGGGAGCGGCGGCGGTCCCCGGCGCCGAGTCGGTGACGCTTGCGAAGGTTTTAGGTTCCGAAAGGCGCGTCCAGTGGCCGACCGGCCAGCCGATGACCATGGCCCGGCCCACCACCGAGTCCACGGAGACCGTGCCGCCGTAGGGGGTGTCCTGGTGGGAGCGGGAGTCCGCGGAGTTGCCCCGGTGGTCGCCCATGACCCACAGCCGGCCCTCGGGGACGGTGATGTCGAAGGGCGTGTCGGACGGCTGGTCCCCCGGATAGAGGTAGTCGCCCTCGGTGAGCGGTACGCCGTTGACGGTGACGCGGCCCTGGGCGTCACAGCACTTCACGTGGTCGCCGCCGACCCCGATGACCCGTTTGATCAGGTCTTTCTCGTTGTCGGACGGCAGCAGGCCGATGAAGCCGAGCCCTTCCTTGAGCTGCTTGAGGACGACCGGGTCGCTCTTCTTGGCGGGCTGCTCGTCCTGGAGCCAGCCGCCCGGGTCGTGGAAGACGACGACGTCCCCGCGCTCCGGTTCGGCGCCGAACCAGGGGGTGAGCTTGTCGACCAGCACCCGGTCGCCGATCCGGATGGTCTGCTCCATGGACCCGGACGGGATGACGAACGCCTGGACGAGGAAGGTCTTCAGGACGAGCGCGATGAGGACGGCGACGCCCACCAGGAGAGGGATCTCCCGGACGGCCGAGCGTCTGCGCTTGCGCTTGACCTTGCGCTGGAGTCTGCGACGCTCCGCGCGGGTGCGGCCGCCGCCGGGCGCGGAGGCGCGGCGGGCCCCGGTGGGCAGCAGATCGCCGGCGGGCGCCCGGCGGGGCTTGCCGCGGTTACCCATGGCCGCCCTCCGCCGGGGCGTCGGGCACCCGCGCGTAGGCGGCCGGCCGGGTCAGATGGGTCCAGTGGCGGTACGGCCACAGGATCCAGTCGGCCCGGCCGATGACGTCCCCGACGGGGATCATGCCGCCGCCGGGCGAGCCGAGGTGGTCGCGGGAGTCGCTGGAGTCGCTGCGGTGGTCGCCGAGGACGAACAGCCGGCCCGGGGGGACGGCGACGTCGAAGGGCACGCCGGAGGCGCTGTCCCCCGGGTAGAGGAACGCGGTCTCGTCGACCGGGTGGCCGTTCACCTCGATCCTCCCCCGCTTGTCGCAGCAGACCACATGGTCTCCCCCTACCCCGACGACCCGCTTGACGTAGTCGGCGTCCCCGAAATACCCGGTTCCGTCGAACACGATCACGTCACCGCGGCGCGGCTGGGCTCCGAAACGGTATGCCAGCTTGTTCACCAGGACCCGGTCCCCGATCCGCAGCCCCTGCTCCATGGATCCGCTCGGGATCTGGAAGGGCTGTACCACGAAGGCGTTGAGGACCAGCAGGAACGCCAGGCCGGTGAGGAGGGCGAGGGTGAGCCGGCCGCCCGGGAGCCGGTCGGCGAGCCGGGCCGCCCATGCGAAACGCGACCGGCCCTCCACCCCCGCAGGACGGGGGTGGGAGGAGCGGTCGCGCTCGGTCGGCTGTGCTTCGGTGTCCATCGGGGCCAGATGCTATCCGGCCCCGCTGTGACCCCGGCAGAGCACTCAGCTCTCGCGCTTCTCCTTGATCTTCGCGGCCTTGCCGCGCAGCTCACGGAGGTAGTACAGCTTGGCGCGGCGCACGTCACCACGGGTGACCAGCTCGATCTTCTCGACGATCGGGGTGTGCACCGGGAAGGTGCGCTCGACGCCGACGGAGAACGAGACCTTGCGGACCGTGAAGGTCTCGCGGACACCGGAGCCCTGGCGGCGGATCACAACGCCCTTGAACTGCTGCACACGGGAGCGGTTGCCCTCGATGACGCGGACGTGGACGTTGACGGTGTCACCCGGGCGGAAGGCCGGGATGTCGCTGCGCAGCGACGCGGAGTCGACGGAGTCGAGCAGGTGAGACATTTCGTCTGCTTTCTTCGCTGATGCCACAGGTCATCAACGGAAACTAGGTGGTTCCAGGAGGACTGCCGTGCGGATCGGGGCGGGCGTCGTGTCCCCCTGTGGCAGGGGCGCCGCCCGACGGACGCACAACAGCGGCCTATTCTTCCACGCCGCCGGCGCGGCGCCAAAATCGGCCGTACGGCTCCCCGCCCGGATCCGGTTCCCAGCCCAGGATGGAGAGCATCTCGCGGTCCTTCTTGTCGAAGGCCTTGGGGTCGCAGCGCTCGATCAGGTCGGGCCGGTTGGCGGTCGTGCGCTTCAGTGCCTCGTCGCGGCGCCAGCGGGCGATCTTCCCGTGGTGACCGCTGAGCAGCACCTCGGGGATGTCCCGGCCGCGCCAGACGGGCGGCTTGGTGTAGACGGGGCCTTCCAGGAGGCTTGCCATCGCGCCGGGGGCGAAGGAGTCGTCGCGGTGGGACTCGGCGTTGCCGAGGACGCCGGGCAGCAGCCGGGCGACGGCCTCCGTGACGACCAGGACGGCCGCCTCGCCGCCGGCCAGGACGTAGTCGCCGATGGAGACCTCGTAGACGGGGAGGCGGGTGGCGTACTCGTCCATGACGCGCCGGTCGATGCCCTCGTAGCGGGCCGGTGTGAAGATCAGCCAGGGGCGTTCGGACAGTTCGACGGCCAGTTCCTGGGTGAAGCGGCGGCCGCTGGGCGTGGGCACGATCAGCGCGGGGGCCTGGGCGCCGGACTCGTAGCCGTCGGCGAGGACCGTGTCGAGGGCCTCGCCCCAGGGATCGGTCTTCATGACCATGCCGGGGCCGCCGCCGTACGGCGTGTCGTCCACCGTGTTGTGCCGGTCGTACGTCCAGCCGCGCAGGTCGTGCACGTGGACGTTCAGCTGCCCGCGCGCGCGTGCCTTGCCGACCAGGGAGACGTTCAGCGGTTCCAGGTACTCGGGGAAGATCGTGACGACGTCGAGCCTCATGCGTCCTCGTCCCTGGACGAGGCGATCTCGGCACGGTCGTCGATCAGGCCCGGCGGCGGCGCGATGACCGCCCGCTGTTCGGCCAGGTCGATCTCGGTGACGATCTCCTCCACGAACGGGATCAGCACCTCGCTGCCGTCCGGGCGCTCCACGATGAACAGGTCCTGCGTGGGCAGGTGGGAGATCTCGGTGATCCGTCCGACCTCCGTGCCGTCCTCGGTGACCACGTCCAGGTCGATCAGCTGATGGTCGTAGTACTCGTCCTCGCCCTCGGGCAGTTCCTCCGGATCCACCTCGGCGATCAGCAGGGTGTTGCGCAGGGCCTCGGCCGCGGTGCGGTCGGTGACGCCCTCGAAGCGCAGCAGGAGGCGGCCGCTGTGCACCCGCCCCGTCTCGATGGTCAGCGGTCCCGCGGAAGCGGGCTCCGTGGCGAGGACGGCGCCGGGGCCGAGCCTCAGCTCCGGCTCGTCGGTACGTACCTCGACGGTGACCTCGCCCTTGACTCCATGGGCACGGCCGATCCGTGCGACTACCAGCTGCACCTGTCCAAATCTCCTGTCATACGACTGCGGGCCGGGGACGGCCCAGTGGCCCTCCCCGGCCCGAGCCGGTTGCGATGAAGCGTCAGCGGACGTCGTCCACGTCGACCAGGTCGACGCGGACACCGCGACCGCCGATGGCGCCCACGACGGTACGCAGGGCGCGCGCGGTGCGGCCGTTGCGACCGATCACCTTGCCGAGGTCGTCCGGGTGGACCCGGACCTCCAGCACGCGTCCGCGGCGCAGGTTGCGCGAGGCGACCTGCACATCGTCAGGGTTGTCGACGATGCCCTTCACGAGGTGCTCAAGCGCCTCTTCGAGCATGCTGCTCAGGCCTCGGTCGACTCGGACTCAGCCGCGGCCTCGTCCTTCTTCTCAGCCTTCTTCTTCTGGGTGATCGCCTCACCCTTGCCCTCGTCGTCACCGCCGAGGGCCTCGAACGACGGACGGGCCGGCTTGGGCTCGGCGACGAGCAGCGGCGCGGGGGCCGGCTCGCCCTTGAACTTCTGCCAGTCGCCGGTCTTCTTGAGGATGGCGAGCACGGGCTCGGTCGGCTGCGCGCCGACACCCAGCCAGTACGCCACGCGCTCGGCGTCCACCTCGATGACCGACGGGTTGTAGGTCGGGTGGTACTTGCCGATCTCCTCGATGGCCCGGCCGTCACGGCGGGTACGGGAGTCGGCGACGACGATGCGGTAGTGAGGCGAACGGATCTTGCCCAGACGCTTCAGCTTGATCTTGACTGCCACGGGAGTGGGTTCTCCTGGAATTGACGTGGTTGGGCACGGCGAGACGCCGCGTGGGGTTGCGGTACCCGAGTGCCCGATGGACGCGTCAGCCGGAGGAGAGAGGGGTCCTATGCGACTGTCGAGTACAGCTAGCCATTCTGCCATACCCCGCGGGCCGCTTCCGGCCCAGGGTTCGGCAGGCGGACTCCTGCACGCTCGATCGGCACCCGGCGCGGAGGTGAGGTGCGTCGGGTGCGCGGCTCGGCGCCGCGAGGTGCCGCCACGCCCGCCCGTGCCGTCCCCGCGGCACGACCACCCGCAGCGACGGTGATCACAGCGGCGCCCCGGACACGAGGACACGTCGGCAGCCACGAGATGCCGGTATCCGTGTGCCGCGCCTACGCCGCCCCCATGACCTCCGGGATTCTGAACGGCTTGCCGCAGCCGCCGCAGACGATGGGGGCCTGGGCGAGGACCGACGGGACGACCCGGACGTTGCGCCCGCAGTCGCACACCGCCTTGACGCGGACGCCGCCGCCGGAGGAGCCGTGCCGGGCGGCCGGACCCCGGAAGGTGCGGGAGGTGTCGGCGGAGGTGGCGGCCAGGTGGGCCTTCAGCGCGCGCTGCAGCCGCTCGATGGTCGGGCGGTAGCGCCGCTTGGCCTCGGCGTTGAGCGTGACCAGGGAGAAACCGCTGCTCGGGTGCGGCTCCTCGGGATGGTCCAGGCCCAGCTCCTCGGCGATCGCGAGAAACCGACGGTTGTGATAGCGGCCGGCCCGGGAGGTGTCCCGGATACCACGGGCGGCGGCGATGCCGTGGACTGCCTCATGAAGCAGCCGTTCGAAGGAGAGTTCGTGACCACACGCGGACGACGACTCTCCGATCAGGGACTCCGGTGCGGCCAGGTCCGGCAGCTCGGGGTGGTGCCGCTGAATGTCGGCCCACGCCTGCGCCAGCTCTGCGGCGAGAACAGGTGGTGTCTGTGTCTGTGTCGTGCTCACGTAATGACAACGAGCGGGGGTGCCTCTGTGTTCCTATTCCGGGGCATCCCAAATAATTTGCACGTACCCGTCAGTTGCCGCTGATGCGTCCTGACGAGGGCGGGTGCGCTGATCTGCCCAGAAGCGTCACAGCTCGTCGCAAGCCGGTACGTAGTCCGCGCTACGCACCGCCGGTGGGCCCGGAGATCGCAGGGGCCGTCGGCCACCCGGGAGCCGGATCCGGTCGCTCGCGGCCCGCCGTTCCGTCCCCGCCCGCGCGACGTTACCGCCTGCCGCCCCACCGCCCGCCACCGGCCCGCCTCCCCGGCAGGCAGCGGCTCTCCCCCCATGCGCGGCCACCGTACGGCCCGCCAGGTTGCCGGGATGTGAATTCTCGCCACTCCCGCGCCCTGGGCCCAAGCCGGACCCCGCAACCCCTGGACGGCACCGCGGGCCCGGAGTTACCTGGCATACGTGGGAAGTGCGCACGCACGGCACGGGGGCCACGCGACCGAATACAGCGACGAACCGTCGGCGGATTGGGGCGCTTCTATGACATCTACGCTCGTGCGGCAGCACGTGGCTCACGCGGACCCGGCACCCTGCGTGGACCTGAGCGCACGCGCGCGTGACTGGTCCGAGATCCAGGAGCGGATGCTCGTACCGCTCTACGAAGCCGTCTACGACCGGCTCGGCGTGGGCCCCGGAAGCCGGCTGCTGGGTCTGCGCTGCGGGGCCGGGCTCGCCCTGCTGCTGGCGGCCTCCCGGGGTGCATCGGTCACCGGCGTCGACTCCGCCTTCCCGGAACGGCTCGCCCTCGCGCGCGCCCGCCTGCTGCCGGACGGCAGACCCGGTGGCGCGCACACGCGGACGCGCCCGCAGCTCCTCGACGGACCGCCCGCCGAACCGGCCGGCGGTGAGCCGTACACCCTGGTGACCGTCCTCGATCCGGGCGACGCCGACGGGCTCGGCGAGCTGCTCGCCGCCGCCCTGCCGCTGGCCGCGCGCGGGGCCGCCGTGGTGCTGGCCGGCTGGGGGCCGCCCGAACGCTGCGCCACCACCTCGGTACTGCGCACGGCCGCCGGACTGGCCGAGCCGCCGCCCGGCGACCGCGGCTGGCGGCCCGCCCGCCGCGACGATCTGGAGGAGGCCGCCGCCCGGGCCGGGCTGCGGCCCGACGGCTCCGGCCGGGTGGCCTGCCCGTTCGGGTACGCCGACCTGGACAGCGCCGTACGGGGACTGCTCTCGACCGGCCTGTTCGACGCGGCGATCACGGCGACCGACGCCCGGCAGGTCGACAAGGAGCTGACGGAGGCCCTGCACCCGCACCGCCGCCCGGACGGCACCGTGTGGATGCCGAACGTCTTCCGCTACCTGGTCGCCCGGGTCCCCTAGGCGCCGGCGTCCTTGCCCAGGCGGGTGATCCCGGCGATGCGGTACGCGTCCGCCTCCTCCAGCGTCTCGTTCTCCAGCAGGGCGTGCGCGAGCGCGTCGAGCCGCCCCCGGTGGTCGCGCAGCTTGCGGCACGCCTCCGCGTAGCACTCGTCCACGATCCGCCGCATCTCCGTGTCGATCACGTCGAGGGTCTGCGGGGCGGCGGCGAGACCGTAGGCCTGCTGGGCGTCGTTCGGCAGCGCCGACAGCCTGCCCACCCGCTCGCTCATGCCCCAGCGCGACACCATGCCCCGGGCGATGGCGGTGACCTGCTCCAGGTCGCTCTCCGAACCCGTGGTGACCACGCCGTAGACCACCTGCTCGGCCGCCATCCCGCCCAGCGCGCCGATGATCCGGCCGCGCAGGTACTCCTCGGTGAACGCGTACTTGTCCGCATCCGGCGTCGACAGGGTGACGCCCAGCGCCCGGCCGCGCGGCACGATCGTGATCTTGCGCACCGGGTCGGCACCCGGTTGCAGCATGCCCAGCAGCGCGTGCCCGCTCTCGTGGTACGCGGTGCGCCGGCGCTCCTCCTCCGGCATCACCAGCGACCGCTCCGCCCCCAGCTGGACCTTCTCCAGCGCCTCGGACAGATCGGTGCCGGTCACCTGCCGCTGCTTCCGCTTGACCGCGAGCAGCGCGGCCTCGTTGGCCAGGTTCGCCAGCTCCGCGCCCGTCATGCCCGGTGTCGTACGGGCCACCTGCCCGAGATCGACGTCGTCGGCGAGCGGGATGTCCCGGGTGTGGATCCGCAGGATGGCCTCGCGTCCGCCGCGGTCCGGCGGCGAGACCTGCACCACCCGGTCGAAGCGGCCGGGGCGGGTCAGGGCCGGGTCCAGGATGTCGGCGCGGTTGGTGGCCGCGATCACGATCACGCCCTCCGCACCGGAGAAGCCGTCCATCTCGGTGAGGATCTGGTTCAGCGTCTGCTCGCGCTCGTCGTGCCCGCCCATCGACGCGCCGCCGCCGCGCGCCCGCCCGATGGTGTCGATCTCGTCGATGAAGATGATCGACGGCGCGACCTTGCGGGCCTCCGCGAACAGCTCCCGCACCCGGGAGGCGCCCACGCCCACGATCATCTCGATGAACTCGGAGGCCGAGGCGGAGAAGAACGGCACGCCCGCCTCCCCGGCCACCGCCCGCGCCAGCAGCGTCTTGCCGGTGCCCGGCGGGCCCGCGAGCAGCACGCCCCGCGGCATCTTGGCGCCCATCCGGCGGTAGGCGTCGGGGTTCTTCAGGAAGTCGACCACATCGTTCAGCTCGGCCTCGACCTCGTCGATACCGGCCACGTCGGCGAACGTGGTGCGCTTCTCCCCCGGCACCAGTTCCACCGGCTTCGGCGGCGCCTTGCGGCCGAGCATTCCGCCCGCGCCGCCGAGTCCCGCGCTCATCCGCCGCGCGACGAACACCCACACGGCGATCAGCAGCAGCATCGGCGCCAACGAGATCAGCAGGTTGGCGAGAAAGCTGCGGTGCTGGACGACCGGCTCGGCCGTCACATTGACCTTGTGCCGGGTCAGGTCCGCCCACAGGTCGTCGTCCGCGAACGACGGCCGCTCGGTGTTGAACTTGGTGTACCCCCCGCCGCCGTCCGGGTTCTTCCGCTCCTTCTTGAGCTGGCCCTGGATCGAGTCGCCCTTGGCGTAGATCTTGTCGACGTTGCCCGCGTTCACCTGCCTGCTGAACTCGGTGTACGAGATCGTCGGCTCGTTCGCCTGGTCGACGTAGGACAGCACCAGGTTGGCGATCAGGTAGACGACCAGCGCGGTGAGGATCAGCCGCCACCAGCCGCCCCGCATCCCGCGCCCGCCGGGAGGCTGCCGCGGCGGCTCCTCCGGGGCGCCCTCGGTGCGCCAGGGCTGGTCCGGCGACTTGCGCGGCGGAGCGGGGTTGCTCATACCGGGACGGTACGACACCGTCCGGACACCGGCACGCGCAAGGGGCGCTCCTCCGCTGGAGGGGCGCCCCCGACGACGTACGGGCCGGTCCGGAACCGGCGCCACCCGGTCAGCCCATGAACTTCTTGAACTCGTCCGGCAGCTCGAAGTCCTGGCCACCCTGCTGGCCCGGCAGGCCGAACGCGCCGCCGGCCTGCGCGGCGGCCTCACGGCGTTGGGCCTCCTCCAGCTCCTGCTGCTTGCGCTTCATCGGGTTGCCGGAGCGCTGCTTGCCCTTGGCCTTCTTCTGCTGCTTCTTCTGCCGGCCGGGGCCGCCGCCCATGCCCGGGATCCCCGGCATGCCCGGCATGCCGCCGCCCTGGGCCATGCGGGACATCATCTTGCGGGCCTCGAAGAACCGCTCGACCAGGCCCTTGACCGCGCTGACGTCGACACCGGAACCCTTGGCGATACGGGCGCGGCGCGAGCCGTTGATGATCGTCGGGTCCTGGCGCTCGGCCGGGGTCATGGACTTGATGATCGCGGCGGTGCGGTCGACGTCCCGCTCGTCCAGGTTGGCGATCTGGTCCTTGATCTGGCCCATGCCGGGGAGCATGCCGAGCAGCTTGCTGATGCTGCCCATCTTCCTGACCTGCTCCATCTGGGACAGGAAGTCGTCCAGGGTGAAGTCCTGGCCCTTCTTGGACGCCAGCTTGGAGGCCATCTTGGCGGCCTCTTCCTGGCTGAAGGTCTTCTCCGCCTGCTCGATCAGGGTGAGCAGGTCACCCATGTCGAGGATGCGGGAGGCCATCCGGTCCGGGTGGAAGGCGTCGAAGTCGTCCAGCTTCTCGCCGTTCGACGCGAACATGATCGGCTTGCCGGTGATCTGCCGGATGGACAGCGCGGCACCACCGCGGGCGTCGCCGTCGAGCTTGGAGAGCACCACGCCGTCGAAGCCCACGCCGTCGCGGAAGGCCTCGGCGGTGTTGACGGCGTCCTGACCGATCATGGCGTCGACGACGAAGAGGATCTCGTCGGGGCTGACCGCGTCCCGGATGTCCGCGGCCTGCTGCATCATCTCGGCGTCGATACCGAGGCGGCCGGCGGTGTCCACGATCACGATGTCGTGCACACGGGTCTTCGCGAACTCGATGGAGTCCTTGGCGACCTTCACCGGGTCACCGACGCCGTTGCCCGGCTCGGGGGCGTAGACGGCGACACCGGCGCGCTCGGCGACGACGCTGAGCTGGTTCACGGCGTTCGGGCGCTGGAGGTCGCAGGCGACCAGCAGCGGGGAGTGCCCCTGCTCCTTGAGCCACCGGCCGAGCTTGCCGGCGAGGGTGGTCTTACCGGCACCCTGGAGACCGGCCAGCATGATGACGGTGGGCGGCTGCTTGGCGAAGCGGAGCCGCCGGGTCTCGCCGCCGAGGATCTCCACCAGCTCGTCGTTGACGATCTTGATGAACTGCTGCGCCGGGTTGAGGGCCTTGGAGATCTCGACCCCGAGCGCCCGCTCCTTGACGTTCTTGACGAACGCGCGGACGACGGGGAGGGCCACGTCGGCTTCGAGAAGCGCGATACGGATCTCACGTGCCGTGGCGTCGATGTCCGCTTCGCTCAGCCGGCCCTTCCCGCGCAGGTTCTTGAAAGTCGCTGACAGGCGATCGGAGAGAGTGTCGAACACGGCGCTCGCGGTCCTCGGGGTCGGTGGCGGTCTGACAGGAATCGCCCTCCAGGGTATCCCGGCGCCGTGGGCACCGGGGCAGGGTCACCCGCGCAATGTTTCCTCCAGCACCCGCGCCAGTGATCCCGCGTCCTGCGTGGGCAGGGGCGCGCCCGTGCCCGTCGTGACGTAGAAGGCGTCCACCGCGTTCGCCCCCAGTGTCGACACGTGCATGCTCCGCACCCGTACGCCCGCCTTCTCCAGGGCCGTGCCGATGCGGTGGAGCAGGCCGGGCGCGTCCTGGGCGCGGACCTCGATCACCGTGGCGTGGCGGGAGGCCGCCGGGGCCACGGTGACCCGGGGCGGCGGGGCGGTCCAGCCGCGCCGGCGGGGGTAGGCCGCGTCGCGTTCGGCGAGGCGGCCGGCGATGTCCAGGGAGCCGTCGAGGGCGCGGACGAGGTCGGTGCGCAGCCGGGCCGCCTGGGGCAGGGAGCCGTACTCGGCGGCCACCCGCCAGTCGAGCAGGAGGACCGTGCCGTCGTCGTCCACGTCGTCCGGCAGGCGCAGGGCGCGCAGTTCCGCCGTGCGGACGGTGAGGCGGTGCACGGCGAGGACCCCGGCGACGGCGGGCAGGACGCCCGGCTGGTCGGGGACGGCGATGAGCAGTTCGACGCCCAGGGGTTCCGGTTCGCCGGGCGGCGGCTGCGCGCCGGGCACGGGTTCGGTCTGGGCGCGCAGGGCGAGGACCGGGCCGCCGGTGCGGAAGGCCTCCATGGCGAGGCGTTCCTGCTCGGCGGTGGGCGCGGCGGGTTCGGGCTCGTCGGGGGCGGCCCCGGCGAGGACCCCGGAGACGCGCCGGACCAGGTCGGCGACGAGGGAGCCGCGCCAGGAGGACCAGGCGGCCGGGCCGGTGGCGAGGGCGTCCGCCTCGGTGAGGGCGTGCAGCAGTTCCAGGGTGCTCTGGGTGCCGGCCGCGTCGGCGACGAGGCGGACGGTGGCGGGGTCGTCCAGGTCGCGGCGGGTGGCGGTCTCGACGAGCAGCAGGTGGTGGCGGACCAGCGTGGCCAGCACGGCGGTGTCGGCGTGGTCGAAGCCGATGCGCGCGGCGACGTCCTTGGCGATGATCTCGCCGGCCACCGAGTGGTCGCCGGGCCAGCCCTTGCCGATGTCGTGCAGCAGGGCGGCGACCAGGAGCAGGTCGGGGCGGCCGACCCGGCGGGTGAGTGCGGAGGCGCGCACGGCGGTCTCGATGAGGTGCCGGTCGACCGTCCAGATGTGGACGGCGTTGCGCTGGGGGCGGCAGCGGACCCGTTCCCAGTCGGGCAGCAGGCGGGCGATCAGGCCCTCGGCCTCCAGTGCCTCCCAGACCTCGACGGTCGGGCGGCCGGAGCCGAGCAGGGTGACCAGTTGTTCGCGGGCCTCGGCGGGCCAGGGCGTGGGCAGGGGGCGCGCGGTGGCGGCCATGCGCCGGACGGCGTGCGGGGAGAGCGGGAGGCCGGCCTGCGCGGCGGCGGCAGCGGCGCGCAGCGGAAGGACGGGGTCGCGGTCGGGGCGCGCGGTGCGGGCGAGCACCACTTCGCCGTCCTGTTCCACCACCCCCTCGGCCAGCGGCGAGCGTTCGGTGGCCGGCCGGCCGCCGATCAGGGCGCGCAGGCGGGGCCGCGCGGCGCGTGAGCGCAGGACGCGCCCCACTTCGCGCCAGGTGACATCACCGGCGTAGGCGATGACGCGGGCGGCTTCGTAGACCCTGCGCAACAGGATGTCGGCGTCCAGCAGGCCCAGCCCGGCGGCCACCTGGTCCTGTTCCTGGAGGGCGAGCCGGTCGGTGGCGCGGCCGGTGGCCAGGTGGAGGGCGTCGCGGACGTCGAGCAGGTGGCGGCGGGCGTCGGCCAGTCCCTCGCGCGGGGCGTCGGCGAGCCAGGAGGCGGCTACGGCGCGCAGCGCGGTGGCGTCGCGCAGGCCGCCGCGGGCCTCCTTGAGGTCGGGTTCGAGCAGGTAGCGCAGTTCGCCCTGGCGGGCGGCGCGCTCGGCGCACAGTTCGTGGAGTTCGGGCAGGCGCTTGGGCGCCTGGTTGCGCCAGTCGGTGAGCACGGCGGTGCGCAGGCCGGCGGTCAGGGCGGTGTCGCCGGCCAGGTGGCGGGCGTCC
The DNA here is from genome assembly GCF_039532885.1 of Streptomyces nogalater. NCBI lineage: Bacteria > Bacillati > Actinomycetota > Actinomycetes > Kitasatosporales > Streptomycetaceae > Streptomyces > Streptomyces nogalater. Next base: position 57,224 of record NZ_BAAASM010000026.1, on the reverse strand, counting down.
AGCAGACCGAGGTGGACCTTCAGGTCCTCGGCGGCGGTGCCGCGGGCCTCGGCGGGGGTGCGCACGGAGTGGTCGAGCGAGAGGCCGAGGTCCCAGACGGGGTACCAGATGCGGTCGGCGAGGGCGGCGACGGCGCCGGGGTCCGAGCCGTCGTGCAGCAGGACGAGGTCCAGGTCGCTGCGCGGGGACAGTTCCCCGCGGCCGTAGCCGCCGACGGCGACGAGGGAGACGCCCTTCGCCGGGACGGCCGCCGCGCGGAACAGCCCGGCGAGCCAGTCGTCGGTCAGTCCGGCGAGGGCGGAACGGCGCGGCGGCCCGGACCGCGCGTCCCCGGTGAGGAGGCGCAGCCGGGCCGCCGCGTAGCCGCCGGATGCCGAATCCGCCGTCCCTGTGTGCGTGTCCGTGCCCGTCACCGGCGGCTCCTCTTTCTGTCGGTCCTGGTCAGAGTGCGTCCGGGCCGCGCTCGCCGGTGCGGACGCGGACGGCGGTCTCCACCGGCAGGGACCACACCTTGCCGTCCCCGATCTTGCCGGTGCGGGCGGCCTTGACGATGACCTCGATCAGCTGCTCGGCGTCGTCGTCCTCGGCCAGTACCTCCACGCGGACCTTGGGGACGAGGTCGACGGTGTACTCGGCGCCGCGGTAGACCTCGGTGTGGCCGCGCTGCCGGCCGTAGCCGCTGGCCTCGGTGACGGTGAGTCCGTGCACGCCGAAGGCCTGGAGGGCTTCCTTGATCTCGTCGAGCCGATGGGGCTTGACGACTGCGGTGATGAGCTTCATGCGTCCACCTTCCGGGTCTGCGCGGCGGCCAGGGCAGCGGCGGCGGTCCCGGCGACGCCGCCGCCCGCTCCGCTGAAGTCGTATGCGGTCTCGGCGTGTTCGGCCTGGTCGATGCCGGAGATCTCCTCGTCCTCGGTGACCCGCATGCCGAGGGTCTTGTCGAGGAGGAAGGCGAGGACGGCGGAGGCGACCAGGGAGTAGGCGAGGACCGCGAAGACGCCCGCGCACTGCTTCCACAGCTGGTCGAAGCCGTGGTCGCCGTAGAAGACGCCGGTGGCGGTGGACTGGCCCTTGCCGGTGGCGAAGAAGCCGACGAGCAGGGAGCCGAGGATGCCGCCGACCAGGTGGACGCCGACGACGTCGAGGGAGTCGTCGTAGCCGAACCGGAACTTCAGCCCGACGGCCGCGGCGCAGGCGACGCCGGCGATGGCGCCGACGGCGATCGCGCCGAGCGGGGAGACCGCGCCGCCGGCGGGGGTGATGGCGACCAGGCCGGCGACCGCGCCGGAGGCGGCGCCGAGCGTGGTGCAGGCGCCGTGCCGGATCTTCTCGTAGCCGAGCCAGGCCAGCATCGCGGCGGCGGTGGCGACCTGCGTGTTGACGAACATCAGCGCGCCCACGCCGTCGTCGTTGCCGAGCCAGGAGCCGGCGTTGAAGCCGAACCAGCCGAACCAGAGCAGTCCGGCGCCCAGCATGACCAGCGGGAGGCTGTGCGGGCGCATCGGGTCCCGTTTGAAGCCGACGCGCTTGCCGATGACGAGGATGACACCGAGCGCCGCCGCACCGGCGTTGATGTGGACCGCCGTACCGCCCGCGAAGTCGATCACGCCCAGCTTGAAGGCCCAGCCGTCGGAGGCCCAGACCCAGTGGGCGACGGGGAGGTAGACGAGGGTGGCCCACAGGGCGACGAAGAGGGCCCAGGCGGAGAACTTGACCCGGTCGGCGAGGGCGCCGCTGATCAGGGCCGGGGTGAGGATGGCGAACATCAGCTGGAAGACCATGAAGACGAAGACCGGGATGGTGTAGCCGTCCCAGAGTTCGGTGAGGCCGATGTCGCTGAGGCCGATCCAGTCGGCGTTGTAGCCGATCAGGCTGTTGCCGTTGCCGAAGGCGAGGGAGAAGCCGTAGAGCACCCACAGGATGGTGACGATCCCGAGGCTGATGAAGCTCATCATCAGCATGTTCAGGGTGCTCTTGACGCGGACCATGCCTCCGTAGAAGAAGGCCAGGGCCGGGGTCATGAGCATCACCAGGGCGGAACAGATGAGCATGAAGCCTGTGTTGGCGGACGACAGTCTGGGCGCGTCCGCCGCAAGCATGATGGCTGGTGCCATCGGCGTCTCCTCGTCGATTGGTACGGCCCCGTGCGGGCGGTGCCTGAGCGGTCCGGTCGGGTGAGGGGTGGGCCGGTTGTGCGCCACGAGACTCGCGCAGCGCGGTTTCGGTGGAAGCCCCTCGTTGTTTCGCCGGGGTGACGAAGGCGCCCTGTGTGTTACGCGTCGATGAAACGGCAGATGCCGGGCCGCGCCCGTCGTTATCGTGGCGCAACCTTCCGCGGGGTGTCCCCGTGGGGGAACGGACCGGCCGCGGCGGTCCTCTCGATGACCTGGCATGGGGGAGCCGAGTCGGGCGGTTCGGGAGGACCGGCCGCGGCCGGGGCCTGGGGTGCCGGGGTCAGCCTGCTTCGGCCGCCTCCGGCAGGTCGGCGGCGAGTTTTTCGGAGAGGTCGAGCACGGTGGCCAGCTCGCCGTAGTCGCGTACGGCCGTGCCGACCGTCTTGCGGATGCGGGTGTTCACCCGTTCGGAGCGGACCTTCTTGGCGATGTCCAGGGCCTTCGCCGCGTACTCCGTGCTGCGCTCGGGCTCGCGCTGGAGCAGGTGCACGGAGGCCATGCCGATGAGGTTGAGCGCGTACGACCGCTGGTGGTCGGAGTCCTTGGCGAACAGTTCCACGGCACGCCGCATGAGCGGTTCGGCGAGGGAGGCGTAGCTGGGGCTGCGGCCGGCATTGTAGGCGAGGTCGCGGAAGGAGTGGGAGTTCTCCGCGTACAGCTCGGCCTCGGAGAAGAAGCGGATCCAGTCGGGGTCCGGCTCGTCCCACTCGTCGGCCTCGGCGAAGGTGTCCTCGGCCAGGCGGACGGCGCGCTTGGTCTTCCCGGGCTGGCCCATGTTGGCGTAGGCGCGGGCCTCCATCGCATACAGCATGGCCTGGGTGCGCGGGCCGGCGCAGTCGCGGCTGCCGTACTGGGCGAGGTGGATCAGCTCCAGGGCGTCGTCGGGCCGGCCCAGATGGATCATCTGGCGGCTCATGCTGGAGAGCACATAGGACCCGAGCGGCTTGTCACCGGCCTCCTTGGCCGCGTGCAGGGCGAGCACGAAGTACTTCTGCGCGGTGGGCTGGAGGCCGACGTCGTACGACATCCAGCCGGCGAGCTGGGACAGTTCGGCGGCGATCTGGAACAGCTTGCGGGTGGTGGCCTCGGGCTGGGGTTCCTGGAGCAGGTCGGTGACCTCGTGCAGCTGGCCGACGACCGCCTTGCGGCGCAGTCCGCCGCCGCACTGGGCGTCCCACTTGCGGAACATGCGGGTGGTGGACTCCAGCAGGTCCAGCTCGGGCCGGGAGATCCGGCCCGGCCTGCGGGAGTCGAGCACGGGGGCGGGTGCGGCAGGGGCCGGGGAGCCGGGGGTGGGCACGAGCCAGCGCTGCATGGGCTCGATCAGGGAGGGGCCGGCGGACAGGGCGAGGGAGGTGCCGAGGAAACCGCGCCGGGCGAGCATCAGGTCGCTGCGGGAGAACTCGCCGAGCAGGGCGACCGTCTGCGGGCCGGTCCAGGGCAGGTCGACCCCGGAGGCGGCGGGCGACTGCCGGGCGGTGCGCAGTCCGAGATCCTCGACGGAGACCACGCAGCCGAAGCGCTCGGAGAACAGCTCGGACAGGATGCGCGGGATCGGTTCCCGCGGATTCTCCCCGTCGAGCCAGCGGCGCACCCGCGAGGTGTCGGTCGAGATGTGGTTGGCCCCCAACTGGCGTGCCCTGCGGTTCACCTGCCGGGCCAGCTCGCCCTTGGACCAGCCGCTGCGCACGAACCACGAGCCGAGCAGCTCGTTGGGGCGCTTTTCCGCGCTCGTACCGCTACCGCCGTTGCCGCCCACTGGGATGCCCCCAATTCCTGAGACCACTTGTCACCTAGTGCGCCAAGCCTTATCAGAATGCCGGTAAATAACGCCTCCTGTCCGGTGGTTCTCACCCTTCGAACGGCTTGACGGCTTGCCTCCGGCATACCCGCGGATGCATGCGCCCCCGTGTACTCACACACTCAGAGTAATCTCGCGATCACCCTCCAGTCCCGGGCGTCCCGGAAACGCCACCATTCGCCACCCCTTCGAATGAACACACGATTGACTCCGCGCGCTGTACTTACGGGGGACGGGCGGAAGCCGGCGGAGTGATGCACTCAGGGGCGCACGGAGCCTGATGTGCCACCCGGCACGCTTCAAGGCGCCGCATTGGCCCCATCACCACGCGGGCAGGCGGAGCCGTAGCGTTACGTTCCGCTTCCGTCTCGTTCCGTGTCGTAACCACCGGCGCGCAGGACCCGTTGGAGGGGGCATGGGCTTCACGATCGGCGGCATCCGCGAGATCCGCGCCGGCACGCGTCGGCGCGGGCGCCTGGCGGAGTGCACCACCGTCGCCGAGTTCACCGGACTGTGGGGCTGGGACGTGGTGCCGGGGGCACGGGCCGCGGGGGGCGCCTGCTCGTGCGGGCGGACCGACTGCGCGGCGCCGGGCGCGCATCCGCTGGAGTTCGCGCCCCCGGTGCCGGCGGGGGCCACGCTGGACGAGGTGAGCAAGGCCTGGTCCGAGTTCCCCGGCGCCTCCGTGATGCTGCCGGTCGGCCAGGCGTTCGACGTCCTGGAGGTGTCGGAGCCCGCCGGCCTCCTCGCCCTGGTCCGTCTGGAGCGGATGGGGCTGCCCCTGGGCCCGGTCACCGCCACCCCGGACGGCCGCGCCCACTTCTTCGTCGCCCCCGGCGCCGCCGCCGACCTGCCCGGGCTGCTGTACCGCATGGGCTGGGACGACCCGGCCGCGCTGGACCTGCGCGGCCTCGGCCCGGGGACGCACATCACCGCCCCGCCCTCCGACCGGGGCGGCCTGGGCCCGGTGCGCTGGCTGCGCCCGCCGGCGCTGGACTCGGCGACGCGACCGCCGGCGGCCCGGCTGCTGCTGGGGGCGCTGGCTTATGTGGCGCACCGGTCGCGGCCGTAGCCCCTCCCCTGGACATGGCAGAGCCCCGGTCCCCGCCGCAACCGGGACCGGGGCTTCTCGCGCCGGACCACCCCGTAACGTTCCGGGGTGATACAAAGGGCGCAACAAACGGCGCGGCTACTCAGTCGTCGATCAACGCGTCCACGAACGCCTCCGGCTCGAACGGCGCGAGATCGTCCGCGCCCTCGCCGAGCCCGACCAGCTTGACCGGCACGCCCAGCTCGCGCTGGACGGCGACCACGATGCCGCCCTTGGCCGTGCCGTCCAGCTTGGTCAGCACGATGCCGGTGATGTCCACGACCTCGGCGAAGACCCGGGCCTGCACCAGGCCGTTCTGGCCGGTGGTGGCGTCCAGGACGAGCAGCACCTCGTCCAGCGGCGCGTGCTTCTCCACCACGCGCTTGACCTTGCCCAGCTCGTCCATGAGGCCGGTCTTGGTGTGCAGGCGCCCGGCGGTGTCGATCAGCACCACATCGACGCCCATCTCCTTGCCTTCCTTCACCGCGTCGAAGGCGACGGAGGCGGGGTCGCCGGCCTCGGGGCCGCGCACGGTGTGGGCGCCGACGCGCTCGCCCCAGGTCTGGAGCTGGTCGGCGGCGGCGGCGCGGAAGGTGTCGGCGGCGCCGAGCACGACGGTGCGGCCGTCGGCGACGAGCACCCGGGCGAGCTTGCCGGTGGTGGTGGTCTTGCCGGTGCCGTTGACGCCGACGACCATGACGATGCCGGGCTTGCGGCCCTCGGGCTCGGTCTTCACCGTGCGGTCGACCTCGGTGCCGACCAGCTTGAGGAGTTCCTCGCGGAGCAGACCGCGCAGTTCGTCGGGGGTGCGGGTGCCGAGCACCTTGACGCGTTCGCGCAGCCGCTCGACCAGTTCCTGGGTGGGCTGCACGCCGACGTCGGCGGTGAGCAGCGTGTCCTCGATCTCCTCCCAGGTGTCCTCGTCCAGGTGCTCGCGGGAGAGCAGGGTCAGCAGGCCCTTGCCCAGGGCGTTCTGCGAGCGGGACAGGCGGGCGCGCAGCCGGACGAGCCGGCCCGCGGTGGGCTCCGGGACCTCGATCTCGATCTCGGGAGCCTCGGCGACGGGGGGCTCCTCGACGACGACCGCGGGGCCGCCCGGGAGATCCACCTCCTCGATCGTCCGGCGCGGTTCGTCGCGCGGCGTCTCGGCCTCTTCGCCGACATGCGGCTCGGCCGGGGGCGCGGTGATGTCGGGCGCCTTCGGGGGCGGCGGGGGCAGCGGCTTCCGGCGCCGGCTGCCCACGATCAGCCCGCCGAGCGCGCCGAGCACGACCACGGCGATGACTACAGCAAGGATGACGGTTTCCATAACCCGACCAGTATCGGCCATGGGGTCCGCGAGAACCCCGTTTGTGACTTCCTCCGAGAGACAAAGGCCACTTAACACGAGGACTCGGAGCAAAGTACGATGGTGACACCTCTATCCACGCGCGTAGAGTCCCCACGTCACCTTGTCCCCCCATGTCAGGCACCTCTTCCATGAGCAAATCCGCCGAGACCGAAGGCGCTCTCGAAACCCGCGGTATCGAGCAGGTCCCCGACGCCGAGCGCACCGCGCGTCCGCGGCAGCTGTTCCCCACCTGGGTCGGCGCGAACATCAGCGTCCTGCTGCTGACGATGGGCGCGAGCCTCGTCGTCGCCTACCACCTGAACTTCTGGCAGGCCCTGATCGTCGCCGTGGCCGCGCCGATCGTGTCGTACGGCCTCGTCGGCCTGATCGGCATCGCCGGCAAGCGGGGCGGCGCGCCCGGCATGGCGCTGTCGCGCGCGGTCTTCGGGCAGCGCGGCAATCTGCTGCCCGGTTCGCTGATCTGGGTCGCGCGCTGGGGCTGGGAGACGATCAACGCGGTGACCGGCGCGTACGCGATGCTCACCATCCTGGACATCCTGTTCGGCATCAAGGCGAACAGCGTGCTGGACATGGTGACGCTGCTGGCGTTCGTCGTGGCGACCTTCGCGATCTCCGGGCTCGGCATCAACGCCGTGCAGAAGTGCAACAAGTACGCGACCTATTTCTTCGGCGTCTTCTCGGTGCTGGTGCTGGGCTACCTGGTGGTGGACACCGACTGGTCGAAGGTGATGGACCACAGCGCCGGTTCCACGGCCTCGGTGATCACCGGCGTCGGCATGATCGCGGCGGGCGGCGTCAGCTGGATCCCGTCCGCCCCGGACTTCACCCGCTATCTGCCGCGCACGGCGTCCTCGAAGGCGATCGTGGGGACGGCGGTGGGCGGCGCCGGTGTCGTCGTGCTGCCGATGGTGCTGATGGGCGCGGTGATGGCGGTCTCCACCCCGGACCTGGCCTCGGCCAGCGACCCGGTGTCCTTCCTGGGCGAGATCCTGCCGACGTGGATCGCGGTGCCGTACCTGTTCATCGCGCTGATCGGCATGCTGCTGATCAACTCGATGTCGATGTACTCGGCGGGCTTCACGGCGCAGACCCTCGGCATCAAGGTGCCGCGGCACTGGGCGGTCTCGGTGAACGCGGTGATCTCGCTGGTCTTCGGCGGGGTGCTGATGCTGGTGGCGACCAGCTTCATGGGCTCCTTCATCGCCTTCCTGTCGCTGCTGGCGGTCGCCTTCTCCGCGTGGGTCGGCGTGTTCGGCGCGGACATGCTGCGCCGGACCGAGTACGACGGCCGGGCCATGGCCGACACCACCCGCACCAGCGCCTACTGGTACAAGGGCGGCTTCTCCCCCGCGGCCGTGGCCGCCTGGGCGGTCGGCCTGGTGTCGGGCCTGATGTTCACCACCTCCGACTGGTTCACCGGCCCGCTGGCGACGAACAACGTGATCGGGGAGTACGGCCTCGGCTGGGTCGCCACGATCGTGATCTCCGGCGCGCTGTACCTGGTGCTGCCGAAGCCGGCGTCGGCCGCCGAACCGGCGGCCGACGAGGTCGCCGGGCAGCCCGCGGCCTCCGGCGCCTGACCCCGGCCGGCCCCCTGGCCACCTGACGTACCGTCAGCTAACGTCCCCCTCCACCGAGCCGTACCGGAGGGGGACGTTCGCATGCCCGTCACGGTCGTACGTTTCGACCTCGTCGCACCCGGCGCCCCTCCCGACGCCCTGTCCGACCGTTACCGGGCCGCGCTGGGGATGGCCGGCTACGCGGACGAGCACGGGATCACGACCGTGCAGACCGAGGAGCACCACGGCGCGGAGAACAACTGGCTGCCGTCGCCGTTCGTCTTCGCGGGCGCGGTACTCGGGGCCACCCGCCGGATCACGGTGACGGTGTCGGCGGCGATCGGCCCGCTGCACGACCCGCTGCGGCTGGCGGAGGACATCGCCGTGCTGGACCCGCTGGGCGGCGGCCGGGTGGTGACGGTGGCCGGGATCGGCTACCGGCCCGAGGAGTACGCGATGTTCGGCGTCGACTGGCGGCGGCGCGGCCGGCTCCAGGACGAGCTGCTGGAGACGCTGCTGACGGCGTGGACCGGTGAGGAGTTCGCCTACCGGGGCCGCAGGGTACGGCTCACCCCCCGCCCGTACACCCACCCGCATCCCCCGCTGCTGGTCGGCGGCTCCTCCAAGGCCGCCGCGCGCCGGGCCGCCCGGTTCGGCCTGCCGTTCTTCCCGAGCGCGCATCTGCCGGAGCTGGCGGCGTACTACAGGGAGCGGCTCGCCGCGTACGGCACCGAGGGCTGGACGCTGATGCCGGCCGCCGAGACGCCGCTGCTCCATCTCGCCGAGGACCCGGACCGGGCGTGGGCCGAGTACGGCGGGCATCTGCTGCACGAGGCCCGGACCTACGCCTCCTGGCAGACCGACGGGATCCGCTCGGCGGTGCGGTCGGCGGCCACCACGGTGGCGGAGCTGCGCGCCGAGGGCGTGTACCGGATCCTCACCCCGGAGCAGTGCGTGGCGCAGGGCCTGGACACCCTGCTGCACCCGCTGGCGGGCGGCATGCCGGTGGAGGAGGGCTGGCGCAGCCTGCGGCTGTTCGGGGAGCGGGTCGTCCCGGCGCTGGGCGGCTGAGCCAAGCCCGCCCGGCCGCACGACACCGCCGCCCCCGGTCCTGGCGGGTGGCCGGGATCGAGGGCGGCGGACGGTACGAGGAGAGGGGCAGCGGGGTCTTGGCCCTTCTCCCCGGGTACGGGGGCCTCGCTACGAGGCTCAGCCCATCTCCTCCAGGGACTTGCCCTTCGTCTCCTTGACGAACTTCAGGACGAACGGGATGGAGAGGGCGGCGCAGATGGTGTAGATCACGTAGGTGCCGGAGAGGTTCCAGTCGGCCAGCGACGGGAAGCTCGCGGTGATGGCCCAGTTGGCGATCCACTGCGCGGAGGCGGCGACACCGAGGGCGGCGGCGCGGATCTTGTTCGGGAACATCTCGCCGAGGAAGACCCAGACCACCACGCCCCAGGACAGGGCGAAGAAGAGGACGAACAGGTGGGCGGCGATCAGGGCCACCCAGCCCTGGGTGCTCGGCAGCTTGCCGTCGACCAGGTCATAGCTGAACGCCCAGGCCTCCAGCGCCAGGCCGACGACCATGCCGACCGAGCCGATGAGGGCGAGCGGCTTGCGGCCGACGCGGTCCACGAAGATCATCGCGATCACGGTGCCGACGATGTTGATGATGGAGGTGGTGAAGGAGTAGAAGAACGAGTCCGACGGGTCGACGCCGACCGACTGCCACAGGGTCGAGGAGTAGTAGAACGCGACGTTGATGCCGACGAACTGCTGGAAGACCGACAGGCCGATACCGATCCAGACGATCGGCTTGAAGAAGAAGGAGCCGCCGAGCAGGTCCTTGAAGGAGGACTTGTGCTCGCTCTTCATCGCGTGCTCGATCTCGGCGACGCGGGCGTCCAGGTCGGTTTCCTTGCCCTCGACCTCGGCGAGGATCTCCCGGGCGCGCTCACGCTTGCCGACGGAGAGCAGGAAGCGGGGGGACTCGGGGATCGCGAAGGACAGCATGCCGTAGAGGACGGCCGGGACGACCATCACACCGAGCATGACCTGCCAGGCCTCCAGGCCCATCAGCTTGCCGCGCTGGTCGCCGCCGGCGGCGTTGAGCAGGCCCCAGTTGACCAGCTGGGAGACGGCGATGCCGACGACGATCGCGGCCTGCTGGAAGGAGCCGAGCCGGCCGCGGTAGGCGGGCGGGGCGACCTCGGCGATGTAGGCGGGGCCGATCACGGAGGCCATGCCGATGGCGAAGCCGCCGATGACGCGCCAGAAGGCGAGGTCCCACAGCGCGAAGGGCAGCGCGGAGCCGATGGCGCTGACGGTGAACAGGACGGCGGCGATCTGCATACAGCGGATGCGGCCGATGCGGTCGGCTATGCGGCCGGCGGTGGCGGCGCCGACGGCACAGCCGATCAGCGCGATCGCGATCACCTGGGCGAGGGCGGCGGAACCGACGTCGTAGCGGTCCCGGATGGCCTCGACGGCGCCGTTGATCACGGAGCTGTCGTAGCCGAAGAGGAAGCCGCCCATGGCGGCAGCCGCCGCGATGAAGATGACGTGCCCGAGATGTTCGGGGTGAGCCGACCTGGCTCCTGACTGAGGTGCCTGCGCTGTGCTGGTCACGGTGTAACTCCTCGGGCCACGGCAACGCTGCCGGGTGGGGGCGAGCCCTTCCAGGTCTCCAGTGGCGCATACGGATGAGCCACTTACACCTGAAGGTAAAAGCAACGTTGCAGAGACTATGCCTTCAAGTTTCGAAGTCAATAGTTCAACGGCTGTGAGTTTTCAGATATGCCTGACGATCTTGTGTTCAAGAACTGAACACTCGGCGAGATGATCTTGAAGGGGTCCCCTGGCGGGCCCGGAAAAGGGCTAGCGCAACCGCTGCGAGATGACCTTGGAGACGCCGTCGCCCTGCATGGACACGCCGTAGAGCGCGTCGGCGACCTCCATCGTGCGCTTCTGGTGCGTGATCACGATCAGCTGCGAGCTCTCCTGGAGCTCCCGCATGATCCCGATCAGCCGCTGGAGGTTGGTGTCGTCCAGCGCGGCCTCGACCTCGTCCATGACGTAGAACGGGCTCGGCCGGGCCTTGAAGATCGACACCAGCAGCGCCACCGCGGTCAGCGAGCGCTCGCCGCCCGACAGCAGGGAGAGCCGCTTGACCTTCTTGCCCGGCGGACGCGCCTCCACGTCCACGCCCGTGGTGAGCATGTTCGCCGGGTCGGTCAGCACCAGACGGCCCTCGCCGCCGGGGAACAGCCGGCCGAAGACGCCCTCGAACTCGCGGGCGGTGTCCCGGTAGGCCTCCGTGAAGACCTGCTCGACGCGCTCGTCCACCTCCTTCACCACCCGGAGCAGGTCGGCGCGGGTCTTCTTCAGGTCCTCCAGCTGCTCGCCGAGGAACTTGTGCCGTTCCTCCAGCGCGGCGAACTCCTCCAGCGCCAGCGGGTTGACCTTGCCCAGCTGCTGGTACGCCCGCTCGGCCGCCTTGAGCCGTTTCTCCTGCTCGGCGCGGTCGAAGGGGCGGGGCCGGTTGCGCGGGTGCCCGGGGTCCTCGGGCAGCCGTTCGCCGTCGGCGGGGGGCGAGGGCGGCACCGGCTGGTGCGGCCCGTACTCGGCCACCAGCGCCTCCGGTTCGACACCCAGTTCCTCCAGCGCCTTGGTCTCCAGCTGCTCGATGCGCAGCCGCTTCTCGGCGCCGAGTACCTCGCCCCGGTGGACTGAATCCGTCAACTTGTCGAGTTCTGCCTTGAGTTCACGGCCGGCTGTGCGGGCGGCGGCCAGCTCCCGCTCACCCCGGGCCTTGGCGGCCTCGGCGGCGGCGCGCTCCTGCTCGGCGCGGACCAGGGACACCTCCACGTGCGCGAGCAGCTGCCGGGCGCCGGAGGCGACGGCCCCGGCCACGGCCGCCTCGTGGCGCAGCCGGGCCCGGCGCCGCTCGGCACGCGCGCGTGCCTCGCGTTCGGCGCGGGCCGCCCGGTCGAGCGCGTCGGCGCGGCCGGCGAGCCCCTTGACCCGCTCCTCGTGCGTACGGACCTGGAGGCGGGCCTCCATCTCGGTCTGCCGGGCGTTGGCCCCGTCGGCGGCGAGCCGGTCGCGGACCGAGGTGTCCGGCTCCTCCTCCACCGGTGTCTCCTCGGCCACGGCCAGCCGCTCGGCCAGTTCCTCGGCCTCCTGTACGGCCGCCTCCAGCGCCTCCTGCGCGCGGGCCGCCGCCGCGGCCGACCGCTCCGCCTCGCCGGCCGCGCCGCGGGCCTGGCCGGCCAGGCGGCCGAGCTGCTGGGCGACGGCCGACTTCTCGCGGTCCGCGGCGCGGCGCCGTTCGCCGAGATCCTCTACGAGGGCGGCGGCCCGGGTACGGCGTTCGGCCGCCGTGCGCTGGGCCTCGGTCAGCTGCCGGCAGCGGACCTCCAGCTCGGCCAGTTCGGCGGCGGCCTCGTCCACGGAGGCCTGTACCTCCAGCAGGCTGGGGGCGCCCGCGGAGCCGCCGTGCGCGAGGTGGGCGCCGAGAAGGTCGCCTTCGGCGGTGACGGCGGTCAGGTCGGGGCGGGCGTGGACCAGGGTCTGGGCGTCGGCCAGGGTGTCGACCACGACGATGTCACGCAGGACGCGGCGGATGGCGGGCATGAGGTCGGCGGGGCCGTGGACGAGGGTGGCGGCGAAGAGGGTTCCGCCGCTCCGGGGGGCTGAATCACCGCTGTCGGGTGCGGGAGCGTCGTGGTTGCCCGCGCCGTTCCCCGCGTCCCTTGGGGGCGTCTCTTCCGGAGCGTCCGTCAAGAGGAGGGTGGCTCGGCCCGCGTCCTGTTTGCGGAGGAGGGTGAGGGCCTCGGCCGCTGCCGCCGGGGTGGTGACGGCGAGGGCGTCGGCCGCCGCGCCGAAGGCCGCTGCCAGGGGGAGTTCGTAGCCCGGGGTGATCCTCAGCAGTTCCGCGGCCGGGCCCAGGATGCCGGTGAGGCGGTCCCGCGCGCCGAGCAGTATGCCGGTGCCGTCCTTGCGGCGCAGGCCCAGCGCCAGCGCCTCGTGGCGGGCCTGGGTGGCCGCGCGGGTGCGTTCGGCGGCGGTGAGGGCGTCGCGGGCCGCGCTCAGGGCGGTCTCCGCGTCGGCCAGCCCCCGCTTCGCGGCCTCGTGCCGCTCGGCCAGGTCGGCGTCGCCCGCGTCCAGGCCGTCGACCTCCGCGCGCAGGGCCTCGTACTCCTCCTGCGCGCGCACCGCCCGCTCCCGCGCCTCGTCGCGGGCCGTGGTGAGCCTCTCGATCTCGGCCTGGGCGGAGGCGACGCGCGAGCGGGCCGCGTTGACCTGCCCGGAGAGACGGGCGAGGCCTTCGCGACGGTCCGCGATGGCGCGGGCGACGTCCTTCAGTCGACGCTCCTCCACGGCCAGCTCGCGCTCCAGCTCGGCGCGGTGCGCGACCGTGTCGTCCAGTGCCCGCCGCGCCGCTTCCAGGGCGGCCTCCAGCTCGGCCTCCTGCTCACGGACGCGGGCGGCCTCGCGTTCCAGGTCCTCGGGGTCCCGGCCGCGCCGCTCCTCCGGCGGGGCGGAGGTGGCGCTCTTGACCCGGGCGTCGGCCAGCGAGATCGTGCCGCGCACCCGTTCGGCGAGCTGGGACAGCTCGTACCAGGTCTGCTGGGCGCGCGTGAGGCGCGGGGTGAGCCGGCGGACCTCGTCCTCCAGCAGGGCCTCCCGGTGCAGGGCCTGCTTCAGCTCCTGCTCGGCGGTGTCCTTGCGTTCCTTCAGCGCCGCCTCGTCGGCGATCTCCGCCTGGAGGGCCTCGCGCAGCCGCACCAGGTCGTCGGCGAGCAGCCGCAGCCGGGCGTCGCGGAGGTCGGCCTGGATGACGGCGGCCCGGCGCGCCACCGCCGCCTGCCGGCCCAGGGGCTTGAGCTGGCGGCGCAGTTCGTCGGTGAGATCCTGCACGCGCGCGAGGTTGGCCTGCATCGCGTCCAGCTTGCGGAGCGCCTTCTCCTTGCGCTTGCGGTGCTTGAGCACGCCGGCCGCCTCCTCGATGAAGGCTCGGCGGCCCATGGGGTCGGCGTGCAGGACGGAGTCGAGCTGGCCCTGGCCGACGATGACGTGCATCTCGCGGCCGATACCGGAGTCGGAGAGGAGTTCCTGGATGTCCAGCAGGCGGCAGGTGTCGCCGTTGATCTGGTACTCGCTGCCGCCGTTGCGGAACATGGTCCGCGTGATGGTGACCTCGGCGTACTCGATGGGCAGGGCGCCGTCGGAGTTGTCGATGGTCAGGGACACCTCGGCGCGGCCCAGCGGCGGGCGGCCGGTGGTGCCGGCGAAGATGACGTCCTCCATCTTGCCGCCGCGCAGCGACTTGGCGCCCTGTTCGCCCATGACCCAGCTAAGCGCGTCCACGACGTTGGACTTGCCCGAGCCGTTCGGGCCGACGACGCACGTGATCCCCGGTTCGAACCGGAGGGTGGTCGCGGAGGCGAACGACTTGAACCCGCGCAGGGTCAGGGCCTTGAGGTGCACGCCCCTGGACTCTACCCGCCGCCGCTCCCGGCTCGGCCCACGAACCCTCGCCACCGCGCGGTTTCGTCATTGACCACGCAGGGCACACCAGATGTTGAAGAAGGTGAAAGGATGCGCGGGGGAAAGAACGAGCGGGGGAAAGAACGAAGGGACGCCGAAGCGTCCCTTGCTACTCTGACGACTGGATCGCAGTCGTCCGATCAACTGAGCGGTTGATACGGGCAACCCGATCACTGTCTCTGCTGTTGTGGAGCTGATGCAGCGATCAGGTGAGCGCAGGCTCCGCCTGGTGTGCGTCGATGCTCTCCATGATCCTCTCCTGAGAGGCGGCAGCCGTCAGCGCTTCGTTCTCGGCCTGGATCCGTCCGAGCTCGGACTCCAGGTCCTGGACACGCTGCTGCAGCCGTCGCATCTCGGCGAGGAGTCGAGGGTCGGAGCCGCCGACGTAACCGAGAAGCGCCTTTGCCATGATGGATGGTCCTCCACAATGAGTGACCGACCGATGCGGTTGGGTCGTGAGGGATTCGCACCCGCGGTGCTTGGCACATCCGGGTGTTGCTCTGCTGTTGTTCCATGCCAAACAGCTAAGGTGCGCGGGGCTTTCAGCGTCTCACCAAAAAGTTTGACGGTCAACACGATCACGCCCTGTATTGGGGGGCAACCCGTGGCGCACGGCCGGGAACAAGGCGGTGCTGCGGCTTCTTTGGGGCCCTCGGGGCGTGGCGACCAGCAGTACCTGCGGAGCCTGCCATGCCCCGCCCGTCTTGGCAACCACCAGGGCGTTTCCGCTCCCGACGGGTGCCCGCGGCAACCCGTGGCGGCCCGGCCGAGGGGGCATGGCGGAGCGGGTTCAGCGGATGGCGAAGCCGTCGTAGCCGCCGCGCGGTGTGTCCCAGATCTCTGTCACACCGTCCACGCGTCCGGGCGTGTCGCCGCCCTGGAGCCAGTCCAGCAGCCCCTCGCAGCCCTCCCGTGCCCCCTCCGCGACCACCTGGACCCGGCCGTCGGCCAAATTGAGAGCAAAACCACTCAGCCCGCCGATCTCCAGCGCCCTGGCCCGCGTGAACCAGCGGAATCCCACGCCCTGCACGTGTCCACGCACCCAGGCGACCAGTCGTACGTCCTCGCTCATGGGTGCAACCTAACCGGCCGGTGCCGCTCGGGACACGTCGTGCCCCGGCGGCATCGGGTACCGTCCGGACCCGGTGAATCGTGGCTGAAACTCACTCGACGGAGTGGAGTGGGTCGGCCGCGCGTACGAAGAACGCGTACGAGGAAGAGGGCAAGGATCATGGGACGCCACCGACGCTCCGCCGCCGGAAGCGACGACCCTCGGCGCTCGCCCGCGCCCTCGCCTTCCGAAGGACGTCCGGTTCCCGGTGACATCGGGTCGTACCCGGCCCCGGAGGCCTATGCCGAGGCCACCGCGAAGGCTCAGGCCTACCTGTTCGCGACGGACGACCAGCCGGCTCCGGGCGCGCCCGAGGCCGGCTCCGGTGCCCGGTGCGGCTCGGGGGACGCGGGCGGCAAGGCGAGTGGTGGCGGCCGGCGGTGGGCCAAGGCCGTACGACCGGTGCGCGCCGCTCTGCTCGCGGTGTCCGTGGCCGTCGTCCTCGGCACGGCCGTGGTGGGCTCCGGCACGGTGCCGGGCCTGGAGCACTACCGGCTCGGCGGTGGTACGGACACCACCGGCGGCGAGCGGACACAGTCCGCCGTGGCCTCCCCCGGCAACACGACGAGCGAGCAGGGCGGCACCTCGGGCAGCGTCGGCGCCGGTGCCACGGCGGGCCCCGGGAAGGACGGCAGCGAGCGGGCCACCCGGTCGCCGGACCCGTCGGCCTCCGCGTCCCCCTCCTCCTCGAAGCCGGCGCCCGCCGGAACCTCCCCGTCGCGGACGGCCGCAGCCGGGAAGCCGTCGCCGAAGGCCCGCCCCCGCAAGACGCCGGGAAGCGGTGAGACCAGGACCGCCGAGCCGTCGGCGACCGTCACCCCGGCCAAGCCCGCACCCAAGCCCACCGAGTCGAAGCCCAAGCCTGCCCCCGAGCCCGGCAAGCCGAAGGCCACCCCGTCCCGTACGGCGACCCCTTCGGCCACTCCCTCCCGTACGCCCGGGGCTCCGGCCCCCGCCCCCTCCTCCCCCACGGACACCGTGGAGCGGGAGGCCGCCGTCGAGGCGGAGGTGCTGAAGCTGGTCAACGACGAGCGGGCGAAGGCCGGGCTCGGCGCGCTCGCGGCGAACTCCGCGCTGACCGGGCTGGCCGAGGCGTTCAGCGACGACATGGCCGCGCGGGGCTTCTTCGCCCATACCGACCCGGACGGCAGGACGCCCTGGGACCGGGCGGCGCGGGCCGGGGTCGCCGGTCTCGGCGGGGAGAACATCGGCCGTGGCCAGGCGGACCCGGCGGCCGTGCTCGCGGCGTGGATGGCCGACCCCGGGCATCGCGCCAGCATCCTGAACCCCGCCTTCACGACCGTCGGCGCGGGTGTCCACCTCGGTCCGGGCGGCCCTTGGTGGACGCTGGAGTTCGGGACCTGAGACGCCCGGCCGCGGGGCGTGCGGCGCTACGCCGCCGCGCGCCCCAGGGCGAAGGTCTTCGCGGTCTGTGCCACCCGGCGGCCCAGGTGCTCGGCGGTGGCGATGTCGGCCTTGTGGACGCCCTCGGGTCCCTGGTCGTTGTCCGACTGGGCGCCGGCGCCGGCGAAGAAGCCGAGGCGGTTGAGGTCGTTCTCGGAGGCGGTGCTGCTGTTCCAGCCGGGGAGCAGGCCGAGGCTGACCCAGTGCATGCCGTGCTGGGCGGCCAGCGTCTGGAAGAACTGCAGGGTGTGCAGCTTGTCGCCGCTTTTGGAGGCCGAGTTGGTGAACCCGGCGGCCAGCTTGTCCTGCCAGGCCCGGCCGAACCAGCGCTGGGAGGTGGTCTCGGCGAAGACGTGGAAGGCGCCGGAGGCGGTGCCCATGTAGGTGGGCGAGCCGAAGACGATCGCGTCCGAGCGGTCCAGCGTCTCCCACTGGGCGTCGGTGATCTCGTCCACCTTGATCAGATGCGTCTCGGCCCCCGCCTCGGCGGCACCGGCGCGGACGGCCTCGGCGAGGACGGCGGTGTGGCCGAAACCGGAGTGGTAGGCGATGGACACCACGGGGGTGGTCATGGGGGCTCCTTGGGAAGGGCGGCGGGACAACGGCACGGCTCGGCAAGGAGCGGCCGTCTGCGGTAACCAAAGGAAAGCACTAACCAGAAGTTAGTGCAACCTCGCGGTAAGCGCTGTGCAGGCGTACCCTTGGGGTATGACGGCCACCACCCAGGACCACGACGACCTCGCGTACAACGTCTTCGCCAAGGCCTGCCCGTCGCGCGGCACGCTGGAGCACGTCACGGGCCGCTGGGGCGGGCTGACGCTCGGCGCGCTGTACGAGGGGCCGCTGCGCTTCAACGAGCTGCGCCGACGCGTCGACGGGGTGAGCGAGAAGATGCTCTCCCAGACCCTGCACGCGCTGGAGCGGGACGGCCTGGTGCACCGCGAGGCGCAGCCGACGAACCCGCCGCGCGTGGACTACGAGCTGACGCCGCTGGGCCGCCGGGTGGCCGAGCGGCTGCTGGCGCTCATCCACTGTGTCGAGGACGCGATGGACGACGTCCTCACGGCCCGTGCGCGCTACGACGAGACGCGCGGCGCCCTCTGACACTTCGGGCAGAAGTAACTGGACCGGTTCATCCAGGGGCGGCGCCGCAGGGGGGTGCCGCACCGCTTGCACGGCAGTCCCTCACGGCCGTACGCGTCCAGGGACCGGTCGAAGTAGCCGGACTCGCCGTTGACGTTGACGTACAGGCTGTCGAAGCTGGTGCCGCCGACGGCGAGGGCCGCGTTCATCACGTCGCGGACGTGGCCGAGGAGTTCCGCCGTGACGGGGCGGGTGAAGTTCGCCGTCGGGCGTTCGTAGTGGACCCGGGCGCGCCACAGGGCCTCGTCCGCGTAGATGTTGCCGACCCCGCTGATCAGCGACTGGTCCAGCAGGGCCCGCTTGATCGTGGTCCGCTTGCGGCGCAGCGCCTGATGGAAGGCCTCGTCGTCGAAGAGCGGGTCCAGCGGGTCGCGGGCGATGTGCGCGATGACGTCGGGCAGGCCGTCGGCGGTGTTGTCGTGCAGCGACAGCCCGCCGAAGGTGCGCTGGTCCACGAAGCGGAGTTCCGTGCCGAGCCGGTCGGCGAACCGGACGCGGATGCGCAGGTGCTTCTCGTCCGGCGCGTTATGGGGCTGCACCAGCAGCTGCCCGCTCATGCCGAGGTGGGCCAGGACGGACTGGTCGGTCTCCTCCAGCGGCAGCCACAGGTACTTGCCGCGCCGGCGGGGCGTGCCGATGTGGTGGCCCTTGAGCCGGTGCGCGAAGTCGTCGGGCCCGGCGAGGTGCCGGCGGACGGCGCGCGGGTGCAGCACCTCGGTATCGGCGACGGTGCGATGCGCGACCCAGCGCTCCAGGCCACGCCGCACGACCTCGACCTCGGGCAACTCGGGCACCGGCACTCCTTCGGGCGACTGCGGGGCGGCTGGGGGAAGGGTATCCCGGGGGCCGCTCAGCCGGCCGGGCCGGTGGGCGGTATCCGTCCGTCGGCGGTGAGCCCCCGGCTCAGCAGGGCGTCGGCCTCGTCGGCACGGCCCTGGCCGCGCAGGACCTCGGCGAGGTCCCACACCGCGTGCGCATCTCCTTGGTCGACCAGCCCGCGCAGTTCCTCGGCCCTGCCCAGCTTCTTGAGCAACTCGCGCAGGCCGAAGGGCGGCGCGTCCCCGACGTCACGGAACAACCGGACGGCCCGGTCGGCCTCGCCGCGCGCCACCAGGGCGTCGACCAGCTGGTCCGTGAGCCGGAACGCCGCCGAGGCCGTGCCCTTCAGGGCGTGCAGCCGTACGGCCTCGTCCAGATCCCCCTCCTCGATCGCCACCCTGGCCAGCTCCCCGGCCGCGTGGGCGTCGCCGGCCTCCGCCCGCTTCCGCAGGTCGTCCACCCGGCCGCCGACGCGCAGCAACTCGGCCAGCTCCCCGGCCACATAGCCGCCGGCGCCGGCGATCGGTGTGAGCACCTCCACCGCCCGGTCGACGTCCCCGCGGTCCCGCAGCAGCTTGGCCGCCTCACTCGCCGCGTCGGCGTGTCCTCGTGCCGCGCGCTCCAGGAGCGTGTCCAGGTCGCCTTGGAGCGCGAGCGTGTGCGCCAGCGTGTAGTCGACCTCGTCGTCGCCCTCGTCGGCGAACTCCCACAGCACCTCCAGCGCCTCTTCCGTACGGCCCTTCTCCTGGAGGAGTTCCGCCAGGCATCTGGCCGCGGCGAAGTACCCCTCCTCCGTGAGCTCGTACAGCCGCTCGGCGTCGCCTTCCTCCTGGAGCAGCTCCGTGAGGAAAGGGAGCGCGTCGTCGTGCTCCCGCTCGTGGAGCATCTCCAGGATGGCAATGGCCCGTTCGTTCTCGTCCTCCTCGTGGAAGAGCTCGGCGAGCTTGTACCAGGCCCACAGGTCGTCCGGGTCGAGGTCCTCCAGGAGCAGCGAGATCCCCAGCCGGGGATGCCCGTACTCGATGAGATGGCTCACGGCGTACTCGTTGCCTGCCTCGGCCAGGTCCAGCAGTTCCTCGAAGTCCCAGCCCGCGAGGAGCGTCCGGTACAGGGCGGCGTCCGGGTGCGCGGAGGCCGACAAGCGGTCCGCCATCTCTTCGGCTCCCGCCCTGTCACCCGTCCTGCGGTACAGGTCGCCCAGTTCCTGCATCGCCGAGACCGAACCTGCCTCGACCGCTTTGCGCAGGAGCGGTACGGCCGCGCCGACGCGCTGCCGGGCGGCCGCGGCCGATCCCGTCCGCACGAGGTCGGCGGTGTCCGTGAGGTGCTCGGCGCACGCCTCCCAGAAGGTCTCCGGCGGGGGTACGGCGCGCTGGGCGCGCCCGGTGTGCTGCAAGAGGTAGTCGGCCACCCGGTAGCCGTCGGGGGAGCCCATCGCCCGGCCGTCGCTGACCGGCACGAGGACCGAGGTGGCGCCGAGCAGCGGCCGGGTCGCGTAGTGCAGCGCCTGCTCGAACCAGTCGTCCGGGGCGCCGGCCCGCTCCGCCGGACCGCAGTAACCGGGTACCGCGGACCGCAGCAGGCTCTCCGGGACCGGGGACTGCACGCCGAGCAGGGTGGCGTCGACGGCCGCGGTCATCAGGGCACGGGCGTAGGGACCGGCGTTCTCCCACCGGTGGACGAGTTGTGGGGCCCCGGCGATGACCTGGGTGAGCCCGAAGTCCTCGGCTTGCAGGGCGCGGCGCAACCGCTCGTCGGCGGCGGCGAGGGTGACCGCCCGTTCCCGCTCCGACGCGCCGAAGGATGCCGCCACGTGCACGATCTCCGCGAGCTTGAGAAGTTCGCGCTCGCCGCGATGGCGGTCCTCGTCCTGGCCGGTGACGGGAAGCGCGGTCCAGGCGTCGTGGTAGTGCGGCCAGAGCGTGCCCACGATCACCACTTGGCGGGGCGGGGTCAGCAGGGTACGTACGGTCGCCGCGGTGAGCTGGTGCCCGCCGGACACATGGTTCTGGAGTTCGTCGAGCCAGACGACCAGCCTCCGGGGTGACAGGCCGACGAGATGCTCGGTCTGTGCGGCGTCGGAAGGATGGACCAGCCACCAGTCGGGCAGCAGCGCGTTGACCGCCTCGTACAGCGAGCGGGTCTTGCCGACGGAGGAATCACCCACCAGGAGCACGAACCCGCCGCGCCGGGAGGCCTCCTCGATCCGCGGGCGCAGCCCGTCGCCGTCACGGATGTCCATGTCCCGGGGCACATACGGCGGCAGCGCCGACGGTTCGGCGCCTGTGCCCCGGATGGGCCGGTGCACGCCGAGGTGCAGCGGATCGGCGTCCCGTACCCGTACGAGCCCGAGGCCCGCCGGTGCCACGGAGTCGGCGGCGGTCCAGAACCCCTCCGGCACGCTGCCCGGGCGGCGCGCACCGGTGAACACGTTGACAGTGCCGTGAACCGCTCCGATCTGGAAGCTGTCCCCGGCGACGACCGAGTTCTCCACCCGGTTCCCGACCGAGTTCTCCACCCGGTTCCCGTCCGTTTCCCGCCCCATGTGTACCGCCCGGTCAGGCGCGGGGGGAGGTGCCGATGTGCACGTCTCCGCGGACCACCCCGATCTGGACGCTGTCCCCGCCGATCACACTGCCGACGACTGCCTGGGACCCGTCGCCGGCATGTACGAAGGGTGCCCGCGGGAGCAGGGCACGGACGTCGGCGGCCAGTTCCTCGTCGGCGAGGAGGGCCTTGCGGACGGCTTTGCGCAGTGCCGCCACGCTGTCCGCGTCGTCCGGTTCCGCGACGACGTCGGCGAGCGCCTCGGGCAACGCCTCGTCCTCTGCGCGGACCCCGAAGATCCGCTGGGCGAGCCGCCGCCCCAGGGCGACCGTGGCATCGGCGGCCTGCTCCTGGGTGCGAGCCAGCACGGCGAGGCCGTAAGCGCCCGCTGCGGCCGTGATGTACGGGGCGGTCTCGCCCGCCACCTGCGCGATGTCCCCCACCATGTGCCCACTGTCCCCGACCATGTGCGCGGCCCTCCCCCGCTCCTCCGTGGATGGACCGAGCGCCCGCCTCCGCCGGGGCGGGACGGGCGCTCGGGTGGTGCTGCTTCCGGTCAGGCGGTGGCGGAGGACGGGTCGGTGTCCTTGACGGGCTCCGCGGCCGCCTCGACGACCGCGTCGGCCGTCTCGCGGACCGGTTCCCCGGCCGGCTCGCCGGCTTCGTCGGCCGTCTCGCGGACGGGCTCCTCGGCCGCCTTGGCGCGTTCGTCCGCGGCGGCCCGGATGGACCGCCAGGCGGACTCGGCGGCCTGCTGCTCCGCCTCCTTCTTGCTGCGGCCGGTGCCGGTGCCGTACGAGACGCCCCCGACGCGGGCGGCAGCAGTGAAGGTCTTCTCGTGATCGGGGCCGGTCTCCGTGACCAGGTACTCGGGCACGCCGAGCCCCTCGATCGCGGTCAGCTCCTGGAGGGAGGTCTTCCAGTCCAGGCCGGCTCCGAGGTTGGAGGACTTCTCGATCAGCGGGTCGAACAGGCGGTGCACCAGTTCGG
Source organism: Streptomyces nogalater (assembly GCF_039532885.1). NCBI lineage: Bacteria > Bacillati > Actinomycetota > Actinomycetes > Kitasatosporales > Streptomycetaceae > Streptomyces > Streptomyces nogalater. The sequence goes on along the minus strand of NZ_BAAASM010000026.1, from coordinate 34,683 downwards.
AGGCCGCGTCGAGGCCCTGGTCGAGATAGACCGCGCCGATCACCGCTTCGAGGGTGTCGGCGAGGATGGACGCCTTGTCCCGGCCGCCCGTGCCCTCTTCACCCCGGCCGAGCCGGATGAAGGCGCCCAGGTCCAGGCCGCGGCCGACCTCCGCCAGCGCGCGCGAGTTGACCACCGCGGCCCGCAACTTGGCCAGCTGGCCTTCGGGCAGGTCGGGGTGGGTGCGGTACAGCGTGTCCGTGACGACGAGGCCGAGCACGGAGTCCCCGAGGAACTCCAGCCGCTCGTTCGTCGGCAGGCCGCCGTTCTCGTACGCGTAGGAACGGTGGGTCAGCGCACGCACCAGAAGGGCGGACTCGACCTGGTAGCCGAGCCGCCCTTCCAGAAGCGTGTGGGACGAGGCCTGCGGACTACCCCCGCGCTGGCGGGGACTAGCTGCTTTCGCGTCAGTCATCGGGCCTCTCACCAGCCACTCAGACTTCGAGGACCTGGCGCTTGTTGTAGGTGCCGCAAGACGGGCACGCGATGTGCTGCTGCTTGGGCTCGTGGCAGCGCTCGCACGCAACCAGGGTGGGGACCGCAGCCTTCCACTGCGACCGGCGGTGGCGCGTGTTGCTGCGCGACATCTTCCGCTTCGGAACAGCCACGGCTACTTCTCCTGCTTCTCGTCGACGCCCGCTTCGGCGCCGCTCATCTCGTCCTTCTCGCCGTCCGTCATGGTGCCGGCGAGTCCCTGCAAAGCCGCCCAACGGATGTCGACGGCGTCATGGTGGTGGTCCGGGTCGTCCGCGAGCCGCGCTCCACACTCGGAGCACAGGCCCGGGCAGTCTTCCTGGCACACCGGCTGCATCGGCAGTGCGAGCACCACCGCATCGCGCAGCAGAGGTTCGAGGTCGATCAGACCGTCCTCGATGAAGAGCCTGCCCTCGTCGTCCTCGGCGTCGTCGCCCGGTTCCGTGATCACACGGCCCCGGTCGTCGGCGTCAGGGTACGAGAACATCTCCTGGAAGTCCGCTTCGAGCTCCAGCCCGACCGGCTCCAGACACCTTACGCACTCCCCCTCGGCCGTTGCACGGGCGGTGCCTGTGACAAGCACACCTTCCATGACCGACTCAAGACGGAGTTCGAGCTCCACCGGGCTGCCTTCCGGCACTCCGATGACTCCCTGGATGCCGAGATCCCGGGGAGCGTCGATCTCACGGGTCAGGCGCTGCAGCGCGCCAGGACGCCGGCCCAGCTCGTGCGTGTCGATCACGAGGGGGTTGCGGTGGTCGAGGCGGGCGTTGGGAGCCATTCCTGCTTTCGATCTGCGAACTCGGAGGGACGCCGCCCGACGGTGTCCCCGGGCAGCGGTGATCGCGGGCATGCGCGACCGAACAGCCAGGATACTGGACCTTTCGCTCAGCGCCCAATCCGGTCCCCGGCTACAGGCCCCGGCCCTGTTCGTACGCCCGCAGCTGCTCCGCGCTGATCATGCTGGTGTCGAACAGGCTGGTCTCGTCCAGGGCGTAGTCCTGCCGGGCCTGCGCCTGCTGGGGCTGGGCCTGCGGCTGGTGCGGGGGCTGGTGTGCCTGCTGGTGCTGCTGGTGGGCCTGCTGGGGCTGGTGGGCGCCGTAGCCCTGGTAGCCGTAGGGGTCGGCCTGCCCGTAGCCGTACGGGTCCTGGGCCGGCGGGTACTCCGGCTGCTGCGGGAAGCCCGCGTACGGGTCCGGCTGCGGGGCGGGGGCGCTGTCCGCCGGGCCGTAGCCGGCGGCCGGGGAGTAGGCGGGCCGGGGGTCGTAGGCGGGCCGGGACGGCTCCGGCCGCCGCCGGTCCGCGCGGTCGTCGTCCGCGAGGGCCGCGAGGTCGGCGAGGTAGTCGGCGTCGCTGGAGTGCTGGAAGGTCGTGGTGTCGTCGGCGAGCGCGCCGAGGTCGTCGGTGGCGATCCGGCCGTGCAGCTTCTGCCGGCCCCGGCCGACGGCCTCCAGGGTCTTGGCGAGGACGGCCTCGAAGGCGCCGAGCTTGGCGTCCACGTAGGCGTCGGCGTCCCGGCGCAGGGTCTCCGGGTCGTGGCTGCGCTCGGGGGCGTCCTCGTCCGCGTAGCCCTCCTCGTCCAGGCCGGGGCCCGTGCCGAGGAGCTTCTCGCGGCCCCGGCCGACCGAGCCGAGGGTCTTGGTGAGGACGACCTCGAAGTTGGCGAGCTTGGAGTCCACGTAGTCGTCGGCCTCCGCGCGGATCTCCTCGGCCTCCTTGCGGGCCTCGGCGAGGATCCGGTCGGCCTCGGCCTGGGCGCGGCGGACGATCTCGGTCTCGGAGACCAGCGAGCCGCGCTCGGCGTGCGCGCTCTCGATGATCCGCTCGGCCTCCTGCCGGGCCTGCTCGACCATCTGCTCACGGTCGCCGATCAACTCCCGCGCCTGGGCGAGGGAGCCGGGCAGCGCCTGGCGCACCTCTTCGAGCAGCGCGAGCAGCTCGGCGCGGTTGACCACGCACGACGCCGACATGGGCATGGACCGGGCGCCGGAGACCGTGGAGACGATCTCGTCGAGCTTCTTCTGCACGTCCACCTGTGCTCGCCACTCTCTACAGCCGGTTCGGAGACGGACGGGACGACTGTAGCCCCATCAGTCCCTGGCGAGGCGCTCGTTCAGCGCCTCCAGCACCTGCGGGGGCACCAGGTGGGAGACGTCCCCGCCCCAGGCCGCGACCTCCTTGACGAGGGAGGAGGACAGGAAGCTGTAGGTGGGGTTGGTGGGCACGAACAGCGTCTCGACGCCGGTGAGGCCGTTGTTCATCTGGGCCATCTGGAGTTCGTAGTCGAAGTCGCTGACGGCGCGCAGGCCCTTGACGATGGCGGGGATGTCGCGCTGCTTGCAGAAGTCCACCAGGAGGCCGTGGAAGGACTCGACGCGGACGTTGGCGTACTCGGAGGTGACCTCGCGGATCAGCCGGATCCGCTGGTCGATCTCGAAGAGGCCCTTCTTGGACTTGTTGATCATCACCGCGACGTAGACCTCGTCGTACAGACGGGAGGCTCGGGCGATGATGTCGAGATGTCCGTTGGTGATCGGGTCGAACGACCCGGGACAGACGGCGCGGCGCACTTGTGATCCCTCGCTCTCCGGTCCGGTCATCGTGCGTCTTCGCACGTAGAGGCGGCGCGACCGTACCAAAACGTTCCCTCGCCGTAGCGACGGGACCGGAGCGCCTCGAAACCGTCCGGCCAGTGGAATTCGCCGCCTCTGGTGCTGCGCTCCACGGTGACGAGCGCTTGCTCGGCGAGCCAGCCCTCCGAGTGGAGTGTGAGCAGAATCTCTCGAAGATCGTGATCTGTGACGGCGTACGGCGGGTCGAGGAAGACCAGGTCGTACGGCTCGGCGGGGGGCGCGCCGCGGATGACCTGTTCCGCTTTGCCCGCCCGCACCTCGGCGCCGGGCAGGCCCAGGTTCCGCACGTTCTCGCGGACGATCCGGGCGGCGCGGGCGTCGGCCTCGACCAGCAGGGTGTGGCCGGCGCCCCGGGAGAGGGCTTCCAGGCCCACGGCTCCCGATCCGGCGTAGAGGTCGAGGACGCGTTCGCCGTCCAGGGGGCCGCCCAGAAGGGACTGCCAGGTGGAGAAGAGACCTTCGCGGGCGCGGTCGGAGGTGGGGCGGGTGCCGGTGCCCGGGGGCACCGCGAGGCGACGTCCGCCGGCTGCGCCGGCGATCACGCGGGTCATCTTCGGTCCTTGGTCGTGGGTCGGTTCAGGTCCAGTGTGGCTCACCCCTTCTCCAGGTACTGCTCCCGCTCCTCGTCCAGCAGGGCGTCCAGGGCCGTGCGCAGGCCCGGGAGGCGCTCCAGCTCCGGGTCGGCCGCCACGACCGCGGCCGCCTCCGCCCTCGCCTCCGCGATGACCTCCTCGTCCTCGATGACCGCCAGGACCCGCAGGCTGGAGCGGGCGCCGGACTGGGCCTGGCCCAGGACGTCGCCCTCGCGGCGCTGTTCGAGGTCGATGCGGGACAGCTCGAAGCCGTCGAGCGTGGAGGCGACCGCGTTCAGCCGCTGGCGGGCCGGGCTCGCCTCGGGCATCTCGGTGACCAGGAGGCACAGACCGGGGGCGGAACCGCGGCCGACCCGGCCGCGCAGCTGGTGGAGCTGGGAGACGCCGAAGCGGTCGGCGTCCATGATGACCATGGCGGTGGCGTTCGGGACGTTGACGCCGACCTCGATGACGGTGGTGGCCACCAGGACGTCGGTCTCGCCGGCCGCGAAGCGGCGCATGACGGCGTCCTTGTCGTCGGGGTGCATACGGCCGTGCAGCACCTCCACCTTGAGGCCCGTGAGGGGGCCCTGGGCCAGTTGCCCGGCCACGTCGAGCACGGCCAGCGGGGGCCTCTTGTCCGCCTCGCCCTCGGCGGGCTTCCCGCCGGCCTTCTTCGGGTCGTCCTCCTCGTCGCCGATGCGCGGACAGACCACGTACGCCTGGTGGCCGGCCTCGACCTCCTCGCGGACCCGTTCCCAGGCGCGGGCCAGGAAGTGGGGCTTGTCGGCGGCCGGGACGACATGACTGGCGATCGGGGAGCGGCCGGCCGGGAGCTGGTCCAGCACCGAGGTCTCCAGGTCGCCGAAGACCGTCATGGCGACCGTGCGCGGGATGGGGGTGGCCGTCATGACGAGCAGGTGCGGGGGCTGTTTGCCCTTGCCGCGCAGGGCGTCGCGCTGCTCCACGCCGAAGCGGTGCTGTTCGTCCACCACCACCAGGCCGAGGTCGTGGAACTGGACCTTGTCCTCGATCAGGGCGTGGGTGCCGATGACGATGCCGGCCTCGCCGGTGGCCAGGTCGAGCAGGGCCCGGCGGCGAGCCGCCGTGCCCATCGAGCCGGTGAGCAGCACCACCTTGGTGGCGTGCTCGGCGCCGCCCAGCATGCCCCCCTCGGCCAGTTCGCCCATCATCTCGGTGATGGAGCGGTGGTGCTGCTGGGCGAGCACCTCGGTGGGCGCGAGCATGGCCGCCTGCCCGCCCGCGTCGACCACGGCGAGCATGGCGCGCAGGGCGACCATGGTCTTCCCGGAGCCGACCTCGCCCTGGAGCAGGCGGTGCATCGGGTGCGGGGTGGCCAGGTCGTCGAAGATCTCGCGGGAGACCTTCCGCTGGCCCTCGGTAAGGGTGAAGGGCAGGCGGTCGTCGAAGGCCGCGAGGAGGCCGTCCGGGCCGGCGACGCGGGGCACGGCGGGCAGGTGGGTCTCGGCGTGCCGGCGGCGGGCCAGGGCGACCTGGAGGACGAAGGCCTCGTCCCACTTCAGGCGGGCGCGGGCGTCGGCGATGTCGGCCTTGGTGTGCGGCCGGTGGATCTTGAGCAGGGCCTCGGGGAGCGGGAGCAGGCCCCGGCCGGCGCGCAGGGAGTCCGGGAGCGGGTCGAGGGCCTCCTGGGCGCTGGGCAGCACTGTCTGGACCGCCTTGCCGATCTTCCAGGACTCCAGTTTGGCGGTCGCCGGGTAGATCGGGATCAGGGCTCCGGCCCAGGACTCGACGGCCTCTTCACCGTCGCCGCGCAGCAACTCGTAGGCCGGGTGGGCGAGCTGGAGGCGGCGGTTGAAGACGGAGACCTTGCCGGCGAACATCGCGCGGGTGCCCGGCAGCAGTTCCTTGTGGGGTTTGTGCACGCCGTTGCCGAAGAAGACGAGCTGGAGCCGGCCGCTGCCGTCCGTGATAGTGACCTCCAGGCGCTGGCCCTTGCCCCGGGGGGCCTTGGCCGAGGCGAAGGTGTGCAGCCGGGCGTCGGCGACCTGGGCGACCACCGTGACGTGCTCGTCCATGGGGAGGTCGGCGAGGTGGGTGAGCTGGCCGCGCTCCTCGTATCTGCGCGGGTAGTGGTGCAGCAGATCACCGACGGTGTGCAGGCCGAGGTGCTCGGCCATCACCTTCGCGGTGGCGGGGCCGAGCACCTTCTTGAGCGGTTCTTGCAGTGCGGGCACGTCCCCAATTGCACACCACGGCACTGACAATGCCGTAGACCACGCCCCGCACCGCCCGGCCGGGATGCCGTAAACATCAGGGAAACTCCTGGTCAGGCGCGCTGATCCGGGCCTAGGATGGCGCGCTCCGGCCATCCTTCGCGGTCACCGCCCCGCCGGGACCGCCCGACCCCGCGCCGCACGCACGCCCCCTGCGGCGCAGTGACGATGGATTCCCACAGCCCACAGGCATCCCAGGCCCCCCGTCCACCTCACCGCGCCCACCGCTTCCACCGCTTCCAGGTCGGTCCGCGTGGCCTGGTGGACCCGCTCGCCCGGCACCTCTGCGCCGGCCCCCGGGTCCCTCTGCGTAAGGCCCGGTCGGTCTTCCTCGGCCGGTTCGGCACCGGGCTGCCGGCCTGCTTCGTGGTCGCCGGGCGGATCAGGGCGGTCGGCCGCGGCGCCCGGACACCGGCGGCCCCGCCGGTGGAGTGGACCGCCCGGGACTTCGGCATGCCGCTGCCGTACGGCGTCCGGGTGAACCAGCCGGACCCGCTGGTGCGCAGGATCGGTCCGCCCGGCGAGCCGGAGCCGATCGGCACCGCGACCGAGGCGCCGTACGGGCAGGCGCCGCCGACGGCGCGGCGCCCGCCGCGGCCGGCCGGCTCGGCGCCGCTCGACCGGGCGTTCATCGGGCTGCTCGCGGGGGCGGCCCACGGGGAGGGGGACGGACGATGAGCGAGATCACGGACATCGACGCGCTGCGTCAGGCGCTGGCGGAGAACTCCGAGGAACCGGAGGGCCCGGCCCGCAACGCGCGCGCGGAGGAGCTGCTCGCCGAGGCGGAGCGGCTGGACGTCCCGCTCGCCGTGATCGAGGCGCTCGGACATCTGCTGAAGGTCTGCAACTACAGCTCCGAGAAGGACAGGATGTTCGTCCCGTTCGCGCGGCTGCTGCGCATGTGGGACGAACGGCCCGAGGACTTCGACGAGTACGAGACCCACACGCTGCACTGGGCCTTCAAGTGGATGTCGGCGGGCATGCTGGACCAGCCGCACATACCGCTCGCCTCGATCGAGAAGTGGCTCGGCGAGATGGAGCGCCGCTACCGGCTCGCCGGGCACTCCGAGCGGGCGGTGCGCAGCTCCGAGTTCAGTGTGGCCGCGCACATCGGGGACATCCCGCGCGCGCGGCGGGCCTACGCCGCGTGGCTGGCCGCCGACCGGGACGCGATGGCCGACTGCCCCGCCTGCGAGCTGCACGCGCAGGGCGTCTGGCAGGTCCGGTGCGGCCGGGACGCCGAGGCGCTCCGGCTGTGGCGGCCGGTGCTGGAGGGCGAGTTCGCCTGCGCGCACGAGCCGCACTCCGTGCTGGCCTCCTCGCTGGCCCCGCTGCTTCGGCTCGGCCGGGTGGACGAGGCCCGCGCGCACCATCTGCGCGGGTTCCGGCTGGTGCGCCCGATGGAGAGCATGCGGGCCGCGTACGCCGACCACGTCGAGTTCTGCGCGCTGACCGGGAACGAGGCGCGCGGCCTGGAGCTGCTGGCCGGGCGGCCGGCGTACTTCACCGACGCCGGGCATCCGCGCAGCAGGCTGGAGTTCCTGGCCGTGGTGGCGCTGCTGATGGACCGGCTGACCGAGCGGGGCCTGGGCGGGCAGCGGGTGCCGGGGCCGGCCGGGCGGAGCTGGACCGCGGGGGAACTCGCCGCGCACGCGCGCGTGGAGGCGACGGAGCTCGCCGCGCGGTTCGACCACCGCAACGGCACGTTCGCCGTCGGCGACCGGATCCGGGCGCGGATGGACCAGCGCCCGCTGGCGGACCGGCTGCCGCTGGGCGTGCGCGCGGCACGGCCCGCCGTGGCGCCACCGGCCCTCCCCCCGGCGCCCGAGGCCGCCGGAGAGCCCGCACTGCCCGCGCTGCTCGCCGAGGCGCGGCGGCAGTCGGGGACCCTGCGTCCGCACGCGCTCCAGGCGTGGGCGGCGGTCGCCCGGGCCGCCCGGGACACCGAGCTGGAGCCGCGCGACCGCGCGGAGATCGCCGACCACGAGGCGATGGCCCGCGGCCCCGAGGGAATCCCCCTCTTCGAGCGCGCGGCACGGCTGTACGCGCAGGCGGGCGACCCCGGGGAGGCCCTCGCGGCACGCGCGCGTGCGGCGTACGTCCGTGCCCTGGCGGGGGAGGTCGAGCCGGCCCTGACCACGGTCACCCGGCTGTACGACGAGGTGCTCGCCCTGTACGCCGACGAGGGCACGGGAGTGCGCCAGACGGCGTCGGTGGTGATGAGCCGGGCCCGGGTCCTGATGCGCCGGGTCCACGCGGCGGCCGAGGACGGCACCGGGGCCGCGGGCCACGCGGACATGGGCGGCGCGGACGCGGGTGACACGGGTGTGGACTTGGAGGGGATCTCCGACGGACCCCGTACGGGCGCCGTGGGGGACGGAGCACATACCGACGAGGCGACCGGGCGGGAGGCCGCGGGCCCGCGGACGTCCGGCGCGGGCCCGGAGCGTGGGGCCGCCCGGCACACCGGCGCGGACGCGGAGCAGGCGGTCGCCGCCCGGCGGACCGGCGCGGACGGTCGCGCCGCAGGTGCCGGGGTCCGCCGTCCCGGAACGGGTCTGCGGGAGGCGGCCGCCGAGGCCGAGGCGGCCGTGCGGGAGGTGCTGGCGCTGGTCGAGGGGCACGACGACGGCGATGTGCGGCTGGCGGCGCGGGCCGCCGAGGCGCGGGGGATGCTCGCCGAGCTGGCCGGGATGACCGGGGACGCACGGCGGGCGGCGGAGCTGTTCCGGCGGTCCGCCGACGCGTACGTGGCCGCCGGGCTGCCGTGGTTCGCCGTCGAGTACGAGGTCCAGGTCGCCGCCCTCGCCCACCAGGCCGGTGACCTCACCGGGGCCGAACGCGCGCTGCGGGCGGCGCTGGAGCACGGCGGCCCGTACGTGGAGCCGGTCGGGCGGGCCCAGCTGCACCTCCAGCTCGCCGAGGTGCTCGGCGCCCTGGACGCGCCCGCCGAGGCCGCCGGGCACGCGCTGGAGTCCGCGCACTGGGCCGACGAGGCGGGCGAGGGCGCCACTCTGGGCGCCTGGGCACGGCAGCAGCTGGGCGGGTTCCTGCTGCGCCGGGGCCGCTACGCGGAGGCCGCCGAGGTACTTCAGTCCGCGCTGGCCGACCTGAGCCCCGGCACGCACGGCGACGAGGCGGTGGTCCAGGCCCGCTGGTGGCTCGGGGACTGCCTGGGCGAACTGGGCGAGCACCGGGCCGCCGCCGAGGAGCGGCTCAAGGCCGCCGAGCTGGCCCGGCACTGGCCCGAGCAGCAGGACCACGCCACGCTCGCCCACCTCGCCGCCGAGTCGCTGGGCAACGCCGGTCTCGCGGCGGAGGCGGACCGGGCCTACACGCGCGCGGGCGACCTGTGGCGCGCGCTCGGCAACGCCCCGTTCCTGGTCCGCTCGCTGCGCGCCCGGGCCTGGCTGGCGCTGGGCAAAGAGTCCGGGGCCGCACCCGCGCGTGCGCTGATGACGGAGGCGGTGCGGGAGTGCGAGACGGCGCTGGCGGCGGCCCGGGGCGCGGACCGGGCGGAGCTGGCCACGGAACTCGGCGACACGCACCGGCAGTTCGCCGAGCTGCTGGCCCGCTCGGCGTCCGAGGAGGCCGAGGACGCGGCGATCCGGGCCGCGTTCGAGGCGGCGCTGGAGCAGATGACCCGGGCCGTGGCGGTGTTCGCCGCGCTCGGTGCCACCGGGCTGCACGGCCGTACCGGCGCCGAGCTGGGCGCGGGCTGGCTGGAGGCCGACCTCGGCCGTCCGGAGCGGGCGGAGGCACGCGCGCGTGCGGTGCTCGCGGTCTACGAGGGCGCCGACGACGGGGACGAGACGGTCCGGGAACGGCGCGCGGAGGCGGCCCAGATGCTCCAGGCGGCGCAGGAGGGAACGGACCCGGAACGGGACTGAGCCACCTCCGGCTCACCCGCGCGGACGGCCGCCGGCCCGCCGGCTGCCGCCGCTCACTCCACGCCGATCAGCAGCAGCGCCCCCTGCCGGCCGCCGTGGTACACCACCGTGTCCACGGCCAGGTAGGACTCCCGTACCCGGGCCTCCAGGTGCCCGGCGACGGTTTCCGGTGCCTCGTCGCCGACGACCAGGGTGACCAGTTCGCCCCCGGACTGGAGCATGCGGTCCAGGACGGTGCGGGCGGTGGCGGTGACGTCCGTGCCGATCACCGCCACGTCACCGTCGATGAGGCCCAGCACGTCCCCGGCCTGGCAGATGCCGGCCGTGGTCCAGGACTGGCGCTCGGCGACGACGACCTCGGCGTACCGGGTGGCACCCGCCGCCGAGGTCATCTGGACCACGTCCTCGTCGAACCGGCGCCGCGGCTCGTGCACGGCGAGCGCGGCGATGCCCTGGACCGCCGAGCGGGTCGGGATCAGGGCCACCCGGACGCCCTCGGTACGGGCCTGCTCGGCCGCGGCGGCGGCCGTGTGGCGCAGTTCGGCGTCGTTGGGCAGCAGGACGACCTCGCGCGCGTGGGCCCGCCGTACCGCCTGCACCAGTTCCCCGCTGGCGGGCGGCTCCCCCGGGCGCGCGAGGACCGTGGTCGCGCCGGCCTCGCCGTACAGCCCGGCCAGCCCCTCGCCGGGTACGACGGCGACGACCGCTCGCTGGGCGGGTGCGCGGGAGGGGCGTTCGCGGCCGGGGTGCGGCTCGCCGTGCCCGAAGTGCGTGATCCGGATCCGGTAGGGCCGGCCGGCCTCCACGCCGGCCTCCACGGCGGCGCCGGCGTCGTCTACGTGCACATGGACGTTCCACAGTCCGTCGCCGCCGACCACGACCAGGGAGTCCCCTAGGGCGTCGAGCCGCGCGCGCAGCCGGGCCACGGCCGCGTCGTCGGCCTCCAGCAGATAGATCACCTCGAAGGCGGGCCCCTCGGCCTCGCCCCGGTCACCCTCGGCCTCGACCCGATGGCCACCGAGAGCCGGATCCGCCCCGCGACCGGCGGCACACGCCCCGGCAGGCCCGGAACCGTAACCGACAGGACCAGCGGGACCAACGGAACCGGAACCATAACCGCCAGTACCCGCGGCCCCGGCTCCCGAGGTGCTCCCCGCGGGCTCCCGTATCGCCTCCCCCGTGACCGCCTCCACCAGCGCCCCCAGCACCGCGACCAGCCCCCGGCCGCCCGCGTCGACCACCCCGGCCCGGCGCAGCACGCCCAGCTGGTCCGGGGTCGCCGCCAGGGCCGCCCGCGCGCCCGCGTAGGCGGCCCGCGCGACCGTCCGGCAGTCGCCCCCGGCCCGCTCGGCGGCGTCGGCGGCGGCCGACGCGACCGTCAGCACCGTGCCCTCGACGGGGCGCGCCACGGCCTGCCGGGCGGAGTCGGCGGCCCGTCGCAGGGCCAGCCCCAGCCCCGGGCCGTCGGCGCGGGAGGCGGGAGAGGTCTCGCCGGCCTCGGCGAGCACCTGGGCCATGCCCCGCAGCAACTGCGCCAGGATCGTGCCGGAGTTGCCCCGGGCCCCGATCAGCGCGCCGTGGGCCATCGCGCGGGCCGCGTCGCCGAGGGACGGCTCCGCGCGGCCGGTCTCGTACCCGGCGAACACCGCCTCCACCGCCGTGGCCGCCGACTCCAGGGTCAGATACAGATTGGTCCCGGTGTCGCCGTCGGCCACCGGGTAGACGTTGATCGCGTCGATCTCCTCGCGGGCCCCGCCCAGCGCGCGCAGCGCCAGGGAGCACCAGGTACGCACCGCGAGAGCATCGAAGAATGTCTGCGGCACCTGCGCCACCTGCGCCTCCCTGACCCGGCCGTACGTGGGAGGCAGCGTAGACCCCGGACCGGTGTCCTCCGGAAGCGGGCCGGGAGCGGGAGCCTGATCAGCCATGGTAGTTTCGTTGTACTGGCGCAGCCGTTGTATGCTGCTCCGGTTGCCCGATCCCGATCGGGCCGTTCCCCTGGCAACGCCACTCAGATCTCAGATCCTAGGATCTTGATCCCGGCATGCCGGGATTAACCGTAAGTGCATCTGAAGTCTTTGGAGTGACCCGTGGCTGCCAACTGCGACGTCTGCGGCAAGGGGCCGGGCTTCGGCAACAACATCTCGCACTCGCACCGCCGTACGTCCCGCCGCTGGAACCCGAACATCCAGCGTGTGCGTACCGTGGTCGGCGGGACGCCGAAGCGCGTGAACGCTTGCACCTCGTGCATCAAGGCCGGCAAGGTCTCGCGCTGACGCTCAGCTGAGCGCGCGGCCACTGTCTGGTTCGCTGCACAGAGCCGGTCCACCGAGAGGTGGACCGGCTTTTTGCCGTGCCCGTGCGCGGGATCAGTTCCTGAACCGCCACCCGTGATCCACCGGTCCGATCCCGGCGCCCAGGGCGAACCCGGCGGCGATGGCCCCGGTGACGTACTCCTTGGCCGCCGTGACCGCCTCCGGTACGGACTTGCCCAGGGCCAGCCCGCAGGCGATCGCGGAGGCGAGGGTGCAGCCGGTGCCGTGGGTGTGCCGGTTGTCGTGCCGGGGGGCGCGCAGCAGGTGCTCCTCGGAGCCGTCGGTGAGCAGGTCCACGGCGTCCCCGGGCAGGTGCCCGCCCTTGATCAGCACCCAGCGCGGCCCGTAGGCCAGCACGGCCGCCGCGGCCCGGCGCAGGTCCGCCTCGGACTCCACCCGTATCCCCGTGAGCTGGGCCACCTCGTCCAGGTTGGGGGTGGCCACGGTCGCCGCGGGCAGCAGCTTGGTGCGGACGGCGTCCAGCGCGGAGGCGGCCAGCAGCGCGTCACCGTGCTTGGAGACGCCCACCGGGTCCACCACGGCCGGCGCGTCCGTGCCGGAGATCAAGCCGGCGACCGTCTCGACCAGTTCGGCGGAGGCCAGCATGCCGGTCTTCACGGCCTGGACGCCGATGTCGTCCACGACGCTGCGGTACTGGGCGCGGACCGCCGCCGCGGGCAGTTCCCAGGCGCCCTGGACGCCCAGGGAGTTCTGCGCGGTCACCGCGGTGAGCACGCTCATGCCGTGCACGCCGTGCGCCAGCATCGTCTTCAGGTCGGCCTGGATCCCCGCCCCGCCGCCGGAGTCGGAGCCCGCCACCGTGAGCACCCTGGGGATCATGACTCGATGTCCCCGAAGTGGTCCCAGCCGCCCTTGCTGGTCCAGGGCGCCCCGTCCACCGTGACCTGGGGCAGCGCGGAGGGGTTGAGGACCTCGCCGATGACCTTCCAGCGGGCCGGGAGTTTGACGTCCGGCGGGAAGGTGGCCACGATCGCGTGGTCCTCTCCCCCGGACAGCACCCACTGCAGCGGGTCCACGCCGACGGCCTGGCCGATGTCGTGCATCTGCGTGGGGATGTCGATCGCGCCGGAACGGATGTCGATGCGGACCTTGCTGGCCTCGGCGATGTGCCCGAGGTCGGCGATCAGCCCGTCGCTCACGTCGCACATCGCGGTGGCGCCGAGCGCGGCGGCGGCCGGGCCCGCGTGGTACGGCGGCTCGGGGCGCCGGTGGGCCTCCACGAAGGCGCGCGGCGAACGGAAGCCGCGGACGAGCACCGCGTACCCGGCCGCGGACCAGCCCAGCCAGCCGGTGACGGCCACGAGGTCGCCGGGCTGGGCGCCGGCCCGGGTGACGGGCTCGTGGTTGCGCAGATCGCCGAGCGCGGTGATCGACACCATGATGGTGTCGCCGCGTACGACGTCCCCGCCGACCACGGAGGCGCCGGCGACCTGGCACTCGTCGCGCAGGCCGTCCATCAGTTCGGTGGGCCAGGTGACCGGCAGTTCGGCGGGCACGACCAGGCCGAGCAGCAGCGCGGTGGGCACGGCGCCCATCGCGGCGATGTCGGCGAGGTTCTGCGCGGCGGCCTTGCGGCCCACGTCGTAGGCGGTGGACCAGTCGCGGCGGAAGTGCCGGCCCTCCAGCAGGATGTCGGTGCTCGCCACCACCCGGCGGTCCGGCGCGGCGACCACCGCGGCGTCGTCGCCGGGGCCGACCCGGACCGCCGCAGTGGTGGTGAGACGGGAGGTGAGCTCCCTGATGAGCCCGAACTCCCCGAGCTCACCAACAGTGCCCTTCATGTCCCTTGCTCCCCTTCTCTCCCGTGCCGTGCCCGGTCGCGCGTCTTCAGTGTCCCCGATACGGTCGAGGTGTCCGTCGTCGCGGTCGCCCCGGCCGCCGACGCGGCCGTTGGTGACCGTCCGTACGGTCCAGGTGACCGTCAACGTCCGCCGTGCCCGCGCCCTGCCGCGCGAACCCGCATCCCGGAGGTCTCCCCGCGGGGCGCGGCGACGCGATACCGTGGCGTTCCTTTTCCCCACATGATCCTCGTGGCCGCCCTGGAGGTTCCGTGGTACAGGCGTACATCCTGATCCAGACGGAGGTCGGCAAGGCGTCGACCGTCGCCGAGACGATCAGCAAGCTCCCTGGAGTGATCCAGGCCGAGGACGTGACGGGTCCGTACGACGTGATCGTGCGCGCCCAGGCCGACACGGTCGACGAGCTCGGCCGCATGGTGGTAGCGAAGGTCCAGCAGGTGGACGGCATCACGCGCACCCTGACCTGCCCGGTCGTCCATCTGTAGCCCCCGTCTACGCTTGGCCGGTGAACATCTTCCGTCACCGGCCTCTCGGCCTGCCCGCAGTGGCCCTGCTCCTCGCGGTCGCGGGCTGCTCCGCCGCGGACGACAGCGACACCGTGGCGGTGCCCACCCCGGACGCGCGGACCGCCCCGCTCTGCCGGGACCTGGACAAGGCTCTGCCACGGAAGGTGGACGGGCTCACCCGCCGGGACCCGGAGCCCCGGTCCGCCTATACGGCGGCCTGGGGAAGCCCGGCGATCATACTGCGCTGCGGCATCCCCCGGCCCCCCAAGATGGTCGATCCGAAGGTGGCCGTCGGGCAGGACCCGAACGCGATCGGCGGCGGGGTCGACGGCGTCGACTGGCTGATGGAGAAGCGGGACGACGGGACGTGGCGGTTCACCACGTCCGAGCGCCGTGCCTATGTGCAGGTGACCTTGCCGGAGAAGCTGTCCGGGCCGGACGACAGCGCGCAGGTGCTGATGGACCTGGCACCGGCCGTGAAGAAGGCGATCCCGGAGGGGATCGCCTCCATGCGGCACTGATCCGGTCGCGGGCTCAGCGCAGTCCGGTCGGGCGGCGCAGTGCCGCCTGCACCAGACGGTCGACCAGTTCGGGGTAGCCCACGCCCGTCGCCTGCCACATCTGCGGGTACATCGAGATCGGCGTGAAGCCGGGCATGGTGTTGATCTCGTTGATCACGAACTCGCCGTCCTCGGTGAGGAAGAAGTCCGCGCGGACCAGGCCCTCGCAGGAGGTCGCCTCGAACGCCTCGACCGCGAGCCGCCGCACCTCGGCGGTCTGCCCCTCGGTGAGCGGGGCCGGGACGACGCCGGGGGTGGAGTCGATGTACTT
Source organism: Streptomyces nogalater (assembly GCF_039532885.1). Classification (NCBI taxonomy): domain Bacteria; kingdom Bacillati; phylum Actinomycetota; class Actinomycetes; order Kitasatosporales; family Streptomycetaceae; genus Streptomyces; species Streptomyces nogalater. The sequence goes on along the minus strand of NZ_BAAASM010000026.1, from coordinate 19,348 downwards.
GGCCTCGAAGTCGTAGTACGCGTGCGCGTCCGGCGGCGGGATCTCGGCCGGGACGGAGGCGCGCGGGCCGTCCTCGAACTCCAGGACGCCGCACTCGATCTCGCGGCCCCGCAGGGCGGCCTCGACCAGGATCTTCGGGTCGTGGCGCCGGGCTTCGGCGATGGCCTCGTCCAGTCCGGCGAGACCGTCGACCTTGGTGATGCCGATGGACGAGCCCGCGCGCGCGGGCTTCACGAACAGCGGCCAGCCGTGCTCGCCGGCGAAGTCGACGATCCTCTTGCGGACGGCGGACTCGTCACGGTCCCACTCGCGGGGGCGGATCACCAGGTACGGGCCGACCTTGAGCCCGTAGGAGGCGAGGATCCGCTTCATGTACTCCTTGTCCTGGCCGACGGCCGAGGCGAGCACGCCCGAGCCGACGTAGGGCACCCCGGACAACTCCAGCAGGCCCTGGAGGGTGCCGTCCTCGCCGTAGGGGCCGTGGAGCACCGGGAAGACCACGTCGACCTCGCCGAGCGCCTTGGGCACGGAGCCGGGCTCGCTGTAGACGACCTCACGGCTGGTGGGGTCGACGGGGAGCACCACGCCGCCCTCGTGCTCCTCCGCGAGATCGGCGACCTCGGGGGTGCGACGGTCGGCGATGGCCATCCGCTCCGGCTCGTCGGCGGTGAGCACCCAACGGCCCTCCCGCGTGATGCCGATCGGCAGGACGTCGTACTTCGTCCGGTCGATGGCCGTGAGGACCGCGCCTGCGGTGACCATGGAGATCCCGTGTTCGGAGCTGCGCCCGCCGAACACGACGGCCACGCGCGGCTTGCGCGCCGGCTGCTCGGGGCTCTGGGGAAGGTTCTCGGTGCTCATATCGCGTTGAGCGTACCTGTAGGTAGACGGCAAGTCAGCGCGCGCTCCCGGGCCGTCGCTCAGCGTCGCACGGATGGTCGCGGAGCGTCGCGGACGGCCCGGTGGGGGGCCTGCGGGGCCGGTGTCAGCGCCGTTCGGGCTTGGCGCTGCGCGCCATCAGCTCCTTGAGCGCGGCGACCGGGGACTTGCCCTCGTGCACGATCTCCACGACCGTCTCGGTGATGGGCATGTCGACGCCGTGCCGGCGGGCCAGATCCAGCACGGACTCGCAGGACTTGACGCCCTCGGCGGTCTGCTTCGTGACCGCGATGGTCTCCTGGAGGGTCATGCCCTTGCCGAGGTTGGTGCCGAAGGTGTGGTTGCGGGACAGCGGCGAGGAGCAGGTGGCCACCAGGTCGCCCAGGCCCGCCAGTCCGGAGAAGGTCAGCGGGTCGGCGCCCATCGCCAGGCCGAGCCGGGTGGTCTCGGCGAGGCCGCGGGTGATGAGCGAGCCCTTGGCGTTGTCGCCGAGCCCCATGCCGTCGGCGATGCCGACCGCGAGCCCGATGACGTTCTTGACCGCGCCGGCGAGTTCGCAGCCGACCACGTCGGTGTTGGTGTACGGCCGGAAGTACGGCGTGTGGCAGGCGGCCTGGAGCCGCTGGGCGACCCGCTCGTCGGTGCAGGCGACGACGGCCAGGGCGGGCATGCGGGCGGCGATCTCGCGGGCCAGGTTGGGTCCGGTGACGACGGCGATCCGGTCGGCGCCGACCTTGGCGACGTCCTCGACGACCTCGCTCATCCGCATGGTGGAGCCGAGTTCGACGCCCTTCATCAGGGAGACGAGGACGGTGTCCGGGGCCAGCAGCGGGGACCACTCGGCGAGGTTCTCGCGCAGGGTCTGGGAGGGGATCGCGAGCACGGTGAAGTCCGCGCCGGCGAGCGCCTCGGCCGCGTCGGCGGTGGCGCGCAGGTTCTCGGGGAGTTCCACGCCGGGCAGGTAGTCGGGGTTGGTCCGGGTGGAGTTGACCGCCTCGGCCAGCCGGGGCCGGCGGGCCCACAGGGTCACGTCGCAGCCGGCGTCGGCGAGCACCATGCCGAAGGCGGTGCCCCACGAACCGGTGCCCATCACGGCCGCCCGCACAGGCTCGCTCACTTGGTCTGCCCTTCCGTCTGCCTGTTCCGCGCCTGTGCCTGCGCCTGGGTGCGGCGCCGCTGCTCGATCCGCTCACGGCGCGGGTCGTACGGCGTCTCGGGCGCCTTCTCGCCGCGGATCTCCTCCAGCAGCCGGGTGATGGCCGCCATGATGACCTCGGTGGCCTCCTTCAGCACGTCCGGGGTCATCTCCTTGCCGTAGAAACGGGAGAGGTCCACCGGCGGGCCCGCCAGGACGCGGTGCGTCTTGCGCGGGAAGAGGTTCGGCTTCTTGGCGTACGGGGGCAGCAGTTCGTTGGCGCCCCACTGGGCGACCGGGACGACCGGGCACCTGGTCTGCAGGGCGACCCGGGCGGCGCCGGTCTTGCCGGTCATGGGCCAGCCGTCCGGGTCGCGGGTGAGGGTGCCCTCGGGGTAGAAGGCGACGCACTCGCCGCGCTCGACGGCGTCGATGGCGGCCCGGAACGCACTGAGCGCGTCGGTCGATTCGCGATAGACGGGGATCTGTCCGGTACCGCGCATGGCGGCGCCGACCAATCCCTTCTTGAAAAGGCCGCTCTTCGCCAGGAATCGCGGGACCCGTCCGGTGTTGTACTGATAGTGCGCGTATGCGAAGGGGTCCACGTGGGAATTGTGGTTCACCACGGTGATAAATCCGCCCTCGGCCGGAATGTGCTCCATTCCACGCCAGTCCCGCTTGATCAGAACCACCAGCGGCGGTTTGCAGATCACCGCGGCGAAGCGGTACCAGAAGCCGATTCTGCGGCGGGGCACAAGGACACCTTCCTCTAGGACTGCCACCCCGGCGGGGGCCGCACAAGTGTGGCCCCGGGCCGCCGGTCTGTCGAGAACACCGTACGCCCGCCCGTCTCCCGCCCCCACCCTTGCAACGAGCTCCGCGCCCCTCCCCCATCCCCCGGGCACCTCGGAGCGCGGGGACAATGAACGGGACGAGAGAGGGACGGTACGCCGGTGCAGTGGACCTTGGTCATCCCGCTGAAGCCCCTGGCCCGGGCCAAGAGCAGGCTCGCGGACACCGCCCATGACGGGGTGCGCCCGACGCTGGCGCTGGCGTTCGCGCAGGACACGGTGGCCGCGGCGCTGGCCTGCGCGGAGGTGTCGGATGTGGCGGTCGTCACGGACGACGAGCTGGCCGGCCGGGAACTGGCGGCGCTCGGCGCGCGGATCGTCCCGGACGTGGCCGGCGGCGGCCTGAACGCCGCGCTGGCCCATGGCGCGGCGGTCGTGCGGCACCATCGCCCCGGCGCCGCGGTCGCGACTCTGAACGCCGATCTGCCGGCCCTTCGCCCCGCGGAACTGTCCCGGGTGCTGGCCGCGGCCACGGAATTCCCCCGGGCTTTTCTGCCGGACGCGGCCGAGGTGGGCACGACTTTGCTGGCGGCAACCGGCGGCCGGGAATTGCGCCCGGCGTTCGGGGTGGATTCCCGGGCACGCCACCGGGCCTCCGGCGCGACGGAACTGGCGTCGGCCGGGGTCGATTCGGTACGGCAGGACGTGGACACCGGCGCCGACCTGCGCGCGGCACTGGCCCTCGGGGTGGGCCCATTCACGGCGGCGGTGTCGGCGGGGCTGCTGATCCCGGGTTCCTGAGGGCCTACGGCGCGCGGCCGCAGCCACTACGCTGACGGTCATGCAAGCGACCGCGTACACCTACGACCCGGAGACCCGCAGCGGCCAGGTGCTCCTGGACGACGGCACCCCCGTGCCCTTCGACGCCGCCGCGTTCGACGCCGGCGGCCTGCTGCTGCTCCGCCCCGGTCAGCGGGTGCGGATCGAGACGGAGGGCGAGGGGGACGCGGCCCGGATCACCCTCGTCACCCTGCAGACCCTGTAACCGCCCCCGCACACGCCGCGGGCCGGGCTCCCCTGGGGAGTCCGGCCCGGCGCGTGAGTGCCCTGGCGGCCTTACGACGTCGCCTTGCGGGCGGTCGTCTTCTTGGCGGTGGTCTTGCGGGCCGTCGACTTCTTGGCCGGGGCCTTCTTCGCGGTGACCTTCTTCGCCGGGGCCTTCTTGGCGGTGGTCTTCTTGGCCGCGGTGGTCTTGGCGGTCGCCGTGGTCTTCTTGGCGGGCGCCTTCTTCGCCGTGGTCTTCTTCGCGGTGGCGGCCGTCGTCGTCTTCTTCGCCGGCGTCGCCTTCTTCGCCGTGGTCTTCTTCGCCGCACCCGTCGTCTTCTTGGCGGCGGCCTTCTTGCCGGCGGCCTTGGCGATGGTGGGCGGCGGGCCGGACAGGCTGCCCTTCGGCGCCTTCTTGACGGCCACCTCGCCACCACGCGGGAGCTTCTTCGAGCCGCTCACCAGGTCCTTGAAGCCCTGACCGGCGCGGAAGCGCGGCACGGAGGTCTTCTTGACCCGAACCCGCTCACCGGTCTGCGGGTTACGGGCGTAACGGGCGGGGCGGTCCACCTTCTCGAAGGACCCGAAGCCGGTGACCGAGACCCGCTCGCCCGCGACGACCGCGCGGACGATGGCGTCCAGGACATGATCGACAGCATCGGCGGCCTGCTGGCGGCCGCCCAACTTGTCGGCAATCGCTTCTACGAGCTGCGCCTTGTTCACGTCTTCCCCTTCGGAGACATCGCCAGAACGAAAGTGTTCAAGCTTTTTCGCACGTTAGGCAGATATATACCGCAAATCAAACACGAAACGGGCTTATCACCCTTGTGCCGCAACGGACTCGGTCGTTTCGAACGGTTTCACCGGTCCTCTTCGGGGATCCGACCCGCGTCGAGATCCGCCGTGAACCGATCGAGCCGCCTTGCCGCGTCGGCGAGGTCGTGCTTGGCCGCGGCCGTAATGACCAGCAGCTTCCGGGTCAGCGCCACCCGTACGCCCTCCGGGACTTGCAGTGCGCGCACCCTTGCGTGCGCTTCCTTGAGTTGGTTCGCGACCGCCGTATAGAGCTGGAGTTGGCCGTCGTGTTCCATGCACAGATTGTGCCATCTGGGGCGAGTTGTCGCCTGCGCAGGGGGGCAACTAGCGCCTCAAATGGCTTTCCAGGCACTTGCGTGGAAGCCGAACACAGCACTCACGTACCCAGCCAACCGCCTTCGTAACACGGGAAGTTGAGAGAATCCGCAGGGTGCCGCCGGTGCGTCCGGGGACAGACATGGCTGTACCCCCGATCGTGGCGATCGGGGGTACAGACGGGGTGCCGAGGTGGCCGAAACCCGACCCTGAGGGGGCCCGGTCCGCCGCCGGATCAGACCGGGAGGGTCCGCGGCTTGTAGGCGGGGCGCCCCGCCTCGTAGGCGGCGATGTCGGCCTCGTTCCGCAGCGTGATGGAGATGTCGTCCAGGCCGTTCAGCAGCCGCCAGCGGGAGTTCTCGTCCAGCTCGAAAGAGGCGGTGATGCCCGCGGCGCGCACCTCACGCGTCTGAAGGTCCACCGTGACCTCCGCGGTCGGGTCGGCCTCCGTCAGCTCCCACAGGGCGTCCACGGTCTTCTGGTCCAGGACCACCGTGAGCAGGCCGTTCTTCAGCGAGTTGCCGCGGAAGATGTCGGCGAAGCGGGCGGAGATCACGGCTTTGAAGCCGTAGTTCTGCAGTGCCCAGACGGCGTGCTCGCGCGAGGAGCCGGTGCCGAAGTCGGGGCCGGCGACCAGGACCGTGGCGCCCTGCCGCTCGGGCCGGTTGAGCACGAACTCCGGGTCCTTGCGCCAGGCCTCGAACAGCCCGTCCTCGAAGCCGTCGCGGGTGACCTTCTTGAGCCAGTGGGCGGGGATGATCTGGTCGGTGTCGACGTTGCTGCGGCGCAGCGGGACGGCCCGGCCGGTGTGGGTGGTGAAGGCTTCCATGGTTCTCAGACTCCAGCGGGCGCGGGGACGTCGGTCAGGTCGGCCGGGGAGGCCAGGTGGCCCAGCACGGCGGTGGCCGCCGCGACCTGCGGCGACACCAGGTGCGTACGGCCGCCCTTGCCCTGCCGGCCCTCGAAGTTGCGGTTGGAGGTGGAGGCGGAGCGCTCGCCCGGGGCCAGCTGGTCGGGGTTCATGCCGAGGCACATCGAGCAGCCCGCGTGCCGCCATTCGGCGCCGGCCTCCTTGAAGACCACGTCCAGGCCCTCGGCGACGGCCTGGAGACCGACCCGCGCGGAGCCGGGGACGACCAGCATCCGTACGCCGTCGGCGACTTTGCGGCCGCGCAGGATGCCGGCGGCGGCCCGCAGGTCCTCGATGCGGCCGTTGGTGCACGAGCCTACGAAGACGGTGTCCACGGTGATGGAGCGCAGCGGCTGTCCGGCCGCCAACCCCATGTATTCCAGGGCCTTTTCGGCGGCCAGGCGCTCCGAAGCGTCTTCGTACGAAGCCGGGTCGGGGACGGACGCCGAAAGCGGCGCGCCCTGGCCGGGGTTGGTGCCCCAGGTGACGAACGGCGACAGCTCGGCGGCGTCGACGACCACCTCGGCGTCGAAGACGGCGTCGTCGTCGGTGCGCAGGGTCTTCCAGTACGCCACGGCCGCGTCCCAGTCGGCGCCCTCGGGGGCGTGCGGGCGGCCCTTGAGGTACTCGAAGGTGGTCTCGTCCGGGGCGATCATGCCGGCCCGGGCACCGGCCTCGATCGACATGTTGCAGATGGTCATCCGGGCCTCCATCGAGAGCTTCTCGATGGCGGGGCCGCGGTACTCCAGGACGTAGCCCTGGCCGCCGCCGGTGCCGATCTTCGCGATGATCGCCAGGATCAGGTCCTTGGCGGTCACGCCGTCGGGCAGCTCGCCCTCGACGGTGATGGCCATGGTCTTCGGGCGGGCCATGGGCAGCGTCTGGGTGGCCAGTACGTGCTCGACCTGCGAGGTGCCGATGCCGAACGCCAGCGCGCCGAAGGCACCGTGCGTGGAGGTGTGCGAGTCGCCGCAGACGACCGTGGTGCCGGGCTGGGTCAGACCCAGCTGCGGGCCGACGACGTGGACGACGCCCTGCTCGACGTCGCCCAGCGGGTGCAGCCGCACACCGAACTCCGCGCAGTTCTTGCGCAGGGTCTCCAGCTGGGCGCGGGAGACCGGGTCGGCGATCGGCTTGTCGATGTCGAGGGTGGGGGTGTTGTGGTCCTCGGTCGCGATGGTGAGGTCGAGGCGGCGGACCTTCCGGCCGCTCTTGCGCAGGCCGTCGAAGGCCTGGGGGCTGGTCACCTCGTGCAGCAGGTGCAGATCGATGTAGAGGAGGTCGGGCTCGCCCTCGGCGCGCCGGACGACGTGGTCGTCCCAGACCTTCTCCGCGAGTGTCCTACCCATCGCTTTCCCTCCGGCCGGCAAGCGTCCACCGACCCAACTAGAGATCTTGAGGAGCGGTGGCTGCCCTTTCCGGGGCCCCTGAACGTCGTGATTCCGGGCGTCCACCGCCAGGCCCGTTGGTCCTCGGGCCGCCGTGTGGTTCCAGGGTGGCGCTTTCCACGGAAAATTGAACTTGCGTTTCACAGAGTGAGACGTGAGTATCGTTGCATGGACAACAGTAGCGGCGTCGGCGTTCTGGACAAGGCGGCCCTCGTCCTGAGCGCCCTGGAGTCCGGTCCGGCCACCCTCGCGGGTCTGGTCGGGGCCACCGGACTGGCACGACCCACGGCCCACCGCCTGGCCGTGGCCCTGGAACACCACCGCATGGTGGCACGCGACATGCAGGGCCGGTTCATCCTCGGACCGCGCCTCGCCGAGCTCGCGGCGGCGGCGGGCGAGGACCGCCTGCTGGCCACGGCGGGCCCCGTGCTCACCCACCTCCGCGATGTCACCGGCGAGAGCGCGCAGCTCTACCGGCGCCAGGGTGACATGCGGATCTGTGTGGCCGCGGCGGAACGTCTCTCCGGCCTGCGGGACACCGTCCCGGTCGGCTCCACGCTCACCATGAAGGCGGGCTCCTCGGCGCAGATCCTGCTCGCCTGGGAGGAGCCGGAGCGGCTGCACCGGGGACTGCAGGGCGCCCGCTTCACGGCGACGGCCCTGTCCGGCGTACGGCGGCGCGGCTGGGCCCAGTCCATCGGCGAGCGCGAGCCGGGCGTCGCGTCCGTCTCGGCGCCCGTACGCGGGCCCTCCAACCGCGTGGTGGCCGCCGTCTCCGTCTCCGGTCCCATCGAGCGCCTGACCCGCCACCCGGGCCGTATGCACGCCCAGGCGGTCATCGACGCGGCGGCCCGCCTCTCGGAGGCCCTGCGCCGCTCGGGCTGACAGCGGGAGACAGTCCGCCCCGCCCCGGGTTCGGGCCGCCTCAACGCCGCGGCAGGCCCTTCCCGGGGGCGGGGCGGAGTCTTCGCCTCCAGGGGTGCGGCATTCCGCCCCCCGACGGCTAGGCGCCCGCCCCCTCCCCCGACCGGTAGGCGAACCGGTCCTTGGCGTAGCGGCCCCGCTTCTCCAGCGGAACCTGGCCGTGCGCGGCGGCCAGCCCGAACGCCGGCATGTCGCCGTAGACCGCCTCGTAGGATCCTTCCGGCACGACGTACGACTCGTGCCATATCCCCACCTGCCCGCGCAGCTTCCCGGCCCGCTCCAGGCGGTTGAGCCGCGCCCACGCCTTGTGGTGGAACGCGTCCGGCGCCGTCGCGTAGGCGTACAGCTTCTCCTTCGACTCCCAGTACTGCACGACGTAGTACGTCCGCGGCGACGCCGTCAGCAGGACCTTGCCCAGCAGGCCCCGGCCGGGATCCCGCTCCAGTTCCCGCAGCATGCGGAACATTCCCAGCAGCACGGGCAGCCACAGCCGCACGGCCGGGAAACGGTTGATGCGCATGCCGATCAGCAGGACGACGACCTCGCCCCGCGCGTCGGCGGTGGTACGGGACACCATGACGTTCCCCTTGTCGGTGAGCGACGCTATCCAATAGCCGATGATTGGATAGTGCTCCTATCCGAGAGAGGACGCAAGGGATGCGGCTTGCCGAGCTGAGCAGACGCAGCGGTGTGTCCACCGCGACGATCAAGTACTACCTCCGCGAAGGGCTGTTGCCGTCCGGCCGCCAGATCAACGCCACGACGGCCGAGTACGACGAGGAGCACCTGCGCCGGCTGCGCCTGGTGCGGGCGATGATCCAAGTGGGCCGGCTGCCGGTGTCGACCGTGCGCGAGGTGCTGGGGCACGTGGACGACGACTCCCTGGGCCGCTCCCTGCGGCTGGGCGCGGCCCTGTGGGCGCTGCCGCAGGTGCCGGAGCCGGACGAGGACGACGAGTACGTCCGGGCCGCGCACCAGGAGATCGCCGCGCTCCTGGACCGGCTCGGCTGGCGGAACGCCAAGCTGCTCGCGTCCCTCTCCCCCGCGTACCGCTCGCTGGTGGTCGGGGTGGCCGCGTTCCGCCGGCTCGGCTACGACTGGGGCGCCGAACGGCTCGCGCCGTACGCCGAGTTGATGCACCGCACGGCCGTCCTGGACCTGGACAACCTGGAGACGCAGCCGTCGGAGGCGGAGCGGGTGGAGTTCGCGGTCCTGGGGGCGATCCTCAACGAGCCGCTGCTCCAGGCGCTGCACCGGCTGGCCCAGGAGGAGGAGACGGCGCGGCGGTACGGCTTCGAGTGAGCCGAGGGCCAGAGATCCGGCAGGTCCGGCAGGTCCGGTGGGTCCGGAGATACGGCGAAGGCCCTCCACCGAGGTGGAGGGCCTTCCCTGTGCGTACCCCCGACCGGATTCGAACCGGCGCTACCGCCTTGAGAGGGCGGCGTGCTAGGCCGCTACACAACGGGGGCGTGGATCTTACAAGCGTTTAATGTACAACGCCGCAGATCCGAGCTGGTCTACCTGGACTCGAACCAAGACTAACTGAACCAGAATCAGTCGTGCTGCCAATTACACCATAGACCAATGATGGTTTAGACCAGTCAGTACCCCCGACCGGATTCGAACCGGCGCTACCGCCTTGAGAGGGCGGCGTGCTAGGCCGCTACACAACGGGGGCCCTAGCGATCCCGACAAGGTCGAGATCAGTACCCCCGACCGGATTCGAACCGGCGCTACTGCCTTGAGAGGGCAGCGTGCTAGGCCGCTACACAACGGGGGCTTTGCAGATAAGCTCTGCGAGCTGGCCTACCTGGACTCGAACCAAGACTAACTGAACCAGAATCAGTCGTGCTGCCAATTACACCATAGGCCACTGGAACTCAAGCCCCTGCGGGGGGATCTCGTTCTAGCTTGCTCCTCGGGGCTTCGGCCTTTCGGCCCGCGCCCCTCGGCGCAGAAAGAACATTACCCGAAGGTGGACGGGGCTCCAAAACGGGTATCGGCGCGGACCAGCGCGGGCAGTTCGGCGAGGGTCGAGATCCGGTGCGCGACGGGCTCTCCGGCGGGCCGTACGAGGACGGTCCCGCGGTCGATCCACACGGACAGCAGCCCGGCCTCGGCGGCGCCCCGGCCGTCGATCTCCGGGTGGTCGCCGACGTAGGCCACCTCGTGCGGGGGCAACCCCAGTGCCTCGCAGGCCGCGAGGAAGGCGCCGGCCTCCGGCTTGGAGACGCCCAGCTCGACGGCGCACAGCACGGATTCGAAGCGGTCGAGGAGGCCGAGGGTGCGCAGCTTGTGCTCCTGGACCGTGAGGCTGGAGTTGGAGAGCACCGCGTGCCGGTGACTGGCCGCGAGGGCGTCCAGGGCGGGCAGGACGTCCGGGAACAGGCTCCAGGCGGCCTCGTAGTGGGCCAGATAGCGCGCGAACCAGGCGTCGGCCTCGTCGTCGGTCAGGTCCCGGCCCAGGAAGACCCGGGTGCGGTCGCGGCGCTGTGTGACGAAGTCCACCTCCCCGGCGGAGAACCGGAGCCACTGGGCGTCGGTGATCTCCCGCCAGCGCGACAGGGCCCGCTCCACCTCGCCGTACGCGGCGAGCAGCCCCTCGGCCAGCAGATGGGCCCGCATGCCCTCCCGGTCCGCGCTCGTGTAGTCGAAGAGGGTGTCGTCCACGTCCCAGACGACGGCTCTGATCGTCATGCGACCGACGGTACCGCCGGACCGCGCACCGTTCCGGGAAACGCGGTAGATCCGAGGGGTCACCAGGTGCTGACGCACGGTGGCGCACACGCGTGAGGGGCGGCGCCCGGAGTTCCGGGTGCCGCCCCTCGGGCGTGTGGGCCGGTTTACGCGGTCAGCTTGGCCAGGGCCGCGTCGATCCTGGCCAGGGTCTTCTCCTTGCCCAGGATCTCCAGGGACTCGAACAGCGGCAGGCCGACGGTGCGGCCGGTGACGGCCACCCGGACCGGGGCCTGGGCCTTGCCGAGCTTGAGACCGTGCGCCTCGCCGGCGGCCAGGACGGCCTCCTTCAGCGCCTCGGCCGAGGTCCAGTCGGCCGCCTCCAGCTTCTCCCGGGCGGTGCGCAGCAGGGCGTCGGAGCCCTCCTTCATCGCCTTGGTCCAGCTCGCCTCGTCGAAGACCGGCTCCGGCAGGAACAGGAAGTCGACGTTGTCGGTGATCTCCGACAGGACCTTCAGGCGGGTCTGGGCGTGCGGGGCGATCGCCTGCCACTTGACCTCGTCGAAGTCCTCCGGCGCCCACGGCGCGAACGGGGCCCTCAGCCACGGCCGGCAGCGCTCGGTGAACTCCTTCACCTCCAGCATGCGGATGTGGTCGCCGTTGATCGCCTCGCACTTCTTCAGGTCGAAGCGGGCCGGGTTGGGGTTCACATCGGAGATGTCGAAGGCCCGGACCATCTCCTCGATCGTGAAGATGTCCTGGTCCGCGGAGAGCGACCAGCCCAGCAGGGAGAGGTAGTTGAGCAGGCCCTCGGGCAGGAAGCCCTGCTCGCGGTAGAGGTTCAGCGACGACTGCGGGTCGCGCTTGGACAGCTTCTTGTTGCCCTCGCCCATCACGTACGGCAGGTGGCCGAACCGCGGGACCTCCTTGGCGATGCCCAGCTCGATCAGCGCCTTGTACAGGGCGATCTGGCGCGGGGTGGAGGAGAGCAGGTCCTCGCCGCGCAGCACGTGGGTGATCTCCATCAGCGCGTCGTCGACCGGGTTCACCAGCGTGTACAGCGGGGCGCCGTTCGCCCGGACGATGCCGTAGTCGGGCACGTTCTCCGGGGTGAAGGTCAGCTCGCCGCGGACCAGGTCGGTGAAGGTGATCGTCTCGTCCGGCATCCGGAAGCGGACGATGGGCTCACGGCCCTGCGCCCGGTACTGCTCGACCTGCTCATCGCTCAGGTCCCGGCAGTGGCCGTCGTAGCCGGAGGGCCGGCCGGCGGCGCGGGCGGCCTCGCGGCGGGTGTCCAGCTCCTCCTGGGAGCAGTAGCAGTGGTAGGCGTAGCCGCCGTCCAGGAGCTTGCGGGCGACGTCCTGGTAGATGTCCATCCGCTGCGACTGGCGGTACGGCGCGTGCGGGCCGCCGACCTCGGGGCCCTCGTCCCAGTCGAAGCCGAGCCAGCGCATCGCGTCGAGGAGCTGGTTGTAGGACTCCTCGGAGTCACGGGCCGCGTCGGTGTCCTCGATGCGGAAGACCAGGGTGCCCTCGTGGTGCCGGGCGAAAGCCCAGTTGAACAGGGCGGTGCGCACCAGGCCCACGTGCGGGTTACCGGTGGGCGAGGGGCAGAAACGGACACGGACTGCTGAGGGGGGTCCCCCCTGCTCGAGCGGAGCCGAGAGCTTGGGGGCGGATGCGCTAGCCACGCTTGACAACCTTGTTGGTGAGAGTGCCGATGCCTTCGATGGTGACGGCGACCTCGTCGCCGACGTTCAGGGGGCCGACCCCCGCGGGGGTTCCGGTGAGGATGACGTCGCCGGGGAGCAGCGTCATGGCCTCCGAGATGTTGACGATCAGATCCTCGATCGGGTGGATCATCTCGCTCGTGCGCCCGAGCTGGCGCTGCTCGCCGTTGACGGTGAGCTGGATGGTCAGGTCGTTCGCGCGGGCGAGGTCCAGGTCCGTCTCCACCCAGGGGCCGAGCGGGCAGGAGCTGTCGAAGCCCTTGGCCCGGGCCCACTGCTTCTCGCGCCTCTGCACATCACGGGCGGTGACGTCGATGGCGCAGGTGTAGCCGAGGATGACGTCCTTCACCCGGTCGCGCGGGACCTCGCGGCACATGCGGCCGATGACGACGGCCAGCTCGGCCTCGTGGTGCAGCTCCTGGGAGAACGACGGGTACCGGATCTCGTCGCCGGGGCCGATCACCGAGGTGGACGGCTTGAAGAAGGCGAACGGCGCCTCGGGTACCTCGTTGCCCAGCTCGCGCGCGTGCTCGGAGTAGTTGCGGCCGAAGGCCACGACCTTGTTGGGCAGCACCGGCGGGAGCAGCCTGACTTTGCCGAGCGGCACCTTCGTCCCGGACAGCTCGAAGTCCGCGAACGGGATGCCCTTGATGATGTCGAGGACGAGTTCGTCCTGCTTGTCGCCCTCGACCGCGCCGAAGGCTACGTTCCCGTCGATGGAGAACCTGGCGATGCGCACGGGATGCTCGCGCCCCTCACTGAGAACCGGCGTATTGACGCCCCAGGTTATCGGAGCTATAGGAAGCACACCGCTGCTGGGGGTATCCCCGCAGGTCAGAGGCGGGTCACCGGGGTTTGGGCGGCCGTGGCGGAGCCGGGCCGGGACCCGTCTCGGCCGGAGCCGGGCCGGACGCCCGCGCGTACGGACGCCTGCGTACAGAGGCCTGCGTACAGACGCCTGCGCACATACGAGCGGACGCCTGCGCACACCTGTGTACATACGAGCGCGGCCGGAGGGATCGTCGTGGATCCCTCCGGCCGCGCCCGGTGAAGCCGTCCGTCACTCGCCGGCCGGGGCCCCCGAGCCCACCGGCACCTCCATGAGGACGGTGCGCCGGGGGTTGGCGGTCTGGGCGGGGAGGTCGACGGGGTGCTCCGGCAGCTCGGGCGTGTGCAGCTCGCCGGCGTCCTTCAGGTGCGCCAGGGTCGTGCGTCGCGGGTTGGCTATCTTGCGGAACATCATCGTCGTCTTCACCGTTGTCGTCCTGTGCCCTCTGGTGGAGTGGGTTGGCAGAGTCGCCCGTCCTGTAAAGCGTCAGGCTAAACATCCGATTCCCCGACGAAGTCGCCAACCGTCCCCGGGAAGTGTGTGAGTTTGCTCACCAACTCATGGGCAAACCGGTCAATTCCGGCCGTCAACCGGCCCTAACGAAACGGACATTGGGCACCTGAAGCGACCATTCCGCTCCTGATCATGGCGACTGGGACACCCGGCCACGACCGGCGACTCGCCGAAATATGCCCGTTATCGACCGAATATGACTCCACGGCTGGTAATCCACCACTCACAGGTTGTCACAGAGGTCACAGCTCACCCCGTCGCCCTTGTTGGAGATCCTGCACTGTGCTGGAATTCCACGGACCGCCGCGGGATCGAGCCGGCGCACAGGGGGCGCGACACAGCGCCGAGTGGCGGCGAGACAGGGGGAAGCCAGCGCCGGTCACTCAAGACCACCCGGGGGGCGTATTCAGGGCGCTCTCCACAACGCCGACACCGTGTCCCTCCGTTCACGCGGAGGGGCGCCTGGTCCAGAGGTTGCGACGCTAGTGCAGGGACGTTTCAAGAGGGATGGCAGCGCTTCGGCGGAGCCGGAGCCGCACGGCGGGGCCGACCGCGGTTCGACGCCCCAGCACGCCCAGAGCCCGGGCCCGGCCCCGGCGAAGGACGGCGGCGGACGCCCCGGCTCCCCCGCCCCGTCGGCCCCCGCGAAGACCGCTCCCTCCGGCGCCCCCACGCCGACCGTGAAGCCCGCCCCGGGCGGCTCCGTCAGCTCCGGTTCCCGGCTGCACCTGCGCAACTGGCGCATCTCCACCCGCCTGGTCTCGCTGCTCGCGCTCCCCGTGGTGGCGGCCACCTCGCTGGGCGCCCTGCGTATCAACGAGAACCTGAACGACATCCAGCAGCTCGACAACATGAAGCTGCTGACGGAGATGACCAAGCAGGCCACCGAGCTGGCCGCGGCGCTCCAGGAGGAGCGCGACCAGTCCGCCGGCCCGCTGGCGCACGGCGGTCTGAACGCGAACGACTACCAGATCAAGGCCTACCAGCAGAAGACCGACCGGGCCCGCGACGACTTCCTGGACGACTCCGAGAAGATCGACGCGGCGAGCAAGGACGGCAAGCTCCAGGGCGTGCGCGACGCGCTCGTCGGTCTCGCCAACCAGCTGGACGACCTCGCCAAGATCCGCCAGAAGGCGTACGACTCCGAGCGCAACGCCACCCAGACGGTGGAGTCGTACCACCGGCTCATCACCCAGCTGATCGGCCTGTCCCAGGACATGGCCGAGGCGTCCAGCAACCCGGAGATGATCTCCCGTACCCGCGCCCTGGCGGCCTTCTCCACCGCCAAGGAGTACGCCTCCGTACAGCGGGCCATGATCGCCGCCGCGCTGCCGGCCACCCCCGCCACCAAGGGCGACCTCTCCGAGAACGACCGCCTCTACGGCCAGTCGGCGTACGAGAGCGAGAACTCCGAGCTGGCGATCTTCCGGAAGATCTACGCCGATCAGAACGCCGAGGAGCTGCTGAAGCCGATCGACGAGGGCAACCCGACGATCGAGGCGGCCGACACCTACGCCAAGCGTTCCTTCGAGTCCCCCGACGGCCTCCAGCAACTGCCGGCGCGCTCCTACAAGGACTGGGTGGACGACAGCTCGACCAAGATCGAGCAGATGAAGAAGATCGAGCACACGCTCCTGGAGGAGATGGAGCAGAAGGCCCGCGAGCTGAAGAGCGCCACCCAGCGTGACGCCATCATCTCCGGTGCGCTGATCCTGCTCGTGCTCGGTGTCTCGCTGGTCGGCGCGTTCGTCGTGGCCCGCTCCATGATCCGCTCGCTGCGCCGGCTCCAGGAGACCGCGACCAAGGTCGCCCAGGACCGCCTGCCCGAGCTGGTCAAGCAGCTCTCCGAGTCCGACCCGCAGGACGTGGACACCTCCGTGGAGTCGGTCGGTGTGCACTCCCGGGACGAGATCGGCCAGGTGGCCGCGGCCTTCGACGACGTGCACCGCGAGGCGGTCCGCCTGGCCGCCGAGCAGGCCCTGCTGCGGGGCAACGTCAACGCGATGTTCACCAACCTCTCGCGCCGTTCCCAGGGTCTGATCCAGCGCCAGCTGTCGCTGATCTCCGAGCTGGAGTCCCGCGAGGCCGACCCGGACCAGCTGTCCTCGCTGTTCAAGCTGGACCACCTCGCCACCCGTATGCGCCGTAACGGCGAAAACCTCCTCGTGCTCGCCGGTGAGGAGCCGGGCCGTCGCTGGACCCGGCCGGTGCCGCTGGTCGACGTGCTGCGTGCCGCCGCGTCCGAGGTGGAGCAGTACGAGCGCATCGAGCTGGCCGCCGTCCCCACCACCCAGGTCGCCGGCCGGGTCGTCAACGACCTCGTGCACCTGCTCGCCGAGCTGCTGGAGAACGCGACCTCGTTCTCCTCCCCGCAGACCAAGGTCAAGGTGACCGGTCACGCGCTGCCCGACGGCCGCGTCCTGATCGAGATCCACGACACCGGTATCGGCCTGTCCCCCGAGGACCTGGCGGCGATCAACGAGCGGCTCGCCTCGCCGCCCACCGTGGACGTGTCGGTGTCCCGCCGCATGGGTCTGTTCGTGGTCGGCCGGCTCTCGCAGCGGCACGGCATCCGCATCCAGCTGCGTCCGTCCGACTCCGGTGGTACGACCGCGCTGGTCATGCTGCCGGTGGACGTCGCCCAGGGTGACAAGAAGCCGGTTCCGGGCAAGCCCGGCGGGCCCATGTCGACCGGTGGTCCGGCCGCCGCGCAGGCCGCCGCCGGTGCGGCCGCGGCCAGGCGGCAGACCGGCAACGGCGGTGGCGGCCCGGCCGCCGGCGGTCTGC
>NZ_BAAASM010000026.1:0-2594 GCF_039532885.1 Streptomyces nogalater | reverse complement strand
GGCGGTCTGCTCGGCGGCGGTCCCGCCCCGCGCGGCCAGGCCGGTCCCGGCCAGGGTCCCCGGGCGGCGCTGCCCACCCCGGGCCAGGGCGGCCGACCCGGTGCGCCGGGCGGGGCGCGCGGTCCGCAGGGCGGTCCCGGTGCCGCACCGCAGCAGGGCGGCCGGGTGCCGGCCGGTTCCGGCGCGGGCGGCTTCGGCGGTCAGGCGCCCGGTGCGCCGCAGGGTCTGCAGGCCGCCCACCCGAACGGTCCGCAGCAGGACCTCTTCGGTGGTGGCGCTGGTGGCGGCGGTGGCCGTGGCGGCCGTGGCCGCAAGCGGTCCGACGGCCCGGCGGACCAGGGGCGCCGGCCCCAGCTGCCGCCGCGCGGCGGCCCGCGGGCCGAACTGCCCGGCGGGGAGCCGCAGTCCCGCACCCCGGGCTGGGCCGACCAGGCCCCGCTGTCGCGTGCCGCGCTGGACACCCCGCGCGGCCACGACGAGCAGGACGCGGCGCAGACCGCGCACATGCCGCGCGTGGACGACCGGCAGGGTCCGGGCTCGACCGCGGAGATGCCCCGCATCGACGCCCAGGGTCCGGCCGGGACGGGCGGGTTCCAGCGTCCGGAGCTGCCCGGTGCGGGCGACTCCGCCCAGCACACGGGCCAGTTCGCCCGCCCGGACGACCTCCAGCAGACGGGCCGGTTCGGACAGCCGGACAACGCCCAGCAGACGGGCCGGTTCCCGCAGCTCGACAACGCCCAGCAAACCGGACAGTTCCCGCAGCTCGGCAACGCCGGGCACACGGGTCGGTTCGCGGGCCCGGACGCCGAGCGGCAGACGGGGGCCTTCGACGCTCCCGGCGCCCGGCAGGACACCGGTTCGTTCGCCCGCTCCGACGTGTTCGGCGCCCCCGGCGCCGGCCGGCCGGACGACGGCGACCGGCACACGGGCCAGTTCCCGGCACCGCAGGCCCCGCAGGCGTACGACGGCGGTTACGACGGCGGCTCCACCGGACAGCACGCCCTCCCGGGCCGGCCGGACCCCGGCCACACCGGGCAGTTCGAGCGTCCGCAGCCGGCCGGCCCTGACGACTTCGGCGCCCCGCAGCAGCAGCGTCCGGTCCGCACCGAGCCGGAGGCCCTGCCGCCGGCCAGCGGCCCGGGAGACGGCCGTACCCCGCTGTTCGACACGCTGGAGACCAACTGGTTCCAGCAGCAGCAGGAGAACGCGTCCGCTTCGCAGCAGACGACGCAGCCTCAGCCGCAGTCGCCCGCGTCCGCTCCACAGCGGTCCGGGTCGAACACCGGCTCCTGGCGCACCTCGCCGAACGACGAACTCGTCCGGCAGGCCGAGCGGGTGCGGCAGCCCGCCGCGGGCGGGGTCACCACCTCCGGCCTGCCGCGCCGCGTGCCCCGGGCGAACCTCGTGCCCGGCACCGCCCAGCAGCAACAGCACCAAAGCGGTCCGCAGGTCTCGCGTGCGCCCGATGACGTACGCGGCCGGCTGACCAATCTCCGTCGGGGCATCGCTCAGGGCCGTCAGGCCGGCAGCGGCCAGACCGGCAGCTTCCCGAGCCCCACTCACCAGCAGGAGCGTTAGTTGAGTCCGATGAGCCAGGCGGCACAGAACCTGAACTGGTTGATCACCAACTTCGTGGACAACACCCCCGGGGTGTCCCACACGGTGGTGGTCTCCGCCGACGGCCTTCTGCTGGCGATGTCCGAAGGCTTCCCGAGAGACCGCGCCGATCAGCTCGCGGCCGTCGCCTCCGGGCTGACCTCGCTGACGGCCGGGGCGTCCCGGATCTTCGAGGGCGGCACCGTGGCACAGACGGTCGTCGAGATGGAACGCGGTTTTCTCTTCCTGATGTCCATCTCGGACGGTTCGTCCCTCGCGGTGCTGGCCCACCCGGAGGCGGACATCGGCCTCGTCGGCTACGAGATGGCACTGCTCGTGGACCGCGCGGGTGCGGTACTCACCCCGGACCTGCGCGCCGAACTCCAGGGCAGTCTGCTCCACTGACCGGCCCCGGCACCACCCACCTCACGAAAACACCGTCCGGCCGCCACAATCCCCCCACCGGCCCCGTCAGACGGCTTGACTGACCGACTTGCTGTCCCGCCCGGAGGATTCATGACCCCGCCCACCGCCCATCATGATCCGTACGCGGAGCCGTACGGGGACGAGGGCGACCAGCCGCTGGTGAGGCCGTACGCCATGACCGGCGGCCGGACCAGGCCCCGCTACCAGCTCGCCATCGAGGCGCTGATCAGCACCACGGCCGACCCGGCAGCGTTCGTGACGCTGCTCCCGGAGCACCAGCGCATCTGCCACCTGTGCCGCGAGGTCAAGTCGGTCGCGGAGGTGTCGGCGCTGCTGAACATGCCGCTCGGCGTGGCCCGGATCCTGGTGGCCGACCTCGCCGAGGCCGGCATGGTCGCCATCCACCAGCCTGGTGGCGACGAGAACAACGGCGGCGCTCCGGATGTGACGCTGCTCGAAAGGGTGCTCAGTGGACTTCGCAAGCTCTGACGCGGGCCGGGCCACCACTTCCGCGAAGATCGTGGTGGCGGGCGGCTTCGGCGTGGGCAAGACCACGTTCGTCGGCGCCGTCT
>NZ_BAAASM010000025.1:0-1037 GCF_039532885.1 Streptomyces nogalater | reverse complement strand
ACCTCGACCCGCACCACACCCAGGAGGCCACGGTCTCGTTGGACATGCCGCAACTCGGCCTGGAGCGGCACGAGACCGTGCCGGTCCACGACGAACTGACCGGCGAGCCCTACCACTGGGGCGGCACCAACTACGTGCGGCTCACGCCCGGCCGGGCGCCGGCACACGTGCTCCACGTCGGGCGCTCGACGCCCCGGATCGGAGGGCCCGCAGCCTCATGACCGTCAACGAGCCTGTTCCGGACACCTTCGAGGACACTCCCGCCAAGGACCGGGACCCGGAGTGGTTCAAACGCGCCGTCTTCTACGAGGTCCTGGTCCGCTCCTTCCAGGACAGCGACGGCGACGGCGTCGGCGACCTGAAGGGCCTGACCGCCAAGCTGGACTACCTCCAGTGGCTCGGCGTGGACTGCCTGTGGCTGCCGCCCTTCTTCAAGTCCCCGCTCCGGGACGGCGGTTACGACGTCTCCGACTACACCGCCGTACTGCCCGAGTTCGGTGACCTCGCCGACTTCGTGGAGTTCGTGGACGCCGCCCACCAGCGCGGCATGCGGGTGATCATCGACTTCGTCATGAACCACACCAGCGACCAGCACCCGTGGTTCCAGGAGTCCCGCAAGAACCCCGACGGCCCCTACGGCGACTACTACATGTGGGCCGACGACGACAAGCGGTACCAGGACGCCCGGATCATCTTCGTCGACACCGAGGTCTCCAACTGGACCTTCGACCCGGTGCGCGGCCAGTACTACTTCCACCGCTTCTTCTCGCACCAGCCCGACCTCAACTACGAGAACCCGGCCGTCCAGGAGGAGATCCTGGCCGCCCTCAGGTTCTGGCTCGACCTCGGCATCGACGGCTACCGCCTGGACGCGGTGCCCTACCTGTACGCCGAGGAGGGCACCAACTGCGAGAACCTGCCCGCCACCCACCAGTTCCTGAAACGGGTGCGCCGCGAGATCGACGCGCTCTACCCGGACACGGTGCTGCTGGCGGAGGCCAACCAGTGGCCCGAGGACGTGGTCGACTACTTCGGCG
>NZ_BAAASM010000024.1:4352-99551 GCF_039532885.1 Streptomyces nogalater | reverse complement strand
GACCCGGTCGGCGCCGGGTCGCGTCCAGCGGGCGGTCGGGGCCGGTAACGGCCGGGGTCAGCGGAAGTTCACGTCGCTGCACAGGAAGTAGGTCTGGTCCATGTGCGAGGCCTGCCAGATGGTGTAGACGACGTGGCGGCCGGTGTAGCCGGACGTGCTCACGGGGATCGAGTAGTTCTGGCTGGGCGCGTACCTGTCGGTCTTGGTGACCAGCTGCAGGTCCTGCCAGGTCAGCGGCTGGGTGGTGGGGTCGAAGCCCTGCCGGGTGACGTAGACCTGGAAGTAGTCGGCGCCGTGGCTGGCCTGGTCGTACAGCTTCACGGTGAAGTTGGAGCCGATGTCGGTGGTCTTCCAGGGGCCGACGGCGTCGAGGGAGTTGTAGCGGCCGGCTTCGGCCTGGCCGCCGCTGCACAGCTGCCCGTTGGGGATGACGGCCTGGAAGTTGCCGGCGGAACCGTTGCGGTACAGGCCGTTCCAGTTCCACATGGCGTTGGGGTTGGCCTGCCAGGCCTGCCAGCACATGGGGTCCTGCTGGGCCATCGCCGGGTTCTGGAAGTCGCTGCCCCAGCGCTGCCAGCAGCCGTAGTTGCGGGAGGCGGGGTCGATCACCGAACCGTGCGCGGACGCGGTGCCGCCCCAGGTGATCAGGCTGATCAGTACGCCGACGAGGGTGCTCAGGACGAGCGCCAGCCGACGGACGGTGCGATGGGGTACATGTTCATGACAATGCATTGCGGGTTTCTTCCTGTGGGGGACGCCTTCACTGCGGGGGTCACGGGTGCATGGGAGCGCTCCCGCGCCTCCAGGCTGCGTGGCTTGGAACGAGGGGGCAACGCTTCGTTTCCGCCAAACCTAAAGGCCCCGTCCTTGGGTCAAACTTCCACAGAGCATGATGAACCTCACGCCGAGTCGCCCACCGGACGCACGCAAGCCGTCGCTGACCCCTTGTAGGAGGCAGGTGGCGAATATGCTTCGGTTGGGAGCGGGAGGGCTCGGGGCGGCACCCGGGGTGCGTGTCTCCCTCGTAGAGCCGAACGGTCAGCACCCGACTCGTCCTCGGCGTGATCGATGCCTCCCAAGTCGCAGTGGCGGTCCAGACGCAGCGCCGAGATCGACCAGGTGCACCGAGACGACCCGACGAGGCCCAGACAGTACGCTGAATCCAGCGGGATCGGGCCCGCGGCGCAGTGTCCGGGAGGCATGTCATGACTGCCGAGATGGTGGCCCCGGCGTGGATGCACGAGCAGATCACGGCGGAGCAATACGAGTCGTGGTCCGAGGAGCAGTGCGCCGGCATCGAAATCGTGGACGGAATGGTCGTCGTGAGTCCCAGCGCATCCAAGCGGCACAACCGGCTGGCCCGGATCCTGGCGAACGCCTTGGACGCCGCCGCCGGCTCCGACTGGAACGCCGATACGGACTTCGATGTCCGGCTGCAGGACGTCCCGCTCACGAATCGCCGCCCGGACGTCATCGTCTACCGGGCGGACACGATCGACATCACGCCCACCCGGCCTGAGCACGTACTGCTGGTGGCCGAGGTGGTGTCACCAGGCTCGGAGACCACCGACCGGATCGTGAAGGTCGACCAGTACGCCAAGGCAGGCATCGGTTTCTACTGGCGGATCGAGCAGGCGGCGACGGGCGTGCCCCTGGTGTACACATATGTCCTCGACCCCGCGACCAAGACCTACCGGGATGGGGACGTGCACACCGGGGTCGTGAAGGTCGCCGCCCCCTTCGCCGTGGAGATCGATCTCGGCCAGGTCTGAACCGGTTGTACCTGACCCGCTCTTGCAAGATGTGCTGGCCGCACGCGCGTTCTGGCTTCTCTCCCAGCCCTGGCCTGTACGGTCCCGCCCATGGCTGAGAGATCAACTACGAGCTGGCGTCACGGCATAGCGGAGGAAGCCGCGGAGATCGCCGCCGGCACTTTGGACGCCGGAGTGCGCTTGCATGGCTGAGCTGTTCCCCGAGGAACTGCTCATGGCGACCGATGCAGTCCTTGACACCGTCGAGGACCAGTTTGCCGGACTTGACGATCCCGGCGACGAGAAGGTCCTTGCTGTGGTGGAGCGCGTCGTCCGGGCCCTCCAGATCCGCTTCCCAAGAGGACCGCAGGGTGTGGGGCGGCAGTGGTGAAGTTCACCGTTGGGACGGCGGCCGAGCACGAAGCCGCGGTTCCAGTAGATCAAGGGCCTCCTCCCAGCGGAAGCTGTCGGCGCCGCCGCCCGCCTTGGGCCGGTGGGGCTCGTACGAGCCGATCAGGATGCCCATCTCCCGGAGCTGGTCCAGGCTTCGCCGATAGGCGGGGTGAGCCGCTTGGGCGGCGTTCAGGTAGGGAAGGGCAGCCGTGGGGACACCCATCCCAAACGCCTCGCAGAGGACCCCCAGCGCGAGAGTGTCGGATATGCCGGCCGCCCACTTGTTGACCGTGTTGAAGCTGGCCGGGGCGACGGCGATGGCGTCCGCCGACGGGAGCGGACGGGGATCGCCGGGTGCGCGCCACGCGGAGCGGATCGGATAGCCCGTCTGCTCCTCGATCGCCGCGGTGTCGAGGAACCCGAGCCCTTGGGGGGTGGCGATGACGCCCACGTCCCAGCGCCGCTCCTGCGCTGCTGTGATCAGCCTGCCGACGTCGGCGGCGACACCGCACGCGCAGACGACGACGTACAGGAAAGGCGTCTTGTCCGAAGCGCTCGGCTCGTTCACGCGGTGACTCCCAGTCGGCGGCTGAATCGGTGCAGTTCCGGCAGAGTACGACGGCGATCGCGGGCGACCATGCCGGCGACCAGCTCACGGACGGCAGGACGGCGGACGTCCTGGGCGGCGCAGGTCTCGGCGATGCGCAGAGCCTGGTACCCGTCGGCGAGCCGCCCCTGCTGACCGTAGGCCCGGGCCATGTCGATCCACAGCGCGGCCCGGCGTTCGGGGACAGGAAGAGGGCGGCGCATGAGCGGGCGGGCCGCCCGCAGGGCGCGGTCGGCGTCGCCGAAGGCCACCAAGGCGCTGACCTCGTGCAGGGCGACGTTGCTCGGGCTGAAGCTGGCCCAGGCATCCGGCCGGTCGAGCGCGACGTAGCGCGCCACTTCCTTCGCCTCCGTGAGCAGTTCCCGCGCCGCGCCACGGCCCCCGCCGCTGCCGGCTGAAGTGACACCACGCAGTAACAGCAGTCCGAGAGCCGCGAGGTACTGCGGAGACCGGCGGTCGTAGGACCCGGTGAGCCGCTCGGCCGTGAGCCGGACGAGGCCGACGGCCTGAGTTGGGTGCTGCGCGCGCGCCAGGACGTGGGCCTGCACGCGGACGCTCGACGCCAGGACCACCGGGTCGCCGCACCGCTCGGCCTCGGTCATGGCCCGACCGACGGCGAGCCAGGCGTTGCCCTGGTCATTCCGCTTGAGCAGCAGACTGGTCAGGGTCTGATACGCGGTGGCCAGCAACCCAGAGAGGTCGGCGCTGCCCGCCGTACCACCGGACGCCTGCCGCAGGTCCGCGATCAGACCCGGCAGCACTTGCTCCAACCCCGCGTAGTCACAGAGGTGGAAGAGCCTGCGCGCTGCGCCGACGCGCAGACGAAGGCAGTTCGCGTCCAGCCGGGCACCGGTGCCCTCCGGGCTGGTTCCCGGCAACAGCGCCCGCACGAGGCCGAGGCGCGCGTCCGAGGAGTCGCCGGCGGGAGATTCACCGCCGAGAGGGTCGGGGGAAGCCGTGAGTGCGGCAGTACTCACAGCCATGCTCGCGGCGATGAAGGTGCGGCGTTGCATTTCTCCTGTTCCCGGGTCGGCAGTGGAGGCTTCACGAGCGACGGCGAGACCCACCTCCCGCGCTGGGATACCGAGTTCGGCCGCAACCGCGCGAAGCACTCCCATGTTGTCCGTGCCACGCCCGCTCTCCAGTCGGCTCACCTTGGACTGGTGGTATCCCAGCGAGGCAGCGACGTCCTTCTGCGAGCGGCCCTGTAGCACCCGAGCACGGCGAATCACCTCGCCGATCCGTCTCGACTCACTGTGCGCTGCGGCCATCTGTCACGGCCCCTTCCGCCGTTGACCCTGCCTGCTCAACGAGCGTAGGTCAGCCGTGTCTCGCCGAGATGCAGAACCTGCATATCCCATGCAGCGCCCGCACCGAGGCAGGCCACTGATCGCGTCGGCCTGCTTGCCTGAAACGGCCGCACACGTTCATGAAGGGCCGCCGTTGATGGAAACGCACAAGTTCGCCCTGCCGGTACCCGCCAGCCTTATCGCCGTCACCGATGCGCGGCACCGAGCGGTGCGCGCAATAGGGCGCTGGAGTGGAGAGTGGGATGCCGAGGTGCTGCAGACCGCCGAACTCGTACTCAGCGAACTGCTCACCAACGCCGTACAGCACGCCGGTTCCAGTCACATCCTCCTGGCCCTCCGCCCCTTGGCGGACGTATTGAGAATCGAGGTCCATGACACCAGCGCCTCCCTGCCGAAGGTCGGTCTCCCGGACACGTACAGCGAGAGCGGCAGAGGTATGGTCCTCGTCTCCGCGCTCGCCGACCGCTTCGGGACCGAGCGGACCCACGGGGGCAAATGCTGCTGGGCCGAAATCGACCTGTCCTCCGGACCCGGCCAGCGGTTCAGCATCGGCTTCTCTCACCACGACTTCCGCGGTGACCGGTCCGTTCCACAACGCCACTGCGGACACCGCACACCTGACGGCTACGACCACTCCGCACCGAACGAAACGTCCGAAGCGCCTCCCAGCCGAGCGGCGACTTCACAAGTGCCGGCCGACACCCACCCGGGAGACTCCCGATGCTGACGGCGGCATCGAGGTGGGGCTTCTGGTGCGAGTGCTGGACGGAGAGCCTGACCGAGCAGGGCCCACCGGTGCTGCTGGCATCGTTCGATGCCTACTCCGCTCCGCAGGCGGACCGGTGGGTAGCGGTCGCCCTCGAAACGATCTCCCCGGCACTGGACGCGGACGCCTCCAGCGCAGCGTGGGAGTGGATGTATGACGGCCGCATCGACACCCGACGAGCCTTACTGCAGGCTGAGCCCTGCACGGTGTCCCTGACCCACGACAGCACCCGCATCACCTGGACGATCCGGCCCGTTCTCTTCCTGCCCCTCGCGCATCGCCAGGGCATCGAACTTCCGGCATGCGCGCACGACTTCACGCCCCGCCCTGAAGAGTGAGTTACAACTTCCTCTACTGGTTCAAGGCGGCTCGCTCCGCTCACCGCGCGCGGTCCGGCCCCCGGCCGGGCCTGCGCTCCTGTCTCCGCCCCGCTCCAGCCCGGCCGGCGCCCGTACCGCGCACGCCAGTCGTCTGATACCAGAGAAGGGGTACGTCGTTACTGAGGCGGTCGGCTCCGCGATTCTACGAGTGACCCTCAGGGGCTCCCTCTCCCCTTTCTCTGTCACTTTCTTGAAGGCACTCACGCACCCGTTTCAAAACTGCCGGATCTCTCAGGTATCGATCAGGAAGTCTACAGTTCCCCATGATCTTGGCCTGAATCAAGAGCTCTGCCGGCAGATTCACCTCATCCGTGACCATGGTCCCATCCATCAGCGCTCCCCTGAGATCAACATCCTGCATATCACCTCCGAGAAGGAACGTCTCCTTAAGGCTGACAGCCTCTAGATTCGCACCTTTCATACTTACAGTCGATAGTGCAGCTCGATCGAAATTGGCATCAAAGAGCATCGCACCCTCAAAGCTCCCCCCGTAAATATTCGCACCCTTGAATTTTGCATTGCTCAAATTAGTTCTCGCCATCGACACGTCGTAAAAAGTCACTCGATCAAACCTGGCCCCTCCGAGGATTAAGCCAGTCAGACGCCCTCCGTTCAACCTCACGCCTCGCAGATCAGTGTGTGCCAAGAGAGCGCCATGGTGCGGGTGTTCAGGCCTCCGGGTCAGGACCGTCAATGCCGCCTGAATATCTTCCGGGGCTCGATAGTCAACAGGAGTCTCGGTCGACTCGTCAGGGAGTGGCGCCCGCTCCCTTATGAATGCGGCGAGTAATTCCACGATCGTGGGATGGTCGCGCTCGGAGTCCCGCATTATACGTTCAAGCGCATAGATTCCACCCAAGCGCTCGGTCAGATTGCTTGACCCCAGCAACTTAACAGCTTCCACATAGCGATCGGTGACCTGACCCTCACGGATCAACTCTGCCTGTTCCCTATCCTTCTCTCTGGTGTGCTCGAAAATCCTATCTGTCTGCTTGTGGCTTCTATGGGTGTAGTGCACGCCGATCGCTGCCACTAGTCCGGCCCCTAAGGCCACAAGCATCGTCCGGAAACCGGTGATAACGACACCATCGGCTGGCTGAAGATCTTTCTCGCGAAGGTGAGTCCCATCAAGCCACCAAGGGCCACGCCAAAGAAGGAGGCCGTAGCCTACAACCGTTAGCGCCGCTACAAGAACAGAAGCGACCTTCCTCGTCTTAGGCTTCATGTATCGAAGCGTCCCCGAGATGGAGACTGTCCGCTCCAGGGGGGCAGAATTCAGAGCAAAACTTGAGGTAGATGGCGGAAGCAGCCTCCTCCTCACACTCAATGGATACTGATCCATGTACCGGCTATGCGGGCGGAGACGTTCCGCCCCGTAGCTTCCCAAGCTGAGGGCTCGGGTGCGGCTGGCTCCGGCTCGTCCCCACGGCCCGGCCGGCGTGGTTGCTCCCGTCGACGGCGCTGCACCGTGGCTGAGGCCGGTGGGGGTGCGGCGAGACATACGCGCGCCTGGTCGGTCGGCGTGTCCGCCGTCGTGGCTGGCTGTCGGTGGCTGAGGTTCATGCGGCGTGCTCGATGGCGCCGCTGTCAGCCGATGACCGGTTCCTGGTGATCGACTCTGGGCCGTCCCTGGGCCGTGCGAGGGTGCCCGAAGCTGACCGACGGCGACCGGCAGTGACAGACGAGACGCAGCGCGCCACAGTGAAACCCCAGGTCAGGGCCCCCGGACGGAACGGGTTTCCCCGTAGGGCTGGCGGTACGGCAAGATGGGGTGTATCTGCCCACTGCCAGATTTCAAGCTGCCGGACGGTTTCTCTTGGCTGAGTTCATTTACACCATGCGCAAGGCGCGCAAGGCGCACGGCGACAAGGTGATCCTCGATGACGTCACCCTGAACTTCCTCCCCGGGGCGAAGATCGGCGTCGTCGGCCCGAACGGTGCCGGTAAGTCGACCGTGCTGAAGATCATGGCGGGGCTGGAGCAGCCGTCCAACGGTGACGCCTTCCTCTCGCCCGGCTACAGCGTCGGCATCCTGCTCCAGGAGCCCCCGCTGAACGAGGAGAAGACCGTCCTGGAGAACGTCCAGGAGGGTGTCGCCGAGATCAAGGGCAAGCTCGACCGGTTCAACGAGATCGCCGAGCTGATGGCGACCGACTACTCCGACGCGCTGCTCGACGAGATGGGCAAGCTCCAGGAGGAGCTGGACCACGCCAACGCCTGGGACCTCGACGCCCAGCTGGAGCAGGCCATGGACGCCCTCGGGTGCCCCCCGGGCGACTGGCCCGTGGTCAACCTCTCCGGTGGTGAGAAGCGCCGCGTCGCGCTCTGCAAGCTGCTGCTGGAGCAGCCCGACCTGCTGCTGCTGGACGAGCCCACCAACCATCTCGACGCCGAGTCGGTGAACTGGCTGGAGCAGCACCTGGCCAAGTACCCGGGCACCGTGGTCGCCATCACCCACGACCGGTACTTCCTGGACAACGTGGCCGAGTGGATCCTTGAGCTGGACCGCGGCCGCGCCTACCCCTACCAGGGCAACTACTCCACCTACCTGGAGACCAAGGCCGCCCGTCTGAAGGTCGAGGGCCAGAAGGACGCCAAGCGGCAGAAGCGGCTCAAGGAAGAGCTGGAGTGGGTCCGCTCCAACGCCAAGGGGCGCCAGGCCAAGTCCAAGGCCCGTCTCGCGCGGTACGAGGAGATGGCCGCCGAGGCCGAGAAGATGCGGAAGCTGGACTTCGAGGAGATCCAGATCCCGCCGGGCCCGCGCCTGGGCAACGTCGTGGTCGAGGTCGAGGAGCTGCACAAGTCCTTCGGTGAGAAGGTGCTGGTCGACGGCCTGTCGTTCACGTTGCCGCGCAACGGCATCGTGGGTGTCATCGGCCCGAACGGCGCCGGCAAGACCACCCTGTTCAAGATGATCCAGGGCCTGGAGACGCCGGACTCCGGCGACATCAAGGTCGGCGAGACCGTCAAGATCTCCTACGTCGACCAGACCCGCGCCAACATCGACCCCAAGAAGACGCTGTGGGAGGTCGTCTCCGACGGCCTCGACTACATCAACGTCGGCCAGGTCGAGATGCCGAGCCGGGCGTATGTGTCGGCCTTCGGTTTCAAGGGGCCGGACCAGCAGAAGCCGGCCGGGGTCCTCTCCGGCGGTGAGCGCAACCGGCTCAACCTGGCGCTGATCCTGAAGCAGGGCGGCAACCTGCTCCTCCTCGACGAGCCCACCAACGACCTCGACGTGGAGACGCTCTCCAGCCTGGAGAACGCGCTGCTGGACTTCCCCGGCTGCGCCGTCGTCGTCTCCCACGACCGCTGGTTCCTGGACCGCGTCGCGACGCACATCCTCGCCTACGAGGGCGAGTCGAAGTGGTTCTGGTTCGAGGGCAACTTCGAGTCGTACGAGAAGAACAAGATCGAGCGGCTGGGTCCGGACGCCGCGCGTCCGCACCGGGCCACCTACAAGAAGCTGACCCGGGGCTGATCGGTCTTGCGCCACATCTACCGCTGCCCGTTGCGCTGGGCGGACATGGACGCGTACGGCCACGTCAACAACGTGGTGTTCCTCCGCTATCTGGAGGAGGCCCGGATCGACTTCCTGTTCCGCCCGGACAAGGACTTCCAGCAGGGGTCCGTGGTGGCGCGCCACGAGATCGACTACAAGCGGCAGCTCGTCCACCGGCACGAGCCGGTGACCATCGAGCTGTGGGTCACCGAGATCAGGGCCGCCTCCTTCACCCTCGCCTACGAGGTGAAGGACGGCGATCTCGTCTACGTCCGGGCGTCGACGGTCATCGTGCCGTTCGACTTCGACGCCCAGCGCCCGCGACGGATCACCGCGCAGGAGCGTGACTTCCTCCAGGAGTACACCGAGGCCGGCGAGGGCGCCGCGGAGGCCGAGGGGGAGGCCGTCGCCGCATGACGGTGCTGCACCTGGCCGACGAGAGGGAGGCGGCGGACCTCGCCGCCTTCCTCTCCCGGCTGCTCCACTACGACCGTGGGGCCGCGGTGCGCCTGAAGGCGGCCGGCACGGCACTCGCCGTCTTCGGCCGGCCGCCGTCCTTCGAGGTGCTGGCCGTCCGCGCGGTGCGGCTGGCGAAGCCGTACGAGGACGGGCTCGACGCCATCCTCGACGTGACCGTCTCCGCCGGTGAGCTGCTGGAGTCCGTGGACGAGCGGGGGGCCACCGCCGCCGTCCCGGGCGCGGTCACCGGTCCGCCGTGGGCCGGGCTGCTGCCGCCGCGCGCCGGCTGGCGGCCCGTGCCGGGGCTGCCCGCGCCGGACGCGCTGCGCGCCACGGTCGCCGCCGCGGTGGCCGAATTCCGCTCCCGCACCGGGGAACTGGCGCCCGAGGCCCGTACCCGCGCGGAGCTGGACCGGATCGGGCGGGACATCTGGTCCCGGCGGATAGCGGACACCGGGCTTCCGGTGCGGGCCGTGCACGCGGCCCAGTCCCTGGGCTTCCTGCGGCCGGGCGCCGGGCCCGAGGACACCAGGCTGTTCTCCTCGGGGGCGTGGCTGCGGCTGCGCACCCCCTACGGCTCGGTGGCCGTACGGCAGGCGGGCCCGCTCGGGTCCCTCGGGGTCAGCGTGCGCTGAGCCGTACCCGGCTCAGTCGGGGGTGTTCACCATCGACGCGGCGGCGTACGTCAGGTAGTTCCACAGCGTGCGCTCGTGTTCCTCGGACAGCCCGAGTTCGTCCACGGCCACCCGCATGTGCCGCAGCCAGGCGTCGTGCGCCGCCCGGTCCACGGTGAACGGGGCGTGCCGCATGCGCAGCCGGGGGTGGCCGCGGTTGTCGCTGTAGGTCGTGGGCCCACCCCAGTACTGCATCAGGAACAGGGCCAGCCGCTCCTCGGCCGGGCCCAGGTCCTCCTCCGGGTACATCGGCCGCAGGAGCGGGTCCCCGGCGACTCCCTCGTAGAAACGGTGGACGAGCCGGCGGAAGGTCTCCTCCCCGCCGACCTGCTCGTAGAAGGTCTGCTCCTGAAGCGTGCCGCGCCGAATCTCATTCACCTGTCCATGGTCTCAGACCCGGTGGCCCAGGACTCAAGGCCTAGGACCGTCCCGCGCGGGGGCCGGCCGCCCCTACTGTGGACCCATGGGCGCCTACGACAGCGAGACCGAGGCTCTCGCCGACGCGGCGCGGGCCGAGCTGGTGCGGGAGATCGACGCCGACGGGGCCTGGGCCGGGGACCCGGTGTGGCGGGAGGCGTTCGCGGCGGTGCCCCGGCACCTGTTCGTGCCGTACTACTACGTCCCCGGGCCGCGCGGCTACGAACGCCGCTGGGGCGAGAGTCCCGAACCGGGGGCCCGGGAACGCTGGGTGCGCGGCGCCTACGCGGACGCGCCGCTGGCCACCCGGCTGCGCGACGGCGAGCTGGTCTCCTCCAGCAGCCAGCCCTCCCTGATGGCCCGGATGCTGGTCGCCCTGCGGGTCGAGGACGGCGACCGGGTCCTGGAGGTGGGCGCCGGCACCGGCTACAACGCGGCCCTGCTCGCCCACCGGCTCGGCGACGGCGGCCTGGTGACCACCGTCGACCTGGAACCGGAGATCACCGAGTCGGCCCGGCGGCACCTGGCGGCGGCCGGCTACCACCCGGCCGTGGTCACCGGCGACGGCGCGCGCGGGGTACCCGAACGCGCCCCCTACGACCGGATCATCGCCACCTGCGAGTTGTGCACGGTGCCGCGCGCCTGGCTCGCCCAGTGCCGCCCCGGCGCGCGCGTCCTCACCCCGCTCGCCACCGGACTGCTCGCCCTGACCGTGCGGGACGCGCAGTGCGCCGAGGGCCGCTTCCTGCCCGGCGCCGCCTTCTTCGTGCCGCTGCGCGGCCAGGGCCGGACGGAACCGGCAAGCGTCAGCCTGGCCGGACTGCCCGCCCGGGCCCGGACGCGTGAGCCGTTCCGCTTCCTGCTCGCGCTGACCCGGGGCGCCCTCGACGCCCGGGAGGCGTACGCGCTGTGGGAGCGCGAGGGCGAGCCGGGCCGCGGCCGCTACGGCGTCACGGTCCGCGGCGAGCACGCCTGGGCCTGGCTGGACGACCCGGAGGGGCCGTACGCCTGGCCGCTGCCCTGAGCGCGGTCAGCCCCGGCGGACGGTGATCGTCGTCCAGGCGCCCACGTGCACCCGGTCGCCGTCCTGGAGCGGGACCGGCACGAACGGCTGGATCGGCTCCTCGGACATGTTGACCGTGGTGCCGTTGGTCGAGTTCTGGTCGACGACCGCCCAGCCGCCGTCCGGCTGCTGCACCAGCATCGCGTGCTGGTGCGAGACGCCCGGGTCCTCCGGCGGCACCGACAGATCGATGTCCGGGGTGTCGCCGGTGGAGTGCCGGCGGCGCCCGATGGTCACCTGGTTGCCGGTGAGCGTGCGCTGCTGCTCGGGCGAGTACGCGGGCAGGTTCAGGCCCGCGGCCTCGGGGCCGGAGCGCTGCATCATCGCCATGAAGTACGCGCGGTCCGGCCCGATGGTCGCGGTCCAGGTGCCCGACTGGGCGGCCTGGGACTGGTGCGGCGGCTGGGGTGCCTGAGGAGCCTGAGGCTGCCGGGGTGCCTGCGGGAACCCGCCCGGGCCACCCTGTCCGCCCTGTCCGCCCTGTCCGGGCGGGGCCTGGGTGGCGCCGGGGTGCGGGTAGCCGTAGCCACCGCCCTGGCCGCCGGGTTCCCGGCCCGGGCCGCCGGAGGACGGCGGGGAGATCACCCAGTCGTCCTCACCGGCCGGGGGCCGGCGGTTCGCGCGCGGGAACGCGGGCGGAGCGGGCGGAGCCGAGGCCCCGGCCTGCTGGAACGCCTGCGGGGCACCACCGGGACCGCCGGGTCCGCCGGGCGGCGTCGGCCCGGGCGCCGGACCCGGACGCGAGGGGTCACCGCCGAAGCCGGACGGGCCGGGTCCGCCGGGGCCGGACGGGCCGCCGGGACGGGAGGGATTGCCGGGACCCTGCCCCGGACCACCGCCGAACCCCGGCGGACCGGAGGGACCACCGCCCCCCGGACCCTGACCCGGGCCGCCGCCGAAGCCGGACGGCGGACCCGCCGGACGACCGGCACCGGGACCACCGGGGCCTCCAGGACCACCGGGGCCACCGGCCCCGGGACCCCCGGGCCGCTGGCCCGGGAACCCGCCGGGACCGGGACCCTGGCCCGGGAACCCGCCCGGACCGGACGCGCCACCGGCGCCGGGACCGCCCGCACCCGGGCCGCCCGTGCCGGGGCCGCCGGGTCCCTGGCCGAACCCCTGCGGGGGCGTGGGCGGGCGGTGGTCGCCGGGGGGGAACGGTGGCCGGCCCGCGGGGCCGGGCGGGGTGCGGTCGGGGCCGAACGGGGTGGGGCCCGACGGCTCGCTGCCGAAGGACGGGATCGGTTCGGCGGGGCGGTTCACCTGCGAGGGGCGCGAGCCCTGGTACTCGTAGCCGTCACCGCCGCCGTAGGTCGCGCTCGGCGGCTGGAACCGGGGCTGCGGCGGGCGCGGGGCGGCCGGGGTGTACGAGGTCGCCGTGTTGGTCAGGAAGTTCCACCGGCACTCCTCGCAGAAGGGCGCGCCGCCCTCGCGGGGCGTACGGCACTGCGGGCACAGCTCCGGTTCGGGACCGGCCGCGGCGGGACCGGGCCGGCCGGGGGCACCCGCGGGCGGCGGGAAGCCGTAGCCTCCGGTGCCCGGGGGCGGCGGCGGGGGCGGAGGTACGGCACCGGCCATGCGGTGACCGCAGACCTCGCACCAGTCGTCGGAACCCGACTGGTGTCCGTTCGGGCAGGTCGGCATGTCGGTGCTTCCCCTTCTCCTACGCTTTGGAGGGTCACTTCTTCACACGAACAGTCTTGGTGGACCGGGTCTCCAGAGTCATCTCGTCGGCCTCCGCGACCCTCGTCTTCAACCGCACAGTACCTGTCACGGCGTCGACCACGTCCACCACCTTCGCAAGCAGTTTCGCAGTATCCGCGTTCCCGGAGGCGTTCGCGAGCTGAACGGCCCGGCCCAGTTTGGCCGTTGCTCCATCGAAATCGCCCGCTTTGCGCAGGTAGATCCCTTGCTGGATGGCTTGCGCCAGTTCGGCCTGCCCGGTGTAGTGGGCGACTTGGGGGCTCATGGCGGTGGAGGCGGCCACGTCGTCGGTCCACACGGCCCGTACGAGGCCCTGCGCGCCGAGGTTCTGTACCGTTCCGTCCGGTTGCGGGACCACCAGGGAGACCCGTGCGGCGAGCATCTCCTGGCCCAGTCCGGCCGGCGGGACCGTCACGCACAGGTGGTAGTCGCGGGACTCGTCGCCCCAGGACCCGGTCGGATAGTCCCCGGCGCGCGGTCCGGCCTCGGTGCGACGGTCCGTCAAGTCCTCGACGGCGGGCGCGACTTGCTTGACGAACCGGATGGCCGTCCCGAGCGGCGTCCACACCCGCAGGGCGACGTCGGCGACCTCCTTGCCCATCGCCGTCTCCATCATCCGCGTGAAGTCGGCGGCCAGCTCGGCCGGGTCGGCGACGATGTCGGCGGTGCCGAGCAGCGCCGAGGCGATGCCTGTGACTTCTTTCACGTCCCAGTCCGTGCCCACGCCCCGCGCGTCACAGGTGAACCGGCCGGCGCACGCGTCCAGGGTGGCCCGCAGGTCGTCCGGCGACTCGTGTTCGTTGCGGCCGTCGGTGAGCAGGATGCCGTGCCGGATGGTGACGTCGGCCGCGGACAGCAGCCGGTCGGCGAGCCGCAGCCAGGTGCCGATGGCCGTACCGCCGCCCGCGCTCAGCCGGCGCAGCGCCTGCTTGGCCTGCTCGCGGGTGGTGGCGTCGGCGACCGCGAGCCGCCCGCCGCCGGGGTAGACCTCCTGGGCGACGTGGGTGCCGCCGATCACCGCGAAGCGGGTGCCGTCGCGCAGGGTGTCGATCGCGGCGGCCGTGGCCTGACGGGCGCCGCGCATCTTCGCGGGCGGGTAGTCCATGGAGCCCGAGCAGTCGACCATGACCGCCACCGCGGCGGAGGGCCGCCCCGCCGGGTGCGCCGGCGCGGCGGCGGCGCCGCCGAGGGTGCCGCCGCCGGTCGCGGTCACCGTCACTATGGCGTCGACCCGGCTGCCGCCCTCGGGCAGGTACTCGTTCTGGTAGACGTCCACCGAGAACCGCGGCACGTTCGGCTTCGCGAAATTGGCCATGCTGTGACGCATCCCCCTCGTACGCCTCGCCCACGCCAGGCGCCGGCTGCGGGCGGACCGGTCCCCTCCGGTCCGCCCCGGCTTCTCCGTGCCCGCGTGCGCGGGCTACGGCCTTCAGGCCGATCCTGCCCCCTGCGGCGGCGCCGGGAACGGCAGTACCGCCACTGTTACGTTGTCGTGGCCCCCGCCGTCCAGGGCGTGCCCGACCAGCACCTGGGCGCCGTGCAGCGGGCGGGTCGCCGCGTCCGGCGGGACGACCTCGGACATCTCCTGGGCGGTCTCGGCGTAGTTCCACAGTCCGTCGGTGCACACCACCACCGCGCCGGGCCGGTCCGGCTGGAAGCAGGCGGTGTGCGGCTCCAGTTCGTAGGCGTCCGCGCCGAGCCAGCCGGTGATCGCGTGGGCCCGCTCGTCGGCGTACGCCTCGGCCTCGCTCATCAGTCCGGCGGCCACCATCTGCGCGGCCCAGGAGTCGTCCTCGGTGAGCCGGGCGGGCGGCGCGGCGCGGTCGGTGGGCACCCAGTAGACCCGGCTGTCGCCGACCCAGCCGACGACCAGCAGTCCGGAGGTGACCACCGCGCCGACGATCGTGCAGGCCGGGGCGTTCTGGTGCGGGGCGTGCTCGCGGGCCGTTTCGGGTTCGTCGGCGAGCGCGTTGACGGCGTGCGCGGCGGCGACGATCGCCTCGTGCATCGCCGCCTGCGGATGGGTGCCGCGCGGCAGTGCGGCCAGCAGGGTGTCGCCGGCCGCCCGGGAAGCGGCCAGGGAGGCGGCGTCGGGGCGGGTCGCGGAGGACACGCCGTCGCAGACGATCGCCAGCGCCGCCGGGGTGCCGTCGGGCAGCGTGGTGTGGCCGACGGCGAACGCGTCCTCGTTGCGGTGGTGGCGCAGCCCGCGGTCGCTGACGGCCGCGACCGGGCCCGTCTCCCGCTCCATGTGGTCGCGTTCGCGGGGCTGGGCGTGCCCGCAGTTCTCGCAGTAGCCGTCGCCGTCCACCCGGCCCGTGCGGCAGGCCACGCACAGCCGGGCCGGAGCGGCGGGGGCGGCCGGCGGGGCGGCCAGCCGCGGGTCCGGGGCCTGCAACGGGTACTCGTCGGGCTCGGCCGGCCGGTCGAAGCGCACCCCGGAACCGGCGGGCCGCTCCTCCTCGGGGACCTGTCCGTGCGGCGCGCCGCCCGCGCCGGCCTCCGGCGGGTCCGCGGCGGGCGGGGGCGCGGGGCTGACGGGCCCGGCGGTACCGGTCATGGGGAGCGTCGGATGGTCCTGCGGCGGTGCGGGCACCACCGAAAGGTCGTATCCGCACGCTCCGCAGAACAGGTCACCCGGCTCCACCGGTTCCGCGCAGCTCGGGCACTTCGGCAGTGCGGCCTGCCGGGGCATCTGCGACATCGACTTACACCCACGTCCGGGGGCGGTAACGGTTGGCCCGTTCCACCAGCTCGATCCTCTCCTTGCCGCCGGGCGCCAGCCGGGCCAGCGTGCGGTAGGCACGCTCCAGGCCGAAGCGCAGCCCCCGCTCGTCCAGACCGCTGCCCAGCAGCGTCCGGCCCGCCGCGGCGGATCCGGCGCCCCCGGAGAGTACCCAGTCCAGCGCGCCGCCGAGCACTTCCGCCGACAGCCGCGCGCGCCGCGCCGGGTCCAGACCGTAGGCCTGGAGCGCCTCGACCTGCCCGGCGGCGGCCGTCAGGTCGTCCCCGAACGGTACGTCACCGGGGCCCGGTGTACGACCTCTCAGCCGGGCCCGGACGGCGGCGACCCGGGCGGCCGTGTAGTGGATGGAGGACTCCGGCACCGATTCCAGCGTGCGGACCGCGCCCTGCCGGTCCCCGGCCGCGAGCCGCACCCGGGCCAGCCCGAACGCGGCGCTCACGAAGCTCCGGTCGGTCGTCCACACCAGCCGGTAGTACTCGGCCGCGTTGTCCGGCTGGCCCAGCACCTCGGCGCACAGGCCGAGGGCCAGCTTGGGCGCGGCCTCGCCGGGGAAGGCGTCGTAGACGGCGTCGAAGGCCAGGGCGGCGCCCTCGAAGTCGCCGGTGACCAGGGCGGCCACGCCCCGCTGCCACACCACCCGCCAGTCGTCGGGCCGTTCCTCGTCCAGCTCGGCCAGGCCCGGCAGGGCGCTTTGCCGATCGCCGCTCTCCAGCCGGGCGCGGACGAGCCGCAGCCGGGTCTCCACGGTCCGCGCGGGCGCCGCGGCCAGCGCGCCGATCAGCTCGGCGGGCCCGGAGGGCGGCAGGCCCGCGAGGAAACCGGCGGCCGGGTCGCCGGGGTCGACCAGCGGCAGGGGCAGGGCGAGGGCGGCGGCCGGGGTGTCCACGGGCCGGACGAGCGCGGCCGCGCCGGGCGGGGCGGGAGCGGCGGCCGGGGTCTTCTTCCGGGCGGGGCGGGCGCCGAGCCGGGACACGTCCGCCTCCAGGGGCGGGAACAGCTCGGTGTCCGTGACCTTCACCTCGGGCCCGAACAGGGTGGACAGAGCGGGCCGCGGCTGCCCGGTCTGCAGCGCGACCACCTCGCGCAGCACGCCGGTGAGCTGCTCGGCCATCTCCTGCGCGGAGCCGAACCTGCGGTCCGGGTCGGGGTCGGTGGCGCGCACCAGGAGCCGGTAGAAGGACTCGTAGCGGCGGAACACCTCGATGGTGTCCGGGTCGGGGAGGGAGTCGGCGTAGACGGTGGTGTAGCCCTGGAAGTCGAAGGTGAGGACCGCCAGGGTGCGGCCCACCGTGTACAGGTCGCTGGCCACCGACGGGCCGGTCTCGCCGACCTCCGGGGCCTGGTAGCCGACCGTGCCGTAGATCGCCGACTCCAGGTCGTCCATCCGGCGGACGGCGCCCATGTCGATCAGCTTGAGCTGGTCCTCGGTCTGGATGGCGTTGTCCACCTTGAAGTCGCAGTACAGCAGGTTCCTGCTGTGCAGGTGGCCGAGCGCCTCCAGGGCCTCGATGCCGTAGGCGCACGCCTGTTCCACCGGCAGCGGGTCGCGGCGGCCGTCGGGGGCCCGGCGGGCGTTGGCGATCTCCTTCAGGGACTTGCCGCCGACGTACTCCATGACGATGTAGCCGTCCAGGGAGCCGGTGCGCTGGTCCAGGTGCTCGACGAAGTTGTAGATCCGCACGATGTTGGCGTGCTCGATCTCGGCGAGGAAGCGCCGCTCGGAGATCGCCGCGGCCATCGCGTCCTGGTCGCCGGTGTCCAGCAGGCCCTTGAGGACCACCCAGCGGTCGGAGACGGCCCGGTCCACGGCGAGGTAGATCCAGCCCAGCCCGCCGTGCGCGAGACAGCCCGCGACCTCGTACTGGCCGTGCACGATGTCCCCGGCGCGCAGCTTGGGCACGAAGGAGTACGGATGCCCGCACTTGGTGCAGAAACCTTCTGTGCGGCCCGGCCGGTCGCCGCGCGCCCGGCCCACCGGGGCCCCGCAGTCCGACCGGGAACAGAACCGCTTGCGCTCGGGCACCTCCGGGCGCTCCAGCACCATCGCGTGCGGGTCGGGCCGCGGCACCTGCGGCACGGACACCAGCCCGGCGCCCAGCCGCCCGCGTACCGAGGAGCCGGTGGAGGATCCCGAACTGCGCACCGACACCGAACGGCCGGTGGACTTCCCCGATACCGAACGGGACAGCCGTCCGGACACCGAGCGGCGCGAGCGCGACGACTGCGACGACGTCCGCGCGCTGCGCGAACCCGCCCCGTCCGCAGCGCCCTTGACGGCCCCGGTGGCCGGCGAGACCACCATCCCCGCCGCGGCGGGGGTACCCCCGGCCGACACCACCGGCGCGAGACCGCAGGTGTCGCAGTACAGCCCGCCGCCGACGTCCTCGTAGGCGCCACCGCACCCCGGCCGCTGGCAGGTCTGCCCCGGCTGGCTCATGACCCGTCCCCCTTACGGTCCTCCGGCTCGCCCGCGCCGCCGAGCAGCTCGGCCACCGCCCGCTGGTAGCGCAGCACGGCCTGTTCGGCCACGCGCAGGTCGCAGGGCGCGCTCCACAGCATGCGGCGGGCCGCGTCGTAGCGCTCCACCAGCAGCGGGTCCTCGGCCAGGCCGTGCCGGGCGACCTTCGCCCGGTAGGCGTCGAGCCGGCCGCGCAGCTCGGCGCGGACCGCGAGTGGCGCGGTGACCGCGGTCAACGACTCGCGGGCACGCAGCAGTTCCTCCTCCGCCTTCTCCTCCAACGACTCCAGCAGCGGGGAGAGCCGGTGCCACCGGCCCTGCCTGCGGTACTCGGCGGCGGTCGCCAGCTGCTCCTGGAGGACGGTCGGGGGGCCGCCGACCACCGGCACCTCGGTGGCGGCGATCTTCGCCAGCACCTCGACGCGCGCGGTCCGGGCCTCGGCCAGGGTGCGGTCCGCCCGGGAGAGCACGTCCCGCAGCCGGATCAGCCGCGCCTCCGCGTCCTGGCGTACCGTCAGCACGGCGTCGATCTCCCGGCGCACGTCCTCCAGGGCGCGCGCCGCACGGTCGTACACCGTGGTGTCCGGGCGTCCGCCGCCCGGCGCGGAGCTGCCCTCGGCCGGCACCCAGAACGCGAGCGGGTCGGCGACGACGTCCTCGCGCAGCCGGGTCAGCGTGCGGGTGATCCGTTCCAGGTCGTCACCGGCCGGGTGCTCACCCGGGCGCACCCCGACGGAGTGCGCGAGCTGCCGGGTGCGCTGGAGCTCGGCGGCGAGCAGGTCGATCCGCGCGGGCAGCGCCGACCACACCGCATCGGCGGCGACGATCACGTCCAGGCTCGTCGCGTACAGCTCGTTCATCCGGTCCACCAGCGCCGGCAGCGTGAACGTCTCGCTGAGCCGGCCGCTTTCGCCGCCGGGGACGGTCACGGACGCGCCGCGCAGCAGCCCGGTCAGCTCCGCCAGGTCCTCGCGGCTGGACCAGCGGCGCCGGGCGCGGACCTCCCGGGCGCCGCGCAGCGCCGCCGTGTAGGCGTCGAAGTACGTCCACAGCCGGGTGATCCGTGCCTCGGTGGCCTGCCAGCGTTCCCGGGTGACGCCGGTCAGCTCGGCGCCTTCTAGGAGTCTGCGGCCCGCGTGGTCCTGGAGGGCCAGCAGGGAGGTCTCGATCGCCTCGTGCTCCTGGCCGAGCCGCGCCAGCGCACGGTCCGCCTCGTCCCGGTCCATCACCGGCCCGGCGGGGTCCGTGACGCCCATCGATCACCTCTCGCTCGCTGTCGGTTCCGGTCGGGTGCGGCTCAGTCGCCGCGCAGATAGCGCGGCGCGGGCGGCTTCGACGCGGCCGGGTCCCGGCCCAGTGTCGCCGACAGCCACTCGTCGTACGACTTCTGCCAGCCGTTCGCCGAATAGTCCACCAGAACGCGGTTGACCCGGCGTACCAGATCGTCGGCGTCCTTCTTCATCGCCACGCCGTAGTACTCGGTCGTGAACGCCTCGCCCTTGAGCTCGACGGTCGGGTCCTGGGCGGCCTGGCTCGCGGCGAGCGCGCCGTCGGTCACCACCGCGTCGACCTCGCCGAGTTGCAGCCGGACCAGGCAGTCCAGCTGGTTGGGCACGGTGGTGGAGAGGTCGGTGGAGCGGGGCAGCCGGCCCGTCTTCCGGTCGGCGTCCAGCTTGGCGTACGCGGTCGAACCGGTCGCCGTGCACACCTTCTTGCCGGCCAGCGAGCCGTCGTAGCCGGTGACCGGCGAGGACTTGGGGGCGAGCACCTGCTGGCCGGTCCTGAAGTAGGGCGCGGAGAACGCGACCTGGCGCAGCCGGTCACAGGTGATCGTCATCGTGCGTACGACCATGTCGACGCGCCCGTCCTGGATCGCCGGGATGCGCCGGCTGGTGGGGATCGCCTTGAACTGCACCGCGTTCCGGTCGCCGAGGATGTCCTCGGCGATCCGGTGCGCGAGGTCGATGTCGAAGCCCTCCAGCCGGGCGCCCTCGGTGTTCGGGTTGCGGTAGCCCCAGCGGTAGCTGTTCTGGTCGACGCCGACGACCAGCTTGCGCTTGGCGCCCGTGCGGGCCCGGATCGCCTCGATCGTCGGGCCGTCCGCGCCGGCCGGGGGGAGTGTCCGCTCGTGCGCCCCGGCGTCCGTGCAGCCGTCGGCGCGGGCCTGGGCGCCGGTGGCGACCCGCTGGCCGGCCCGGCCCGGTTCGGGCGTCACCCGCTGGGTGCACGGCAGCAGCAGGACGAACGCCAGCGCCAACGCGCACAGCACCGCCATCGTGGCGACTCCGCCCCAGCCCCGCAGCGAGGCCCGCGCACGGTTCGCGTCCATCGCCCTGCCCCCTGTCACCGGTACTCCGAAAGCCTGCGGCCTATGCCGGCGACGGCGCCCGCCGCGCCCAGCACCGCGAGGGCGGCGGCGCCCCCCGGCAGCCAGGCCAGCGCGTCCCGTCCGTCGCCGGCGGCCTTCCTGAACTCGGCCCGCTCGTGGCCGATGGCCCGGTCCAGGCCGCGGGCGACGCCGTCGAAGCACTCGGCGGTCGCGCCCTTGGCGCCGATCACCTTGTCCAGGGCCTGCTGGTAGTTGCCGTTCTCGTCCTCGGCGCGGGCCGCGGCGTGGCGCCGCTGCCAGACGGCCGTGTCGCCCTGGGCGAGGGTGACCGGGGCGGAGCCCGCGTCGTCGTCGGCGAGCCGTGCCGCCTCGGTCAGCGCCTTGCGGAGCACCGCCATGTCCTTGTCGAAGTCGTAGTAGTGGGCGTCGTACGTCTGCCCGGCCACCGTGACGGTGTCCGCGCCGCGCGCCACCAGGCTCAGGTTCTCGTTGCCGCGCGCCTTCAGCGCGGCGATCCGGGCCTCGTGCAGCACGGTGAGCGACCGGATGCCGTGCGCGTAGGAGCCGTCGAGGCCCGAGCGGGCGACCGCGTGGCCCACGACCAGCCACAGCAGGGCGGCCGTGGTCGCGGCGGTGGCGGCGACCAGGCCGCGGTTGAGGACGCGGTGGGTGCGCCGGTACACGCGGTGCTGGGCCCAGCCGAGCGCGGCCAGGGCGAGCACGCCGAGCGCGATCGCCGCCCACGGGTACGGTGTCGCGTCGCCGTAGTCCGCGTCCAGCCGGCGGTTCTCCGTGGTGTAGAGCGTCTGCGCGGCCGGGAGCATGTGCTTTTGCATCTTCTCGTCGGCGTACCGCAGATAGGCGCCGCCCACCGGATAGCCCTGCCGGTTGTAGGTCCGGGCCCGCTCGACGAGGCCCTTGTACTCGGGCAGCAGCCGGTTCAGCCGAACCACGGTCGCCTCGGCGGCGGAGCCGGGTTCGGCGTTGGCGGCGGCGGTGACCAGTCCGGCGGCGGCCTCCCGGATGTCCTTCTCGTACTGGTCGCGGGACTTGGGGTTCTCCTGTCCGCCCGCGAGGAACGCGCTGGACGCGGCGGTGTTGGCGTCGGCCAGCGAGCGGTAGATGCCGGCCGCGCCGAAGCTGAGCGGCTGGCTGCGGTGCAGCACGTCGTCGGCGGCGGCCGAGCGGGTGCCGGTCTGCCAGGCGGTGACCGCGCCGAACGCGAGCACCAGCAGGGCCAGTACGGCACCGATGATCCGCAGCCGCCCCGGCTCGGTGGTCGCGGCGGCCCGCAGCCGCTCGGCGCCCTCGGCGAAGGCGGTGCGGCGCGCGGGCGGGGCGGGGGGCGCGGGACGGCCGTGGGGCTGGGCGGGGATGCCGGGGATGCCGGCGGCACCGGTGGGCCCGGCCGGCGGTGGCGCCGCGCTGCTCTTCGGCGGGTGTGTCACTCGACCTCCCCCATGGTCATCCGTATCGCCGCCCAGTATCACCGTCCGTACCGGCATCCGCACCGGACTTCACTGGATCTTGATCGGATCGCGGTGGCCCCCGGGGCGCGCGCCGGCGGACGTACCACCCCCCGGCAGCCAAGACGCCGGTGGCGGCGCATCGGTTCCCCCGAGGGGGCCCGGGCGGCGGCCCGCCCGCCGCCCGGGAAACCGGTCAGGGGCCGGCCGTCTCCCAGTACCGGCGCGCCCGTTCGCCCGCCGTCGCCCCCGCGCCCAGACGGTCCAGGCCCAGCAGGGCCGCGCCCAGGACCGGGCGGGCCGTGACCACGCGGACGTCGGCCTTGGGGGCGCGGGCGGCGAGCAGGGCGCGTACGGCGTCGTCCAGCCGGCGGTGGCCGGCGGTGAGGACGCTGCCGCCGAGCAGGACCGGGGTCTGTTCGTCCAGCAGGTCCAGCCGGGACAGCGCGACCGTCACCATCACCGTGACCTCCTCCGCGAGCCGGGTGACCAGCGCCCCGGCCACCCGGTCGCCGTCGGCCGCCGTGGCGAACAGCACCGGCGCCAGCTCGTGCCGGCGCGCGGGGGCGATCCGCTCCAGGTGCAGGGCCTCGATGAGCGCGTACATGGTGGGCAGCCCGAAGTGCGCGGGCAGGGTGCGGGCCAGCGCGGTCGGCTCGCCGCGGCCGTCCTCCGCGCGCGCCGCGTGCCACAGCGCCTCCTCGGCCAGGCCCCAGCCGCCGCCCCAGTCACCGGAGATCCGGCCTATGGCGGGAAAGCGGGCGGTGCGTCCGTCGGGGCGCATGCCCACGCAGTTGATGCCGGCCCCGCACACCACCGCCACCCCGCGCGGCTCGGCGACGCCCGCCCGCAGGATCGCGAAGGTGTCGTTGCGGACCTCCACCGACGTGCCCCACGCGCGGGCGCGCAGCGCGTTCGCCAGCCGCTCCTCCTCCACCGGGAGGTCGGCGTTGGCCAGGCAGGCCGACACATGGGAGACGGAGGTGACGCCCGCCTTCGCGAAGGCGCGCGCGACCGGTGCGGCCAGCGCGTCGACCGCCGCGGGCACGCCGACCGCGGGCGGGCGGAAGCCGCCGCCGCGGGCCGTGGCCAGCACCTCGCCGCCGGCGTCGACCACGGCCACGTCGGTCTTGCTGTTGCCCGCGTCGATGGCGAGCACGGTCGAGGTCAGGCCCACGCGAGGTGCTCCCGGTTGTGTGCGACCAGCCGGTCGGTGAGGGCGTCGGCGTACTCGTACTGCCCGATCAGCGGGTGGGCCAGCAGCGCGCGGAACACCCGGTCCCGGCCGCCGCGCAGCGCCGCGTCCAGAGCCAGGTCCTC
This sequence comes from Streptomyces nogalater, assembly GCF_039532885.1. Classification (NCBI taxonomy): domain Bacteria; kingdom Bacillati; phylum Actinomycetota; class Actinomycetes; order Kitasatosporales; family Streptomycetaceae; genus Streptomyces; species Streptomyces nogalater. The sequence continues at coordinate 76,206 of NZ_BAAASM010000024.1, read as the reverse complement.
GTACGCCGTCACGTTCGCGATCAGGCCCGTGAACAGCGGGTCGAGCGCCGGAGCGGGCAGCGGGACCGGGCCCGCCGGGCCGACCGCGGCCTGCACCTCGATCACCGCGTCGTCCGGCAGGAAGGGCAGCGTGCCCCGGTTGAGCGTGTTCACCACCTGGTACGGGCTGCCGCCGCCGCCCAGCAGGGCCGCCGCGAGGTCCACGGCCGCCTCCGAGTAGAAGGCGCCGCCGCGCCTGGCCAGCAGCGCGGGCTTCTCGTCCAGCGCGGGGTCGCCGTACATCGCCAGCAACTCCTTCTCCATGGCGGCCACTTCGGCGGCCCGGGAGGGCTTGGTGCGCAGTTCGCGGACGACCTCGTCGTGGGCGTAGTAGTAGCGCAGGTAGTAGGAGGGGACCACGCCGAGGCGGTCCAGCAGGGGGCGGGGCAGGCGGACGTCGGCGGCGATGGCCTCGCCGTGCCCGGCCAGCAGCCGGGGCAGCACGTCCTCCCCGTCCGGCCCGCCCAGGCGCACCCCCGTTTCCCAGGTGAGGTGGTTCAGGCCCACATGCGCCAGGTGTACGTCGGCCGGGGCCGTGTCCAGCAGGGCGGCGAACTTGCGCTGGAAGCCGATCGCCACGTTGCACAGGCCGACCGCCCGGTGCCCGGCCCGGAGCAGAGCCCGGGTGACGATGCCGACCGGGTTGGTGAAGTCGATGATCCAGGCGCGCGGATTGGCCCGGCGGACCCGTTCGGCGATGTCGAGGACGACCGGGACCGTGCGCAGGGCCTTGGCCAGGCCGCCCGCGCCGGTGGTCTCCTGGCCGATGCAGCCGCACTCCAGCGGCCAGGTCTCGTCCTTCTCGCGGGCCGCCTGGCCGCCGACGCGCAGCTGGAGCAGGACGGCGTCGGCGCCGTCGACGCCCGCGTCCAGGTCGGAGGTGGTGACGATCCGGCCGCCGTGGCCCTGCCGGGCGAAGATCCGCCGGGCCAGGCCGCCGACCAGCTCCAGCCGGTCCGCGGCCGGGTCGACCAGGACGAGCTCCTCGATGGGCAGGGTGTCGCGCAGCCGGGCGAAGCCGTCGACGAGTTCGGGGGTGTAGGTCGAGCCGCCGCCGACCACGGTGAGTTTCACAGTCAGATCAACCCTTTACTCCGGTGAGCGTCACGCCTTCGACGAACGCCTTCTGGGCGAAGAAGAACACGAGGATGACGGGCGCCATGACCAGCACGGTCGCGGCCATGGTGAGGTTCCAGTCGGTGTGGTGGGCGCCCTTGAAGGACTCCAGCCCGTAGGACAGGGTCCAGGCGCCGGGGTTCTCGGACGCGTAGATCTGCGGGCCGAAGTAGTCGTTCCAGGCGTAGAAGAACTGGAAGAGGGCGACGGCCGCGATGCCCGGCTTGGCCATGGGCAGCACCACCCGCAGCAGGGTGCGCAGTTCGCCGCAGCCGTCGACCTTGGCCGCGTCCAGGTACTCGTCCGGGATCGTGGTCAGGAACTGGCGCAGCAGGAAGATGGAGAACGCGTCCCCGCACGCCATGGGGAGGATCAGCGGCCACAGCGTGCCGGACAGGTCCAGCTGCCTGGCCCAGAACAGGTACATCGGGATGACGACCACCTGGGGCGGCAGCATCATCATCGAGATCACCAGCATCAGCGACAGCCTGCGGCCCCGGAAGCGGAACTTGGCGAGCGCGTACGCCACCGGCACCGAGGACACCACGGTGAGGACGGTGCCCAGGCCGGCGTAGAGCAGCGTGTTGCGCCACCAGGTGAGGAAGCCGGGGGTGTCGAACACCTTCCGGTAGTTGCCCCACTCCCAGGTGTGCGGGACCAGGTCCCGGCTCAGGGCCTGGCTGTCGCTCATCAGCGAGGTGAGGAACAGGAAGACGAACGGGAGCGTGAAGAACAGCGCGGCGGCCACGCCCAGGGAGTGGACCGCTATCCACTGCAGAGGTGCCTTGCGGCGGGTCATACGTCAGTCACCTGCCTGGATCAGGCCGCCGCGGCGCCGCATCAGCAGCGCGGTGAACGCCATCGACAGGGCGAACAGCACCAGCGCCACCACACACGCCGAGCCGTAGTCGAAGCGCTGGAAGCCGAGGTTGTAGACGAGCTGGGGGAGGGTGAGCGTCGACTTGTCGGGATAGCCGGGCTCGAACTGGGTGCCGGCGCCCTGGATCACCCCCGAGGCGACCTTTCCGGCGACCAGCGGCTGGGTGTAGTACTGCATCGTCTGGATCACTCCGGTGACGACCGCGAACATCACGATGGGGGAGATGGCCGGCAGCGTCACGTACCGGAACCGCTGCCAGGCCGAGGCGCCGTCCAGCTGGGCCGCCTCGTACTGCTCCGCCGGCACGTCGAGCAGCGCCGCCATGAAGATCACCATCAGGTCGCCGATGCCCCACAGCGCCAGCAGGGTCAGCGCCGGCTTGGACCACTGAGGGTCGCCGAACCAGCCCGGCGCGGGCAGACCGGCCTTCTCCAGCAGGGAGTTCACCGGCCCGGTGCCCGGGTTGAGCAGGAATGCGAAGGCCATCGTGGCGGCGACCGGCGGGGCGAGGTACGGCAGGTAGAACAGGGTGCGGAAGACACCCGTAGCCGTCTTGATCTTCGTGATGAGCAGCCCGACGCCCAGCCCGAAGACCACCCGCAGGCTCACCATCACCACGACCAGCCACAGCGTGTTGCGCAGCGCGGGCCAGAACAGCGGGTAGTGCTCGAAGACGTAGCGCCAGTTCCGCCCGCCGGTCCACTCCGGCGGGCGGAAGCCGTCGTAGTGCATGAAGGAGAAGTAGACGGTGGAGATCAGCGGGTAGGCGAAGAAGAGCGCGAAGCCGACGAGCCAGGGCGCCATGAAGGCGAGCGTGCGCAGGGTCGCGCGGCGGCGCTTCGCCGCCAGGGCGGGGGCGCTCACGGCCGCGCCTGCACGATGTCGGTGTCGATCTGCGCGGCCGTCTTCTCCAGCCCGGCCTTCAGGTCGGTGGCCTTGCCGCTCTCGTAGTCGTAGCCGAACTGCTGGATCGTCACCAGGTACACCCCGCCGTTGACGGAGGCGGGCGACGAGGTGGAGTGGGGGTTCGCGGCGATGTCCAGGAAGGTCTTGAACCGCGGGTCGTACGTCAGCTTCGGGGACTTCAGCGCGGCCAGCGTGGAGGGCACGTTGTGGATGTCGTTGGCGAAGCCGGTCACCGCGTCCGTGTCCGTGCTGACGTACTTGACGAACTCCCAGGCGGCGTTCTGCTTGCGGCTGGTGGCGGCGATGCCCGCGATGGTGCCGGTGATGTAGCCCTTGCCGTACTGGCCGGCCTGGTCGTCGGGGACGGGCAGCGGGGCCACGCCGATCTCGAAGTCCGGCTTCGCCTCCTCGGCCATGCCGAGCCGCCACTCGCCGTCGAGCTGCATGGCGACCTGACCGGTGTGGAAGGGGTGCCTGGGGCCCCACTCGTCGCCGAGGGTGGCCCGGAACCGCTCCAGCCTGCGGAATCCGCCGAGTTCGTCCACGAGCTTCTTCTGGAGCGTGAAGGCCCGCGCGAACGCCGGGTCCTTGGCGACGTTCGACTTGCCGTTCTTGTCGAAGTACGCAGGGGAGAACTGGCCGAGGTAGTGCTCGGTGGTGGTCTCCCAGCCGTGGTAGTTCGGCATGAACCCGAGCTGCCGGTAGCCGCTGCCCTGACGGATGGTCAGCTTCTTGGCGTCGGCGAGGAATTCCGACCAGGTCCTCGGCGGGTGCGTGATGCCCGCCTTCGCGAACGCCGTCTTGTTGTAGTAGAGCCCGTACGCGTCACCGAGCAGCGGGACCGCGCACCGGTCGCCCTCGAACGCGGTGTACTCGGTCATGGGCTTCGGGAACGTCTTCTCCGGGTCGATCCCGGACCTCGCGAAGAAGGGGTTCAGGTCCACCAGCGCGCCCGAGGAGCAGAACCTGCCGACGTTGTTGGTGGTGAACGAGGAGATCACGTCCGGGGCCCGGTCGCCGCCCGCCCGCAACGCCTGGTTGATCTTGTCGTCGGTCATGTTCCCGACGACCTTCACCTGGAGGTTGGGGTGCGCCCGCTCGAACCCGGCGACCAGCGACCGCACGGCCTTCACCTCGTTCGGCGCGCTCCAGGCGTGCCAGAAGGTGATCGTGGCCTCCTTCGAGGGATCGTCGTCGGCGCTTCCGACGGGCCGGCCGGTACACGCGGCGGTGAGCAGCACCGCGGTGGCGGTCAGGACGAAAGCCGCTTTTCGGGCGACTCTGGGTATGGGTGTGGGCATGACGAGGTCTCCCAGGGGACGGGTCGGCGAGGAGAGGGAAAGCCGGGGGCGCTCAGCGCGAGGTGTCGAAGACCTCGTCGCGGGTGGCGGCGAGCGCGGACTCCAGCGCGCCGCGCAGCACGGGGTGTTCGCGGACCTCGCCGACGACCAGCCGGGGCCGGGCCGCGGCCAGCTCCGCCAGTTCGGCCTGGACGAGGGCCCGCAGCACCTCGCCGCCGGCCGTCAGGGCGGAGCCGCCGAGGACGACGAGTTCGGGGTCGAGGACGGAGACGAGCGAGGCGAGGCCGGTGGCCAGCCGGGTGGCGTAGGCCCGCAGCAGTTCCCGGTGGGGGCCGTCGGCGTGGTCGGCGGCGCGGGCCACGAGCCGGGTGGCGGCCTCGGCGTGCGGTCCCGGGGGCACGTCGGATATGCCCAGTTCCCGGGCCAGCCCGGGCAGCGCCTGGGTGCCGGCCAGTTCCTGGTAGCCGCCGCTGTTGGCCTTGGTGACCTGGCGGACCAGCGGGGCGCCCGGCACCGGCAGGAAGCCGACCTCGCCGGCGCCGCCGGTCCAGCCGCGGTGCAGCCGCCCGCCCAGGACCAGGGCCGCGCCCAGGCCCTCCTGGTTCCACAGCAGCACGAAGTCGTCGTGGCCGCGGGCCGCGCCGAGCCGCTGTTCGGCCACGGCGGCGAGGTTGACGTCGTTCTCGTACTCCACCGGCATCGGCAGCGCCGCCGCGAGGTCGTCCAGCAGCGCGGGGGAGTGCCAGCCGGGCAGGTGGGAGGCGTAGCGCAGCCGCCCGGTGCCCGGGTCGAAGGCGCCGGGGGTGCCGATCACCAGCCGGTGCACATCGGACCGGACGAGCCCGGCGGCCTTGACCGCGCCGTCCAGGGCGTCGGTCACCTGCCGTACGACCGGCTGGGCGGGCCGCCGGCCGGGGGTGGGCAGCTCGTACGCGCCGACCGTGCGGCCGGTGATGTCGGCGACGGCGGCCCGGATGCGGTGCGGGGTGACGTCGAGCCCGGCGGCGTACGCCACGCCCGGATCGATCGCGTACAGCTGGGCGTTGGGGCCCGGCCGGCCCTCGCTGGTGCCGGTGGCCCGGACCAGCCCGGCCGCCTCCAGGCGGGCCAGCAGCTGGGAGGCGGTGGGCTTGGACAGGCCGGTGAGCTTGCCGATCCGGGTGCGCGACAGCGGCCCGTGCGCCAGCAGCAGGTCCAGGGCGGCGCGGTCGTTCATGGCGCGCAGGACGCGCGGGGTGCCCGGCGTACCGGCGGTTGCTGCCATGGGGGTCCACACCTGCCTTTCCGGCCGCCCAGCTTTTCAGTGTCCCGGGTGAGGCGTCCAGTCCTTGATCGACAGAGCCCTGGGATCTCGCCGTGATCACCGTGATCACTGTTAGGAAAGTTTCCTGTCCGGGTGGGAGGAACGTAAGCCGAGGAGGAAGGGGGCGTCAATAGGCGTCGGAAGACAGCGGCCCCGAGGCAACGTTGTCGTCGCCCGGGGCCGCGAGGGTCGTGGATTTCAGCTCTTGAGGAAGGGGGAGGTGTCCAGAGCGGGGTACGGCGCCGGGAGGGGCAGCGGGTCGCCGAGGGTGACCTTGGTGTCGGAGCTGTAGTACGCCTCGGCGGGGTCGTCGTCGCTCTCGTCGCTCTCGTCGGCCTCGTCGGTCTTCTGGGGGGCGACGGGGTCGGTGTAGCAGTGGGCCGTCTTGGCGTGGCGGTCGATGAGGACGTAGACGGGGATGCCGGCGGCGGCGTAGGCGCGGAGCTTGGGGCCGGTGTCCATTTCGTGGTTGGTGGAGGTGACTTCGCCGACGAGGGCAAGCAGATCGATGGGGTACCAGCCGCGATGCGCTTTCCGATAGGACTCGTCGAGTTCGGTTGGCTCCCGGCGGCAGACGTAGAAGTCCGGTACTACCAGTGCCATGGTTGTCCCGTCCGCTTGAGTGACCCGGAAGCCGTCGTTCACGCCGGCCAGGTCGAACCCGGCGAGGTGGAACTGAACGATGAGCTTCACGATGCCAGCGTTGTGTCGATGTTCCGGCTGAGGCGGCACGATGCCCGTCCCCTCGATGAACTCCGCTCGAATCGGCATTGATCCTGCCGCCTTTTCGAACGCTTCCAACAGGTCGATGGGGTCCACCTGCGGCTGCGGCTGCGGTTTCGGCACGACCGGTTCCATGATCGGCTCCATGATCGGTTCGGCGCTCATCGCTTCTCCTCGTCACGCTGATGCCAGGCTAAGCCCGTGCCGGGCGCCCCGGCAGAACGATGGGGCATTCCGTACGCCCCCGCGCCGGAATGCCCCATCTGTTCACTCGAACGAGTGTGCTGAAACCGTTCCGCTATTTCGCCGGCGGTGCCGGCCGCTGGGTGACGATCGGGGACGCCGCCGCCGACTGCGGCGAGTCCGCGTTGGCGTACACCGACGGCGCCGCCACCGTGGCCGTCGGGTCCGGGGTGTCCTCGGCGTCCTCGACCGCCGTCGCGCCGCCCACGATGCGGATGCTCGCCGCGTCGAACGCCCGCTTGATCCGCCAGCGCAGCTCCCGCTCCACCGGCACCGACTTGCCCGGCATGGTCTTCGCCGAGACCCGGACCACCATGGAGTCGATCAGCACCGAGTCCAGGCCGAGCACCTCCACCGGGCCCCACAGCAGCTCGTTCCAGGGCTCTTCCCGGCTCATCCGCTGGGCGACGTCGTCCAGCGTGGCCTTGACCCGGTCCAGGTCCTCGCTCGCCCGGACGGTCACGTCGACCCCGGCCGTCGCCCAGCCCTGCGACAGGTTGCCGATCCGCTTGACCTCGCCGTTGCGGACGTACCAGATCTCCCCGCCGTCGCCGCGCAGCTTGGTCACCCGCAGCCCGACCTCGATCACCTCACCGGTGGCCACGCCCGCGTCGATCACGTCGCCGACGCCGTACTGGTCCTCCAGGATCATGAACACGCCGGACAGGAAGTCCGTGACCAGGTTGCGCGCGCCGAAACCGATGGCCACACCCGCGACACCGGCCGACGCCAGCAGTGGCGCCAGATTGATCTCGAAGGTGGACAGCACCATCAGCGCGGCCGTGCCGAGGATGAGGAAGCTCGCCACCGAGCGCAGCACCGAGCCGATCGCCGCCGAGCGCTGCCGCCGCCGCTCGGCGTTGACCAGCAGCCCGCCCAGCGCGGTGCCGTCCACGGCCTGCGCGGTACGGCCCATCCGCTCGATCAGCTGGGTGATCGCCCGCCGCACCGCCGCGCGCAGCGCCACCGCCACGACCACGATCAGCAGGATCCTCAGGCCCATCGCGAGCCACGTCGACCAGTTCTGCTCCACCCAGCTCGCCGCGTTCGTCGCGCTCTCCTGGGCGTCCTGGAGCGTCGGCACGGCCGGGGTCGTCGACTGCGACGGTGACGGGGACGGCGACGCGCCGGCGGCCACGAGGAGGGCGGACAGGGACGACACGGCAGGTACCTCCAGGTGCTGCGCGGTCCGTACCGGCGGGGGTCAAGATCACGAAATGGTCACCGGACGGACGGGACCACCACACTAACGGGGCATCCCGGGTCCCCCGTGCCGATCCGGGCGGCGGGCGGGAAGGAGAGACACGGCTCACGCGGGCTTGAACAGGCCGGGGTGCGGGGGATGAATCAGATGTGGTCGAAAACACTCCCAGCCCGTTACCGGGACATGGTGGCGCTTCCATCAGGCCTGAGGAGAGACTGACTGCAGATCGTCCCGGCGCGAGCCACGCGCCGCCGACGCCCAAGGAGGCACCCGTGCCGCATGTCCTGGTCCTCAACGCGTCGTACGAGCCGCTCGGCGTCGTACCGCTCCGCCGCGCGCTCGTCCTCGTCCTGGAGAACAAGGCCGTCTCCCTTGAGGAATCCGGCGCCTATATGCACAGCGCGACCGTCACCCTCCCCGCACCCAGCGTGGTCCGGCTGAAGCGATTCGTCCGGGTCCCCTACCGGGGGCCCGTCCCGCTGACCCGCCGTGCGCTCTTCGCACGCGACGGGGGCCGGTGCATGTACTGCGGTGGCGTCGCAACCAGCGTCGACCACGTCATCCCGCGCAGTCGCGGGGGCAAGCACGTCTGGGACAACGTGGTGGCCTCCTGCCGCCGCTGCAACCACGTCAAGGCCGACCGCCACCTGGTGGAGCTGGGCTGGCGGCTGCGGCACAAGCCGGCTCCGCCGACGGGGCTGGCCTGGCGCATCATCGGCACCGGGCACCGCGACCCGCGCTGGCTGCCGTACCTGCAGCCGTACGGCGCGGACGACGCGCTGGCCCGGATCGACGGGGTGTCGGCCTAGCCGGTCCGGTCCGCACCGGGCCTGGCCGGTCAGGTCCGGGGTGACGCGCGCCGTGGCGTACGTGCGGGCGCGCGCCGTGACGTGGGCGCGGGCGCGTACCGGTACGGCCCCGCACCCCTCGTGCCGGTCACCGGGCCGGCCCCGGATCACCCGGGCGCCGGGCGGCTGCCGCGCGTGGGCGCGGGCTTACGGGGTAGGCCTGCCGTAACCCGTCCATGTCCGAGCCGTGGCATCCGCACACCGACAAGGAGGCCCCCGTGGCCGCTCGCCTCAGCATCCCGGCCCCGTCCAAACCCGTGGCGGCACAGTCCGCCGGGCCCGGCCAGGCGCCGCTGTGCGTCTTCAGCGCGGAGAGCGGGTACGCGCAGGCGCCGCTGACCAGCGAGCCGCCGCTGCCCGACGCCGAACCGCTGACCAGCGAGCCCCCGCTCGCCGAGGCGGCCCCGCTGACCAGCGAGTCCGACCCGGTCCCGGACATCTGCGCGCCGGGGCTGTAGATGGCCGCGGCGCCCGAGGACCACCTCGCGGAGGACCTCGCCCGGCTCGCCGAGCTGCACGGGGTCGCCACCTCCTACCGCCCCGCCCCGGACCGTACGGTCCCGGTCCCCGCCTCCGCCGTGACCGCGGCGCTCGCCGCCCTGGGCGTCGACGCGACCGGCCCCGAAGCCGTGCGCGCCGCCCTCGCCGCCCGGGAACGCGAGCTGCGCGAGCGGCTGCTGCCGCCGACGGTGGTCCGCTGGGCCGGCGCCGAGCCGCCCGCCGCCCTCACCGGCCTGCCCGCCGGCACCGTGCTGCGCGTGGTGACCGAGCAGGGAGAGGACCGGGAGGGGATCGCGGACCTGCCGCCCGGCGTCCACCGGCTGACCGCCACCGCCCCCGACGGCCGCACCGGCGAGGCCCGTCTCGTCGTCGCCCCCGACCGGCTGCCCGCCCCGCCCGGCCGCTCCTACGGCCTCCTCGTCCAGCTGTACTCCCTGCTGTCCCACCGCTCCTGGGGCATGGGCGACCTCGCCGACCTGGCGGAGCTGGCCGGCTGGGCCTCACGCACCGCCGGTGCCGGATTCGTGCAGGTCAACCCGTTGCACGCGGCCGTACCCGGCGCCCCCACCGACCCCTCCCCGTACCGCCCCTCCTCGCGCCGCTTCCCCGACCCCGTCCATCTGCGCATCGAGGACGTCCCCGAGTTCGCGTACGCCGGGGACCGCGAGCGGCTGAACGGCCTGCTGGAGCGGGCCGGACGGCTGCGCGCCGCCGTCCTGGACAAGGGCGCCCTGATCGACCGGGACGCCGTGTGGGAACTGAAGCGGGAGGCACTGGAGGTGGTCCTGGCGGTCCCCCTGGGCCCCGGCCGGCGGGCCGCCTACGACGCCTTCCGCGCCGCCCACGGCCAGGCCCTCGTCGACCACGCCACCTGGTGCGCCCTCGCCGAGGTGCACGGCCCCGACTGGCACCGCTGGCCGGACGGGCTGCGCGACCCGCGCTCGGCCGCCACCGCGCGGGCGAGGTCCGCGCTCGCCGGCCGCGTGGAGTTCCACACCCGCCTGGCCTGGCTCACCGACGACCAGCTCCGGGCGGCCCAGCGCACCGCCCGCGAGGCCGGCATGCCCGTCGGGATCGTGCACGACCTCGCCGTGGGCGTGCACCCGGCCGGCGCCGACGCCTGGGCCCAGCAGGACGTGTTCGCCGCCGGCATGTCCGTCGGCGCCCCGCCGGACGCCTTCAACGCCCGCGGCCAGGACTGGGGCCTGCCGCCCTGGCGCCCCGACCGGCTCGCCGCCACCGGTTACGCGCCCTACCGCGAGCTGCTGCGCGCCCTGTTCCGCTACGCCGGCGCCCTGCGCATCGACCACGTCATGGGCCTGTTCCGGCTCTGGTGGGTCCCTGCGGGCAGCCCGCCCACCGAGGGCACCTACGTGCACTACGACGCCGACGCCATGCTCGCCGTCCTCGCCCTGGAGGCCGCCCGTGCCGGGGCGGTGGTGATCGGCGAGGACCTGGGCACCGTCGAGCCCGGGGTGCGCGAGGCGCTCCAGCGGCGCGGGGTGCTCGGCACCTCCGTGCTGTGGTTCGAGCGGGACTGGGAGGGCGACGGCCGTCCGCTGCCGCCCGAGCGCTGGCGCGCCGACTGCCTGGCCACCGCCACCACCCACGATCTGCCGCCCACCGCCGCCCGGCTCACCGGCGACCACGTCGAGCTGCGCGACCGCCTCGGCCTGCTGGGCCGCCCGGCCGCCGAGGAGCGGGCCGAGGCCACCGCCGACGCGGCCGAGTGGCTGGCCCTGCTGGGCAGCCTCGGCCTGCTGGACCTGACGGCGGCCGGGCCGCCCGGCTCCGACGAGGAGGAGGAGATCCGCGCCGTCCACCGCTTCCTGCTGCGCACGCCGGCCCGGCTGATCGGCGTCTGGCTCCCGGACGGCGTCGGCGACCGGCGGCCGCAGAACCTGCCCGGCACCTGGGACGAATACCCGAACTGGCGCCTCCCGCTCGCCGACCGGGAGGGCCGCCCGGTCCCCCTGGAGGAGCTGGTCGCCTCGCCGCGGCTGCGGGGCCTGCTGGACGTCCTCCGGGAGGACCGGCCGCCGGGAGGCTGAGGCCAGGGGTGTCGGCAGGGGGGTGCGGGGGCGCCGGCCCCCGCCCGCCGGGCCGCGCGGGCGGGGCGGTAAGGCACCCCGGGCGCGCGGCCTTCAGCCCGGTTCGCTAACTTGAATGCGTGGACAAGAACAACGCCCTGCGCGCCGGCGCCCTGGCCGCCGGTACGACGCTGATGATGCTGCTCATGTCGTCCCCCGCGCTCGCGCTGACCCGCGACGACGGTGACGACCCCGGCCCGGGCCTGAGCGTCATCCAGACGCTGGGCCTGTACGTCTTCCTCCCGCTGGTGCTGTTCGTGGTGATCGCCGGTCTGGTCATGCTGCTGGACAAGTCGCGGGCCAAGAAGGACACCACCTCCTCCAACATCAACGTCAAGCCCGGAGGGGCCAAGGCCTGACCCGGCCGCCTCGCCGGTTCGTTCGCCGGGGGCGCCCGTCCTCCCGCCGGTACGCGCGTATGCCGTACCCGGGGGACCGGCGCCCTCGGCGTTTTCGCGTACCCCGCCCAGCACTGTTCAGGAGAACTGAAAAGAACGATCGTAAAGATTCGATGGACCTGACGGTTCAGGCCTTGCGACGGTAGGGACACCACTCTTCCCGAGGAAGCCGACCCGAAAGGCCTTCTGTGCCCGCAGCCGCGCACCAGACCCCCCTCGCGACCGCCACCGCACCCCGCGCCACCCGCTCCCGGCAGGCCGCCGCCCCCCTCCTCGGCCTGGCCTGCGCCGCGCTGGCCACCCTCGTCTGGTCCGGCAGCTTCGTCACCTCACGCGGGCTGCACGACAGCGTGCCGCCCGTCCAGCACGCCTTCTGGCGGTGGGTGATCGCGCTGCTCGCCGTCGCGCCCTTCGGCGCCCGCCGGGCCTGGCGGCAACGGCACCTCCTGCGCAAGCACGCCCGCTACGTCCTCCTCGTCTCCCTCCTCGGCGTCGCCCTCTACAACACCCTGGTCAACCAGGCCGGCCTGACCACCCCGGCCGCCACCATGGGCATGATCATGGCCGCCTCACCGGTGCTCATGGCCGTGTTCGAGCGGTTCGGCGGGGTACGGCTGGGCGCGCGGCGCACCACCGGGCTGCTCCTGGCCTGCGCGGGCGTGGTGCTGCTCGTGGCCGGCGGCGGCGCGGGCTTCACCCCGGGCACCCTGTGGATGCCGGCCGCCGCCTGCTGCTTCGCCGGCTACAGCGCGCTGCTGCGCCGCCGGCCGGCCGAACTGGACGCCACGGCCTTCCTGTTCACCACCTTCCTCGCCGGCACCGTGCTGCTGCTGCCCGCGCACGCCGTCAGCCTCGCCGCGCAGGGCGGCTTCGACCCCGCACCCGGCACGGTGCTGCCCCTGCTCTACGTCGGCGTGGCCTCCTCCGCGCTCGCCTTCTTCGCCTGGAACAAGGCCGTCGCCCTGATCGGCGCCACCCGCGCCGGCATCGTCTACTACCTCCAGCCGGTCTGCGTGGCCGCGCTGTCCTGGGCGCTGCTCGGCGAACACACCGGTGCCACCGGCCTGTTGTGCCTGGCGCTGATCCTGGCCGGGGTGGTGCTGGGCGCGGGCTCCCGCCGCTGACGGTGCCGTGTAGCGTGCGCGCATGAGCGAGTGGGATCTGAGGAAGCTGCGGATTCTGCGTACCCTGCGCGAACGGGGCACGGTCACCGCGACCGCCGCCGCCCTGCACATGACCCCGTCCGCGGTGTCCCAGCAACTCACCAATCTCGCCGCCCAGCTCGGCGTCGACCTGCTGGAGGCGCACGGCCGCCGGGTCCGGCTCACCGACGCGGCCCGGCTGGTGCTGGCGCACACGGAGCCGGTGTTCGAGCAGCTGGAGCGGGCGGACGCGGCCCTCGCGGCCTACGCGCACGGCGATGCCGGGGAGGTCCGCGTCGGCGCCTTCCCGACCGCCGTCCCCGCCCTGGTCGTCCCGGCCGTACGGGCCCTGCGGGAGACCCACCCCCGGGTGACCGTCCGGGTCCGGGAGACGGAGGCCGCCGAGGCGTACCGGCTGCTGGCCGCCGGGGACGTCGACCTGGCCCTGTCCCTGGCGGCCGAGGCCCCCGGCGCCGCCGACGCCCGCTTCACCCACGTCCCGCTGCTCGCCGACCCGCTGGACGTGGCCCTGCCCCCGGACCACCCGCTGGCCTCGGCCCCCGGCCTGACCCTCACCGACCTCGCCGCCGAGCCCTGGATCTACGGCGGCAGCGGCCCCTGGTCCGACATCACCCGCCGCGCCTGCGAGGCGGCCGGCTTCACCCCCCACCAGGGCCACTCGGCCTCCGGCTGGACCGCGATCCTCGCCATGGTGGAGGCGGGCATGGGGGTGGCCCTGGTCCCGAGGATGGCGGCCGGCCGGCGCGCGGGCGTGGTCCTCAGGGAACTGGGCGCCGACGGCCCGGTACGGCACGTGGCGGCAGCGGTGCGCAGCGGCGGCGCCGCCGCCCCGGCGACCGCCGGGGTCCTCCACGCCCTGCGCCGGGCGGCGGACCCGGCGCCCGAGGGGTGAGGACGCACAGCCGGGGCGGCACCGGTATGCCCGGTCACTCCGGGGTGAACTCGTACTGCACTTCGCAGAGGTGCCCCGCCTTGACCATGACGGTGGCTTCGATGGGGCGGTCGCCGTCGCTGTACACGACACGCAGGGTCCGCAGCACCGGAAGGTCGCTCGGCAGGCGCAATGCCTGGTACTGCTCCTGGGTCGGTACTCGTGCGGAGACGCGGTCCATGCTCAGGCGCGGCGGAAAACCGAGTTCGGCGAGCAGGGCCGGGGTGCCGCCCCTGATCTTCCGCTTCTCCGTGATGGCGGTCCCCCTGGCGAGTGCCGACGGATAGTACGACTTGACCAGTTCGACCGGTTCCCCGTCGATGGAGAGCACCTGGTGCCGCAGGAAGACCGTCTCGTCGTCGGCGATGCCCAGGACCGCCGCGACGTCGGCGGGAGGCCGGACCTCACTCACGCCGAGGAGGGTGCTGCGGGCCTCGGAGCCCGGTTTGCCGGCCTCGGTAAGCCAGCGGAAAGGCTGCCCCGCCCCGGCTGGAGCCATGTACGAAGCGGGGCGCATGGTGCGCTGCCGATGCGCGCGGACGGTGACGGAGGCTCCGGCGCGACCGACCACGAGCCGCTCGGCCTTGAGCAGCTGAAGCGCCTTCTGAATGGTCGCGTTGGAGGCATTGAACCTCGCCTTGAGCTGAGCGGTCGAGGGCAGGGCGGAGCCGGGCGCCAGGTTGCCGCTCATGATGTCGTCCCGCAGATCGGCGGCGATCCGCTCGTGCAGAGACCGCCGGTCCTCGGCGCCGCTATCAGTAGGGGGCACGATCATCCGATCCGCATTTCGTAGCGCAGCCGCTGTGTATGGGCCGGCATGACCATCATGTCGACCTGAATGGGCCGGTCCCTGTCGTCCAGAGTGACCCGGCTCAGGGTGAGGACCGGCGCACCGGGGGCCAGTCGCAAGGCGTCACGCTCCTCCGAGCTGGGCAGTCGAGCGGTCACGTCCTCACGCACACGCCTGCCGACGTGGCCGAGTCCGGCCAGTAGGGTCACCGCTCCACCGGGGATCTTTCCTCGCTCGGCGAGAGGAGTCCCACGGGCCACGTCGGCGGGATAGTACGTGTCCGTCAACTCACAGGGCTCGCCGTCGAACTCGATGATCCGTCGGCGTACGACAACGCTCTCGCCCATGGGCAGGCCCAGGAGAGCGGCGACTTCCTCCGGGGCGGGCACCTCCCCTGCCTGCACGATGCGCTGACTGCCCTTGCCGCCTCTCGCCGCGGCCTCGGCTCCCCAAGCGTCCGGCTGCCCCTGCTCCCGTGGCGTCAGGTACGGCATCGAAGTACTGACCCACGCGCTGTCGCCCACAGTGTCCTCCTGAGTCGGTCGCCGACCTTGCCGGTCTACACGGTAAGTGACGCGCGTCGGTGACGCTCTGACGGGTGACCAACCTTACTGTATTTCGCGAAAGGCGGTATGGTGCCATCGATCGTGCAACCTGCAGCGAGGTGGTGGTGCGGCATGTCCCTCTTACGGCAACGACGTTTTCCCCGCTCTCCCAGATCCGTCAGAGCCGCCCGGGCGTTCGTGCTCGAAACCCTGACGCAGTGGGGATACCTCGACCGGCATGACGACGTACTCATCTGCGTCTCGGAGCTGGCCACGAATGCCGTACTGCACGGCGTGCCGCCGGGGCGCGAGTTCTGCGTGGGAGCTGTCGGGAGCGACTCATTGATCCGCATCGAAGTGCGGGACAGCGGAGGCGGAGACCCGGAGATCGTGCGGGGCCCGGCCGAGGGGTGCGGGGCAGGGGGCTTCGCATCGTGAGTGCCCTTGCCGACGACTTCGGCGTCACCCGGCAGAACCCCGGCAAGATCGTGTGGACGGAATTCAAATGCGGTCTTCCGGCCGCACCGGAGGTGCGCGATGGAAGCAGGTGAAAGGGCGCGGCTCGATGCGTACTTCACTCGGATCGCCTTCCGCTTCAGTCCCGAGGAGCGGCCGGCCGCCTTCCTGATCACCCATCTTCCGCCCGAGCGCCCGGCCTTCGTCCGAGCGGTGGCGTGTGTGACGGACCTCAGGGCAGTGCTGCCCAAACCGAAATCCGTGCACGCGGAGGCCCAGCGCGAAATCGAGCGCAACGGACATGTGTGCGACAAGCTGTCCCGGGAACTGTTCGCCGAGCCGGACCGAGCCGTTCGGTACATCGAGACACGGGCCGCGGGTCGGCCGGTGGTCCTTCTCGACGTAGGCGGATACTTCGCTCCATCGATCGAGGAGGTGTGCAGCCGGTTCTCGGGCCGGATCATCGGTGTGGTGGAGGACACCGAGAATGGGCATCGCCGGTACTCCGAGCTGGGAAAACTGCCCTGCCCAGTCGTGTCGGTGGCACGCTCACCGCTCAAGGAGCCCGAGGACTTCCTCGTGGGACAGTCGGTCGTGTTCTCGACCGAGGCACTCATGCGGAGCCGGGGCGACATCCTGCACGGCCGTACCGCTCTCGTCATCGGGTTCGGCAAGCTCGGGTCGAGCATCGCCCGCCTGCTGCACGCCAAGGGTGTACGCGTGACGGTCTACGACGTCGATCCCGTTCGCCGTACACAGGCGCTGTCCCAGGGCTTCGCGGTGGCGCGGGCACTCGCCAACGGGCTGGAGGACGCGGGGCTCGTCCTCTGTGCCACCGGAGCGCTCTCGCTACGAGGCGAGGACTTCGGCCGGCTGCGCAACGGTGCGTACGTCGCCACCGTGACCAGCAGCGAGGACGAACTCGAACTGGCCGGCCTCGCCGACGTGTACGAGCGCACCCACGTCGGCCCGCACATCACCCGGTACCTGACGACGGGGCACTACTTTTACCTCCTCAACGGCGGCAACGCCGTCAACTTCCTGCACGGCGCCAGCGTGGGACCGTTCATCTTCCTGGTGCAGGCCGAGATACTCGCCGCTTCCGCAGTGCTCGCTCGTGACGGACTCGACCCGGGCATGCACGAGATCGGTCCGGCCGATCGCGCCACCATCGCCGCGACCTGGCTCGACTACTTCAACCAGTGAGGACGTACTGTGCCCATCACAGCCGACCACATCCGCACGACCGTCGACGCGTACCTGAATGCCCGCCCGGCGGAGAAGGAGAGGCTCGCCCGCATCACGACGTTGCTCGACGACCCGGCGGCGGACATCACCAGTCGCAAGGAGTTCCGGGGGCACGCTACGGCGGGAGCGGTCCTGGCCGATCCCGCGGGGCGAGTCCTCCACATCGAACACCTGGCCCTTAGGCGCTGGCTGCTGCCCGGCGGACACCTTGAACCGGGCGACACCACTCTCCTCGCCGCGGCACTGCGCGAGCTGACCGAGGAAACGGGCATCCCCGGCTCAGCTGTCGTCCCGGTAGGGGAGTGCCCCGTACACATCGACGTCCACCCGATCCCGGCCAATCCCGCCAAGAGCGAGCCGGATCACCGGCACTTCGACTTCCGGTTCATGTTCCGCACGTCGGCCGACGTCGGTGATCTCCAGACCGAGGAGGTGACGGACGCTGCCTGGCGTCACGCTGGCGCGATCGAGGACGAGACGCTGCGCGGCCGGGTTCTCCTCGCCCTGCGCTGATGGGACGCGCACACGAAAGGGCGCCCGGTACGGAGACCGGGCGCCCTTCGGTGGTGGCTCAGTGGGACGTCGCCGCCGCGTCCGCCGCCTGGGCCTTCAGGGCCCGTTCGATGCCCGCGCGGGACTCCGAGACCAGCCGGCGCAGGGCCGCGTTCGGCTCGGCCGCGGCCAGCCAGGCGTCGGTCTTGGCCAGGGTGTCCTCGGAGACCTGGACCGCCGGGTACAGCCCGATGGCGATCTGCTGGGCCATCTCGTGCGACCGGGACGCCCACACGTCCTTGAGGACCTCGAAGTACCGGTCCGCGTACGGCGCGAGCAGCTCCCGCTGGTCGGTCTGCACGAAGCCGCCGATCACGGCCTCCTGCACGGCGTTGGGCAGCTTGTCGGAGTCGACGACCGACGCCCAGGCCTCGGCCTTCGCCTCCGGCGTCGGACGCGCGGCACGGGCGGTGGCCGCGTGCCGCTCACCGGCCGCCGTCCTGTCCCGCTCGTACTCGGCCGCGATCTCCGTCTCGTCGTACCGGCCGACCGCCGCGAGCCGCTCCACGAACGCCCAGCGCAGCTCGGTGTCGACGGCCAGGCCCTCGACGGTCTGCATGCCGTCGAGCAGGGCCTCCAGCAGGTCCAGCTGCTCGGGCGTGCGCGCGGTCGCCGCGAACGCCCGCGCCCAGGCCAGCTGGTGGTCGCTGCCCGCCTCGGCCGCGCGCAGATGGGCCAGCGTGGCGTCGGTCCAGCGGGTCAGCAGCGCCTCGCGGGCGGACGGGTCGGCGTACAGGTCGATGGCCAGCTTCACCTGGCGGTGCAGCGACTGCACCACGCCGATGTCGGTCTCCTTGCCGATGCCGGAGAGCACCAGGGAGAGGTAGTCGCGGGTGGCCAGTTCGGCGTCCCGCGTCATGTCCCAGGCCGACGCCCAGCACAGCGCGCGCGGCAGCGACTCGGTGAAGTCGCCGAGGTGTTCGGTGACCACCGCGAGCGACCGCTCGTCCAGCCGGACCTTGGCGTAGGACAGGTCGTCGTCGTTGAGCAGCACCACGGCCGGGCGGCGCTTGCCGGCCAGCTGCGGTACGGCCGTCAGCTCGCCGTCGACGTCCAGCTCGATCCGGTCGGTGCGCACCAGCTTGCCGGCGTCGGACAGGTCGTAGAGGCCGATCGCGATGCGGTGCGGGCGCAGCACCGGCTCGCCCTTGGCGCCGGCGGGCAGCGCCGGGGCCTCCTGGCGGACGGCGAAGGAGGTGATGACACCGTCGGCGTCCGTCTCCACCTCGGGGCGCAGGATGTTGATGCCGGCCGTCTCCAGCCACTTCTTCGACCAGGTCCTCAGGTCCCGGCCGGAGGTCTCCTCCAGGGCGCCCAGCAGGTCGGACAGGCGCGTGTTGCCGAACGCGTGCCGCTTGAAGTACGCCTGCACGCCCTTGAAGAACTCGTCCTCGCCGACGTACGCCACCAGCTGCTTCAGCACGCTGGCGCCCTTGGCGTAGGTGATGCCGTCGAAGTTGACGAGCACGTCGTCCAGGTCGCGGATGTCCGCCATGATCGGGTGGGTGGACGGCAGCTGGTCCTGCCGGTAGGCCCAGGTCTTCATGGAGTTGGCGAACGTGGTCCACGAGTGCGGCCAGCGGGAGCCGGGGGCCGCGGCCTGGCAGGCGATCGACGTGTACGTGGCGAACGACTCGTTCAGCCACAGGTCGTTCCACCACTCCATGGTGACCAGGTCGCCGAACCACATGTGGGCCAGCTCGTGCAGGATGGTCTCCGCGCGCACCTCGTACGCCGCGTCGGTCACCTTCGACCGGAAGATGTACTGGTCGCGGATGGTCACCGCGCCCGCGTTCTCCATCGCGCCCGCGTTGAACTCGGGCACGAACAGCTGGTCGTACTTGGTGAACGGGTAGGCGTAGTCGAACTTCTCCTGGAACCAGTCGAAGCCCTGCCGGGTGACCTCGAAGATGGCGTCCGCGTCCAGGAACTCGGCGAGCGAGGGCCGGCAGTAGAGGCCGAGCGGCACCGACCGGCCGTCCTTCTCGTACACGCTGTGCACGGAGTGGTACGGGCCGGCGATCAGCGCGGTGATGTACGTCGAGATCCGCGGGGTCGGCTCGAAGGACCAGACGTTGTCCTTCGGCTCCGGGGCCGGAGAGTTGGAGACGACGGTCCAGCCCTCGGGCGCCTTCACGGTGAACTTGAAGGTGGCCTTCAGGTCGGGCTGCTCGAAGGAGGCGAAGACGCGCCGGGCGTCCGGCACCTCGAACTGCGTGTACAGGTACGCCTGCTCGTCCACCGGGTCGATGAAGCGGTGCAGGCCCTCGCCGGTGTTGGTGTAGGCGCAGTCCGCGACGACCCGCAGGATGTTGGGGCCCTCCAGCAGGCCCGGCAGCGCGATCCGCGAGTCCTTGAAGACCTCGGCGGGGTCGAGCGGGTCGCCGTTGAGGACCACCTCGTGGACGGTGGGCGCCACCAGGTCGATGAAGGACTCGGCGCCGCCCCGGGCCACGTCGAAGCGCACCGTGGTCACGGACCGGTAGGGGCCCCCACCCTGCGCGCCGGAGAGGTCGAGATCGATCTCGTACGAGTCAACGGTGAGCAGCTCGGCCCGCTGCTGCGCCTCTTCGCGAGTCAGGTTTGTGCCAGGCACGCGGTCATCTCCTCGATATGTGTCGGTTGCGCCATCCTTCCACGGGAGCGCGGGGGAACGCGATGTCCGCTTCCCCCCGGTCACCGTGGCGTCCGGGGCCGTACGCCGAGGAGGGCACGGACACACGGAAGGCCGCCCGGGGACGGCCTTCCGTGCGCCGCTGGTCCGCGTCGCGCGCTCAGCTCACCACGATCACCACGACACCGGTGCCGACGAGTCCGTTGTGGAAGCCGTTGCCGAAGAAGTTGTTGTGGAAGCCGCAGCCGTGCCCCCAGCCACCGCGGTCGGAACAGCCGTGGTGGGTGGAGACCTGCCCCGGTGTGGCCGCCGAGGCCGTACCCGCCGTGCCGATGGCCGCGCCACCGGCCAGGACGGTGCCGGCCGCGGCTGCCGCGAGGAGACGCCTCACGCGTAGTGCTTTCATGGGCCTACCTTCCTTCCACGCCCTCGTGGGGGTTTTCCGGCACGGGGGCGATGGGTGCCACCGCGGCGCGCGGTGCGCGGCGCGGTACGCAGGTGATGCCGCGGGGGCGGGGGGCACGTCCCGTGTGCCCGGCCGGGGCTTGTGACCGGGGCACTCGCCGACGGCGGGCACACCGCCCGACCGCGGCCCTCCTCCAACACGCTAGCGGCCCCCCGACGGCTCGGCATCTCGGACCCGAGCCCGGCCCCGGCCCCCGGCCCCCGGCCCGCCCGGCACCGCCCTGCGGCGTCAGCCGCCCGGCCGCCCCGCCTCCACCTCCGCCAGTGTCCGGGCGAACTCCCGTACCGTCTCCGTCTCCGCGTCCCGGTGCCAGACCAGGGCCAGTTCGGAGTCCGGGACGCCGTCGACGGGGACGTAGGCGAGGTCGGTGCGCCGGTGCTGGGCGGCCGTGGGCCGGCACAGGAGGAGGGCGCCGCGGCCGGCGGCGGCCAGGGACAGGGCCTCCTGGAGCGTGGTGGCCGCCGGACCGGACAGCGTCCCGGGGGCGCGGGCGGCACGCCAGTACCGCGGGGCCGGCGCCGCCGCCCCGATCAGCGGCACGGCCGCGAGGTCCGCCGCGCCGACCCGGTCCCGGCCGGCGAACGCGTGCCGGCGGGAGACGGCCAGCGTGTGCCGCTGCCGGGAGAACACCGGGCCGACGACCAGGTCCGGCTCCGCCACCGGCAGCAGCACCACCGCCGCGTCCACCGCGCCCCGCCGCACCGCCCCGAACGGATCCGCGTACGGGATCTCCACCAGGTCCACCGAACGGGCCGGGTCCTTCGCCTCGAACGCCGTCACCGCCTCCAGCAGCGGCGCGTAGGCCGTCCCCTGGAAGCCCAGCCGCAGCGGACCGGCCCCGCCCCGGGCCACCGCCCGCGCGTCCGCCACCGCCGCGTGCAGCGCCCCGTACGCCGGACGCAGCCGCTCCAGGAAGCGTTCGCCGAGCGGGGTCAGCGCCACCCGGCGGCTGGAGCGGTGCACCAGGCGGGCGCCCACCCGGCGTTCCAGCGCGGCCAGCAGCTGGCTCACCCGGCTCTGCGACACGAACAACCGCTCCCCGGCCCGGCCGAAGTGCAGCTCCTCGGCGAGTACCAGAAAGCACTCCAACTCCCGTAGCTCCAGCCCGGACACGCGACTCCCTCCGCCGATCACCGACGCTCATGCAAGGGTGAGCGGATCGCCGTTGTTCCCGCGCCGCCCGCGGCAAAGGCTGGAGGGCATGGTCTTCCACCGAACCCCCCACCCCCGAACCCGCGCCCTCGGCCCCTCCGGGCGGCCCGACACCCCGTCAGGCCGCCCGGACCGGCCCTGGGCCGCCGTCGGGATGCTCGCCGCCGCCACCTTCGCCGTCGTCACCACCGAGATGCTCCCCGTCGGCCTGCTCACCTCGCTCGGCGCGGGACTGGACGTCTCCGCCGGCACCGCGGGCCTCGCGGTCACCCTGCCCGGACTGGTCGCCGCCGTCGCCGCCCCGCTGCTGCCGGTCGCCGTGCGCGGCACCGACCGCCGTACCGTGCTGTGCGCGCTGCTGCTCCTGCTCGCCGCCGCCAACCTGCTCACCGCGCTCGCCCCCGCCTTCCCCGTGGTGCTCGCCGCCCGGCTGCTGGTCGGGATGTGCATGGGCGGGGTGTGGGCGGTGGCCGCCGGGCTCGGCGCGCGGCTGCTGCCCGGGCCCTCGGCCGGCCGGGCCACCGCGCTGGTCTTCAGCGGGATCGCGGTCGCCTCGGTGCTCGGCGTACCCGCCGGCACCTTCCTCGGCGCGGCGGCGGGCTGGCGCACCGCCTTCGCCGCGATGACCGGCTGCGCGCTGCTGGTGGCGGCCGGGCTGGCCGTCGTCCTGCCGCCGCTGCCCGCCGAGGGCGCCGTCCGCCTCGGCACGTTCCCCCGGCTGCTCGGCGCCACCCGGGTGCGGTGGCTGCTCGTCACCATCGCCCTGCTGGTCACCGGCCACTTCGCCGCCTACACCTACGTCCGCCCCGTCCTGGAACGCACCCCGGGCACCGGTCCGGGCCTGGTCGGCACCCTGCTGCTCGGCTACGGACTCGCGGGCGTCGCCGGGAACTTCGCGGGCGGCGCGCTCGCCGCCCGCCGTCCGCGCCGCGCCCTGCGGCTGATCGCCGCGGTGCTCGGCGCGGTCGTCCTGCTGCTCGCCCCGGCGGGCGGCTCCGCCCTCGCGTCGGCCGCGCTGCTGGCGGCGTGGGGCCTGGCGTACGGCGGGGTGTCCGTGTCCGGCCAGCGGGCCCTCACGGCCGCCGCGCCCGAGGCCCCGGAGGCCGCGTCCGCCCTGTTCGCCGGGGTGTTCAACGCGGCCATCGCGCTCGGCGCACTGGCCGGCGGACGGCTCGCGGACGGGCCGGGACCGACCGCCGCCCTGCTCGCGGGCGGTGTGCTCGCGGGGCTGGCGGCCCTCACCCCGGGCCGCGACGAGCAGGGGGCGGCCACGTCACCGTGACCGCCCCCGACCGCGCGGGTCTCTTACCGGCCCGACAGCTCCGCCGCCACCAGCTCCGCGATCTGCACCGCGTTCAGCGCGGCGCCCTTGCGGAGGTTGTCGTTGGAGATGAACAGCGCCAGACCGTTGTCCACCGTCTCGTCACGGCGGATACGGCCGACGTACGACGGGTCCTGGCCGGCCGCCTGGAGCGGGGTCGGGATGTCGGACAGGGCCACGCCGGGCGCCTTCGCCAGCAGCTCGGTGGCCCGCTCCGGGCTGAGGGGGCGGGTGAAGCGGGCGTTGACCTGGAGGGAGTGGCCGGAGAAGACCGGCACGCGCACACAGGTGCCGGACACCTTCAGCCCGGGGATCTCCAGGATCTTGCGGGACTCGTTGCGCAGCTTCTGCTCCTCGTCGGTCTCGTTCAGACCGTCGTCCACGATCGAACCGGCCAGCGGGAGCACGTTGAAGGCGATGGCGCGCCGGTAGACCTGCGGCTCGGGGAAGTCGACCGCCTGGCCGTCGTGGGTGAGCTTGTCGGCCTCGGCCGCCACCTTCTGCACCTGGCCGTGCAGTTCGGCCACGCCCGCGAGACCCGAGCCGGACACCGCCTGGTAGGTGGCGACGACCAGCGCTTCCAGGCCGGCCTCCTCGTGCAGCGGCTTCAGTACCGGCATCGCGGCCATCGTGGTGCAGTTCGGGTTGGCGATGATGCCCTTGGGGCGGTCGGCGATCGCGTGCGGGTTCACCTCGGAGACCACCAGCGGGACCTCGGGGTCCCGGCGCCAGGCCGAGGAGTTGTCGATCACGACGGCGCCCTGGGAGGCGACCTTTTCGGCCAGCGCCTTGGAGGTGGCGCCGCCCGCGGAGAAGAGCACGATGTCCAGGCCGGTGTAGTCCGCGGTCGCCGCGTCCTCCACCGTCACACCGTCCAGCACGGTCCCGGCCGAACGGGCCGAGGCGAACAGCCGCAGCTGCGTGACCGGGAAGTTCCGCTCCGTGAGGATCCTGCGCATGACCGTGCCGACCTGACCGGTGGCTCCGACGATTCCGACCCTCACGGCGACTCCCTCTTGTGTGTCTCTTGCCTGACCGGGGCGTTTCCATCATGCGGCCGACCCCGGTCCACCTGTCCAATTCTTTGCCCAGCGTGCCCGAGGAATGGGACACGGCCCTCCCTCGAACGGTTCCACACGTCCGCCCGGCACCCCGTCGGACTGGAGGAATTCCCTCCACGACGGCCCCGCGCCGCAAGCTGTGCCGTCCCGTCCCTGCCCGCGCGGGCCCCGGCCATACGAAGGTGTGACGTACGCCTCTGTGACCGGCCGCCGAGCGGGCCTGGACCACCGGGGAAAGGAGAAGGGGCGGGAGTCCCCTGGACACCCGCCCCTCCCTGTGCCGTCACCCCGTTACGGAGTGACCTTGCCGAGCTTCACGCTGGCCGTGCCCGCCGTCGTACCGCGCGCGTTCACCAGCTGCACCCGGCCGAAGAACTCGCGGCCCGCCGGGGCCTCGGCCGTGGCCGTGACCTGGCCGGCGACCGTCGCCGAGGCACCCGTGGCGAGGTGGACCGGGGCCGGGTCGGCGACCGTGACGGAGCCGAGGGCGGTGGAGAAGAACACGTCCCGGTAGTCGTAGTCGGTCGAGCCGGACGGGACGGCGTAGCCCACGACCTTGATCGTGTAGGTGCCGGCGGCCGGGGACGGCACGGAGACCGCCTCCTCCGAGTCGCCGTCGGCGGACGAGTCGACTTCCTTGCCGGACGCGTCGTACACCGTCAGGTCCAGGTCGGCCGCCGCGTCCGAGACCCGCCCGATGGCGACGTCGAGCGAGGTCGCGCCGGCCGGGACGGTCACCGTGGTGGTCCGCGTCTCGCCCTCCTTGATCGCCGGCCGGGCGGACTCGGCGGAGCCGAGCGGGCCGCCGGTCAGCCTGCCGTCCAGCGGGGCGTACCCGTTGGTCACCTTCCAGGACGCGGTGACCGGGGTCCCCACCTCGGCCTCGGGTACGGTCACGGTCTCCGGGTCGAAGGCCGCGCCGAGGACGGAGACGTCCAGCCGGTAGGGGTTGTCGAGCAGCGGGGAGGTGCGCCGGGACTCGACCTCGACCTCCCAGACGCCGGGCTGCGGGTCGGCGTAGGCGCGCACGTCGGGCTTGCAGCCGTTGCCGTTCAGGTAGTTGTTGTAGCAGTACGGCGTGCCGGTGTTGTCGGAGGGGACGCCGTAGGGGTGGAGGGCGACGAACCGGGTCTGGCTGCCGTCCTCGAGCCCGCCGAGGGCGACCTCCAGGGACGTCGCGCCCTCGGGCACGGTCAGGAAGTACGACCGGGTGCTGTTGCGCTGCACCGAACCGGTCGCGGAGTAGGTGTACTTCACCGGCTCGGCGACGACGACCGTGGTCAGGATCTGCTTGTCGACGCCCTCGGTCCTCGGGTCGTCGACCTCCAGGATCGCGCTCTTCAGGCCCGCCGACCCCGGCGCCGCCTGCACCCTGACCGTCACCGGCCGGTTCAGCGGGAGCCGCACCACGTCGTCACCGAGGATCCGGAAGGTGTGCCCGGCGTTGTTCTCGAAGTGCAGCTCGTGCCGGAGCGCCTTGTCCGGGCCGGACGTACGGGTGACCGTCACGTCGTACGTCTTCTTCTGCCCCGCCTTCAGGCCGCCCTCGCGGTCGTACAGGCCGGTGCCGTAGCCGGGGGTCTTCAGGGCGTCGTCGATGGCGGTGTCCACCGGCGCCTTGACGGTGTAGTCGTGGGCGGTGGCGCCGTCCTCGATGGCGTCCCAGGCGTCCACGATGTTGATCAGGCCCGCGCCCTCCTCGTACGCCTGGACGCCCTTGATGTGGTCGGCGGTCGAGGTCAGCGCGGTGCGCAGCCGGGCGGGGGTGAGGCCGATGCCCTCGCGCTTCGCGGCCGACAGCAGCAGCGCGGAGGCGCCGGTGGCCTGCGGGGCGGCCATCGAGGTGCCCTGGAGCATCGAGTAGCCGGCCGGGAGGGAGTAGCCCGCCTCGGCGACCGGACCGCCCGGCAGCCAGGTCTGCGTGGTGTTGATCGCGGCGCCGGGCGCGCTCAGGGTCGGGGTGAAACCGCCGTCCTCACGCGGGCCGCGCGAGGAGAACGGCATCATCGCGTACTTCTTCTCCACGACCGAGCCGTAGTTGGCGGCCCAGGTCTCCTTGGAGATCGTCGCGCCGACCGAGACGACCTTGTCGGCCAGGCCCGGGTCGCCGATGGTGTTGGTGCCCGGCCCGGAGTTGCCGGCGGAGATCACCAGCTGGACGCCGTAGGTGTCGATGAGCCGGGTGTACAGCTCGGCGCGCGCGTTGTTGCCGTCGTTGAGCGCGGGCAGTCCGCCGATCGACATGTTGACGATGTCGACACCGCGCTTGGTGACCAGGTCGATCATGCCCTCGGTGAGGGCGACGTTGGTGCAGCCGCCGGTCCAGGTGCAGGCCCGCGAGGAGACGATCTTCGCGCCGGGGGCCGCGCCGTTCATCTTCCCGCCGAACAGGCCGTGGGCGGCGGTGATGCCGGCGACATGGGTGCCGTGCTCGGACTCGATGACACCGATGTTGACGTAGTCGGCCTTGGCGCCGGAGGCGTTGTAGACGACGTCCTTGCGGGTCTCGACCACGAACGGGACGCGCTCGGCGACCTCGGTCGCCGGGTCGTCGGTGCCGAAGTAGCCCACCTGGAAGCCGTCCTTGTACGGCTTCATCGGCGCGTCGTCGGTGAAGTCCAGGTTGTCGTCCGTGTCGACCCGGACCGTACCGGCGGCCGGGTCGTACAGCACGCCCCAGGCGTCGGTGGTGTCGCCGTCCCGGTTGAGGTCGCCCTTCTCGTCACCGCCGGCGGTGGCGGACTCGTATATGTAGTTGAACTTGTACGAGCCCTCGGGCGCCGTGAACTTCTCGGCGCCCTGCGCGGTGGTGACGGAGAAGGCCGGGCCGGTGACGCCGGTGGTCATCCGCCGCCAGGTGCCGTCGCCGTCGGTGACCGGGTCGGTCGCGGTCACCCAGTCGACGATCTTCCGCTCGCCGGTGGTGGTCGTGCGCAGCGCCGGGTGGCCGAGGTCGACACCGGAGTCCAGGATGCCGATGGTGACCCCGCGCCCGTCCGCCTTCGGGTGGTCCCGGACGAAATCGACGGCACCGGTCTCGAAGGACGGGTTGTACGGGTTCTCCGCGGGCGTGTTCCGGCCCGGTGCCGGGTAAGCTGACTTGCCGGACGGGGACTTGACGCCCGTGGGCGCCGGGTCGTCCAGCGGGATCTCCCGCTTGAGGTCGATGGCCCGCACGGAGGAGAGCTTCACGGCGGCGGTGATGGCCGAGTCCGCTCGGCCCGTGGGGACGGTGGCCCGGACGTAGCCGAGCTTGTCGTCGGTGCGGCCCACGAGACCGCCGTCGACCGCGTCCAGTTCCCCGGCGACCCGCTCCGTCTGCCCGGGCGAGGTCGCGATCATCAGAGTGACGTTCTTGGCGCCGTCGGCCTTGGCCTCGGCGAGCAGGGCGGCGTCGTCCGGACCCAGCTTGTCGTGGGCGGACTTGACGCCGGGGTCGGCGGCCGGGGCGGGGGACGGCTCGGCGGCCAGGGCCGACGGGACCGGTCCGGCCGCGGAGAGGGCGGCCACCACGCCCACGGCCACGGCTATGCGGGCCAGGCGTCTCGGGCCGGATATGGGATCACGCTCGGGGGCGGTGTGGGTCATCGGCATCCCTCAGGTCAAGGAACGAGCGGACGGAAGCGCTCAGCCTGACCGAAAGGGCGCGATTTCAGGGGTCCGTTGACCCAATCGAAATGAACGTATGGGGAAAACCCGCGATGGAAAACGGACTTGTTCCGACGGTATGGGACGGAATACGGTCATTACGTACGGGCTGACCTGCCGGTGCCCGGATTCCCGCTCGCCGGTCCCCACCGCACGGATTAACGTCCGCGCATGCGAAGGAATTTGAGAGTGGCGGCCTACGCCGTGTGCGTCCGCGACGGACGACTCCTGCTCGCCCGGTCACCCGCGCCCGACGGCACCCCGGAGTGGGTGCTGCCCGGCGGTGGCATGGAACACGGCGAGGACCCGTACGACACCGTCCGCCGCGAGGTCACCGAGGAGACCGGCTACCGCATCGAGGTGACCGGCCTGCTCGGCGTCCACACCCGCCGGTTCGTCGGGGACCCGCGCGTGGGCCGCCGCCTGGACCACCAGTCCCTGCGGATCTTCTACGCGGGCGAGGTCACCGGCGGGGAACTCCGTCCCGAGGTCGGCGGCTCCACCGACTTCGCCGCCTGGCACGACCTGGCCGCCGTACCCGGTCTGGCCCGGGTGCAGACGGTCGACATCGGGCTGCGGCTGTGGCGCGAACGCCCGCCGCACGGACGGCTCGCGGACCGGCCGGACGTATCGCCGTAGGGGCGGGGGAGCGGTCCGGAGGGGGAGGGGGCCGGCCCGGCAAGGGCCCGAAGTCACCCGTCCGGCGCACACCCGGCAACCCGCGCGCCCAGGACCGGGCCCCTCCCCACGACCGCTGCGCACCCACAGGCAGGGGACGACATGCGCGTACGCACGGCCGTGGCCGGCCAGGAGTTCTGTCAGCCGGAGACGCGGTTGAGCACCGGCAGATAGCCGAGCGACTGGCCCGGCGCCGTCGGGTGGTAGGACTCGGTGATCGCCAGGATGTCGACGCTGTGCAGCCAGGGGCGGGACGAGCAGATCTCGTGCCCGGCGAAGGCGGCGGTGACATCGGCGAAGGTGAAGCCGTGGGCGGCGGCGCGCCCCGCGAGCACCTCGTTGAGATGGTCCACGGCGTCGTTCAGGGTGGCGCGCTCGCCGTCCTGGAGGCCGAGCGCGCAGGCGCCCTTGAGGTGGTACAGGTGCGGGTAGCCCAGCACCACGACCCGGGCGGCGGGCGCCCGGTTCCGGATGGCCGTGTAGAGGCGGTCCAGGCGCTCGGTCAGCGATCCGTCCATGGTGTCGCGCGCCCGGTCCACGGCGGTGTGGCAGCGGCCGGAGCCGCCGATCGCGCAGAGCGCCATGACGCCGGCGAAGCCCGAGTCGTGGCCGCCGACGGTGAGGGTGACCAGGCCGGTGCGCGGGCTGAGGTGGCCGAGCTGCTCGGTGAGCACCTCCTCCGTGCCGGCGCCGTTGCACGCGGCGAAGCTGAACGTGGCCGGCGCGTGCGCCTCGGCCCACAGCACGGGGTAGGCCCGGCTGCTGCGCTTGCACTCCTTGCCGGAGGCCAGGTAGTCGCCGGCGCCGACACCGGAGGAGTAGGAGTCGCCGAGGGCCACGTAGCCGCCGGCCGGGGCGCGGGGCGGCGCCTGGGCGGTCGCGGGGCCGGCGAACGCGCAGGCCGCCGCGAGGAGCAGGGAGCACGCGCCCGCCGCTGTTCGGGTCTGTCTCATGACTCTCCTGTACCGGGGCCCGTGCCGCCCCGCCCGCCGCGTTCGTCCGCCCGGGTGAGCCCTCACCCGGGCGGACGAGCAGAACTGGCCGGCCCGGCGGCTAGCGGGGCAGCACCACGACGTACGCGGCCGGGTCGCGGTCGGCAAAGGCCATCAGCGCCGTCCGCACCACCGTCGCCTGCTGCTCGGGGCAGTCCCGCAGCTTCCTCGGTGTGAGGTACACGACCGTGATGCCGAGGCGTTCCAGGTGCTCGCGCTTGCCGGTGTACCGCGACCACACCGCGTCGTCGTCCTGCCGGGACATCCGGGTGTCCAGCTCGACCGCCACCGCGTGGTCGGGCCAGTAGGCGTCCAGGCGGCCCAGATCCGGGCCGCCGGGCAGGCGCAGCTCGACGTTCCACAGCGGGTCGGGCAGGCCGTGCTCGCGGACCATCCGGTAGAGCCGGCCCTCGGCGACCGAGCGGCCCTCCGCGAACACCGCGTCCACCGCGTCCGCCACGTGCGGCCGGTGCAGCAGCCGCGCCCGGGCCAGCTCCCGCAGCAGCGGGGCCGGTTCGCAGTGGCCGCCGCGCACCGCCTCGGTCAGCAGCCGCCGTACCGTCTCGGTGTCGGTCGGCTCCGCCACCGCGTCCGCCAGCGCCCGCGCCACCGGTGCCACCGGCAGCCCCGCCACCGGCTGCGGCTCGGGCGGTTCGGCGGTGCGCAGGATGCGGACGTACCCGGTGGAGCGCGGCCGGCGCGGCCGGGACACCAGGACGTCCACCCGGTTCAGGGCCTCGGGCGGCGGGGTGGCCGAGAAGCCGTGCAGGGCCAGCGCCGCCGGCCCGGTGAGCACCGCGTCCGGGTACTGCGGCCGGTGCGGTCCCTGGGCCGTCGGCTGGGCCGGCACACCCTGCCGCGCCGCGCGGGCCGCGTACAGCAGGGCCCCGTGCAGCCGCTCCTCGCCGCTGGGCGGACCGGAGTGCAGCAGGACCACCTGCGGCAGCAGCTCCCGCCAGGGGCCGTCGGGTCCGCACCGCTCGGCCAGCTCGGCCGGGGACACACCGTGGGCGCGCAGCTGGGCCGCCGTCAGGACCCGGCGGTGGACGTCGGCGAGGTGGCGCAGGGGGCGCGGGGAGAGGGGGGTGTCGTGCGTCATGGCCTCGGAATCCCCGGTCCCGACCGGCCCGTAACCGCTGTTACACATCCGTCGAAGAATGCGGACAAGACGGTACTAAAGGTCAGGTGTTCGGATGCCGAGAGGGCAGCAGAAACCCCTGGTCCGATCGGGTGTGGACCAGGGGTTACGGCTCTGTGTGCCCGGATTTCGTAACGGTCACCGGCCGGGCAGACTCAGGCCAAGGCTCAGCGGTCGGCCGTCGCGTCGCACTCCTGCGCGCGCAGCGCCCGGGCCAGGTCGTCCCGCGCCTCCAGCACCAGCCGCCGCAGCGCCGGCGCCGCGTCCTCGTGCGCCGTGAGCCACGCGTCCGTCGCCTGGAGCGTCTCCGGCCGGTCCTGCAACGCCGGGAACAGCCCCCGCACCACATCCATGCCGATCTGGATCGACCGCTCCCGCCACACCCGCTCGATCGCCGCGAAGTACAGCTGCGCGTACGGCGCGGTCAGCTCCCGCTGCGACGGTTGGGCGAACCCCGCGATCGTCGCCTCCACCAGCGCGTTCGACAGCGCGTCCGACTCCACCACCTGCGCCCACGCCTGGGCCTTGACCGCCGCCGACGGCCGCGCGGCAAGGCAGCGCACCTGGTGCCGCTTGCCGGACGCCGTGTCGTCCCGGGCCAGCTCCGCCGCCAGCACCGACTCGTCGGCCGCCCCGTGGGCCGCCAGCGGCTCCAGGAACACCCAGCGCAGCTCCTGGTCCACCTCCAGCCCCTCGATCTGCGTGGTGCCGTCCAGCAGATCCGTCAGCAGCTTCAGATCCGGCTCCGAGGAGGCCACCGCGGCGAAGAACCGCGCCCAGGCCAGCTGGTGCTCGCTGCCCGGCGCGGCCGACCGCAGCTCCCGCAGCGCCCCCTCGGCCAGCAGCTCCCCACCGGTGCGGCGCCAGGCGGGCGCCGCGTAGTGGGTCAGCGCCGAGTTCGCCCAGGCGTGCAGCATCTGCAGCACGCCGATGTCCGACTCGCGGCCCGCGAACCGCAGCACCAGGGCGATGAACTCCCGCGCCGGCAGCAGCCCGTCCCGGGTCATGTTCCACAGCGCCGACCAGCACAGGGCGCGCGCCAGCGGATCCGTCAGCCCGCCCAGGTCCGTGCGCAGCGTCTCCAGCGAGGTCGTGTCGAACCGGGTCTTGCAGTAGGTCAGGTCGTCGTCGTTGACCAGCACCAGCTCCGGCGCCTGCTGCCCCGCCAGCTCCGCCACGACCGTACGCGGCTCGTGCACGTCCGTCTCCGCGCGCGCGTAGCGCTGGAGCGTGCCCTCGGGCGTCCGCCGGTACAG
The DNA here is from genome assembly GCF_039532885.1 of Streptomyces nogalater. Classification (NCBI taxonomy): domain Bacteria; kingdom Bacillati; phylum Actinomycetota; class Actinomycetes; order Kitasatosporales; family Streptomycetaceae; genus Streptomyces; species Streptomyces nogalater. Next base: position 44,643 of record NZ_BAAASM010000024.1, on the reverse strand, counting down.
GCCCACCACGATCCGGTGCGGACGCAGCTCCGGGTGCGACTCCGGGGCCTCCTGGACGACGGCCAGCTCGGCGATCCGGCCGCCCGTGGTGTCCAGCAGCACCTGCGGGGTCAGCGCGTTCACGCCCGCCGTCTGCAGCCACGACCGCGCCCACGCGCTCATGTCCCGGCCGCTCGTCTCGCCCAGCACCGACAGCAGATCACCCAGGCGCGTGTTGCCGTACGCGTGCCGCTTGAAGTAGCGCCGGGCGCCCTCCAGGAACGCGTCCTGGCCGACGTACGCCACCAGCTGCTTGAGTACCGAGGCGCCCTTGGCGTAGGTGATGCCGTCGAAGTTCAGCTTGGCGTCCTGCAGGTCGCGGATGTCCGCCGTGATCGGATGCGTCGAGGGCAGCTGGTCGGCGCGGTACGCCCACGCCTTGCGCCGGTTGGCGAAGGTGATCCAGGCGTCCTTGAACCGGGTCGCGCCCACGTTCGCGAACGTGCCCATGAAGTCCGCGAAGGACTCCTTCAGCCACAGGTCGTCCCACCACTCCATGGTGACCAGGTCGCCGAACCACATGTGCGCCATCTCGTGCAGGATGACGTTGGCCCGCGCCTCGTACGACGCCTGCGTCACCTTGCCCCGGAAGACGTACTCCTCCCGGAACGTCACCAGGCCCGGGTTCTCCATCGCGCCCAGGTTGTACTCCGGCACGAACGCCTGGTCGTACTTCCCGAAGGGGTACGGGTAGTCGAAGTGCTCGTGGAAGAAGTCCAGGCCCTGCTTGGTGACCAGGAAGATGTCGTCGGCGTCGAAGTACGGGGCGAGCGCCTTGCGGCACATCGCGCCCAGCGGGATCTCCAGCTTCGTGCCGTCCTCGAAGGTACGGCTGTAGGAGTCCGTCACATAGTGGTACGGGCCCGCCACCACACACGTGATGTACGTCGAGATCGGCTTCGTCTCCGCGAACCGCCACACGCCGTCCACGAGTTCGCCGGCGCCGTTGCCCCACACCGTCCAGCCCTCCGGCGCCCGCACCTCGAAGCGATACGGCGCCTTCAGGTCCGGCTGCTCGAAGTTCGCGAAGACCCGGCGGGCGTCGGCCGGTTCGTACTGCGTGTACAGATAGACCTCGCCGTCCTCCGGGTCGACGAAGCGGTGCAGGCCCTCGCCGGTGCGCGAGTACGCGCACTGCGCGTCCACCACCAGCTCGTTCTCCGCCGCCAGGTCCTCCAGCGCGATCCGCGAGCCGTCGAAGACCTCGCCCGGGTCCAGGTCCCGGCCGTTGAGCGAGACGGAGGTGACCCGGGGGGCGATCAGATCGGCGAAGCTGGAGGCGCCCGGCTCGTTGCAGCGGAACCTCAGGGTGGTCACCGAACGGAACGTGCGCGGCTCGCCGTCCCCGTCGCCGACGGCGGACCGCAGGTCCAGGAACACGTCGTAGCCGTCGACGGACAGCAGGGCGGCCCGCTCCCGGGCCTCGTCGCGGGACAGATTCTCACCGGGCACGGACGGCACTCCCTTGTGATCGCGTGTAGAGCGGCAGAAACAGGACCGATCCTGCCATGTGCTCCTGACGGCGGACAGCGGGGAATGCGGGTGGCGCCGGCCTCGTTGTCGCGGGAAACGCACGTTTCGCCAAGGAGCGCCATGTCCGAGACCGTCACCTCGTCCGGCAAGACCCCCGTCGACTTCTGGTTCGACCCGCTCTGCCCGTGGGCCTGGATGACCTCCCGCTGGGTGCTGGAGGTGGAGAAGCTCCGCGACATCGAGGTCCGCTGGCACATCATGAGCCTGGCGGTCCTCAACGAGGACAAGCTGGACGAGCTGCCCGCCGACTACCGCGAGCTGCTGACCACCAAGGCGTGGCCGGCGGTCCGGGTGGTCACCGCGGCCTGGCAGAAGCACGGCGAGGACGTCGTCGGCCCGCTCTACACCGCGCTCGGCACCCGCATCCACAACAACGGCGAGGGCGCGACCCCGGAGGCCATCGCGGGCGCGCTCGCCGACGTCGGCCTGCCCGCCGAGCTGATCGACTACGCCGGCCAGGAGGACTTCGAGTTCGAGGCCGAGTTGCGCGCCTCCCACAAGGAGGGCATCGACAAGGTCGGCCAGGACGTCGGCACGCCGGTCATCGCGCTGCCCGGCCCCGACGGCGGGCAGATCGCCTTCTTCGGCCCCGTCGTCACCCCCGCGCCCAAGGGCGAACAGGCCGCCCGCCTGTGGGACGGCACGGTGGCGGTGGCCTCGGTACCGGGCTTCTACGAGATCAAGCGGACCCGGACCAAGGGCCCGGACTTCAGCAATCTGTAACTTCGCGTCGTATCTCTAACTTCGCGCCGTACAGGGAAGACCCCCGTGAGTCACGTCCTCACGGGGGTCTTCTTTCATCCGCCTGCCGTCGCGAAGGGTGAGAAGACGATCACGAGGCAGGACGTTCGGGGCGCCCGGACGCTCAGGGCGCGAGCAGCAGCACGTTGGCGCGGGACTTGGCGGCCTCGTAGCGCTTGGCCACGTCCTGCCAGTTGACCACCTGCCACATGGCCTCGATGAAGTCCACCTTCTGGTTCTTGTACTGCAGGTAGAAGGCGTGCTCCCAGGCGTCGAACACCAGGATCGGGGTGGAGCCCTGGCCGACGTTGCCCTGGTGGTCGTAGACCTGCTCCACGACCAGGCGCCCGCTCAGCGGCTCGTAGGCGAGCACGCCCCAGCCCGAGCCCTGGGTGGTGGCCGCGGCCTTGGACAGCTGGGCCTTGAAGCCGGCGAAGGAGCCGAAGGACTCCTTGATGGCCTCGGCCAGCTCACCGACGCCGTCCTGCGCCAGCGGTTCGCCGCCGCCGTCCTTCGGGCCGGTCATGTTCTGCCAGTAGATCGAGTGCAGGATGTGCCCGGAGAGGTGGAAGGCCAGGTTCTTCTCCAGGCCGTTGACCGAGCCCCACGACTCCTTGTCCCGCGCCTCGGCCAGCTGCTCCAGGGTGTCGTTGGCGCCCTTCACATAGGCCGCGTGGTGCTTGTCGTGATGCAGCTCGATGATCTCCGGGCTGATGACCGGGGCGAGCGCGGAGTAGTCGTAGGGCAGGTCGGGCAGCGTGTAGACGGGCATGGGTGATCCCCTCCGGAACCTTATTGCAAGTCTCTTGCAACTACACGCTAGCAACAAGTGGATCAGGGCAACAGAAAGGCCCCCACGTGTCTTCCGTGGGGGCCTCTCCCGTGATGGCGCTCAGCCCTTGGCGCGCAGCCGCTGCCAGGCGTAACCGACCGCGGCCAGGACCAGGGCCATGCCGCCCGAGGAGTACAACTGGGTCCGGGTGTCCGGCTCGCGCCACATCAGCACGAAGATCGCGGCCATGCCGGCCAGCGCGACCCAGGTCAGCCACGGGAACGCCCACATGCGCACGATCAGCCGCTCGGGGGCCTCGCGCTCGATGCGCCGGCGCAGCAGCAGCTGGGAGACGGCGATGAAGATCCAGACGATCAGGATGACCGCGCCGATCATGTTCAGCAGCCACTTGAAGATGTCGTCCGGCCGCCAGTAGTTGAGCAGCACGCACACGAAGCCCAGCACGGAGGAGACGACCACCGCGATCCGGGGCACCCCGCCGGACAGCCGCGCCAGCACCTTCGGGCCCTGGCCGCGCTCGACCAGCGAGAAGGCGATGCGCGAGGCACCGTAGATGTTGGCGTTCATGGCGGACAGGAGGGCGACGAGGATGACCACGTTCATCAGCTGGCTCGCGCCGGGGATGCCTATCTGTTCCAGCGTGGCGATGTACGGGCCCTTCGCCGTGACCTCCTTGGAGTCCCACGGCACCAGGGTGACGGCGACCGCCATCGAGCCGATGTAGAACACGGCGATGCGCCACATCGCCGTACGCACGGCGGACGCCACGCCCCGCACCGGGTCCCGGGACTCGGCCGCCGCGATGGTGACCGTCTCCAGGCCGCCGTAGGCGAAGACCGAGGCGAGCAGGCCGATCACCAGGCCGTTGCCGCCGTTGGGCATGAAGTCGCTGAGGTGGGAGGTGCCGGGCGCGTCCGTGCCGGGCAGTACGCCCGCGATGGCCAGCACGCCGAGGACCAGGAACAGGGTGATCGCGCCGACCTTCAGCGTGGCGAACCAGAACTCGAACTCGCCGAAGTTCTTCACGGCGGCCAGGTTCGCGCCGCAGAACACCACCATGAACAGGGCCACCCACATCCACTGCGGGGTGCCCGGCAGCCAGCCCTGGACGATCTTCGCGGCTCCCATGCCCTCGATGCCCACCGCCGTACACAGCAGCACCCAGAACGACCAGCCCGCCGCGAAGCCCGCCCACGGGCCGATCGCGCGTTCGGCGTGCGCGGAGAAGGAGCCGGACGACGGGTAGGCGGCCGACATCTCGCCGAGCATCCGCATCACGAGCATCACCAGCACCCCGGACAGGGCGTAGGCGACGACGATGGACGGACCGGCCGCGGCGATGCCCGCGCCGGAACCGACGAAGAGGCCCGCGCCGATCACCCCGCCCAGGGCGATCATCGACAGATGGCGCTGTTTGAGGCCGTGGGAGAGGGAGCCGGCCGCCTGCTGCGGTGTCGTCTCCGTGGTCGTGCTGTTGGGCATGGGTGCTGCTCTCCCCCGTGCAATGGGCGGGCAAAAACCCCGCCAGTCTCCGCGTCCCGTCCGCTCAGGCGAAGGGGTTGACCACTATCCGGACACCTCTGGTGCGCAGGGTTAATCTACGGTTACCGCGTCGAGCGTGGCCAGACATCGTGAGGGACTCGCAACTCCTTTGGTGGGATCCCACAGTTGGGATGCCCGTCCGAGCCTCTCGGCATACGTGAGGGAAACGTCTCTTCCCTAGTGATCAGTCTCACGCCCCGCCCGGTGTAATCCGCAGGCTTTGTCCGGAGCCCACCAATCCGCCGTTCCGGCCTTTGTCGGGCGCTGACGGTGATCGCGGCGAGCGCGCCGGTATAGCGTCACGGTGTCCCGACGTGTCCACACCATTCCGCGGAGTCCCCATGAGCACCGCCACCGCCACCGCCCGACCCGGCGCAGTCCTCGCCGACCTGCTCCCGGCCTCCCGCGTCCGCGACGCCGCCCTCGTGGTCGGCGGCGCCGCGCTCATCGGCCTCGCGGCCCAGCTGTCGGTGCCGGTGCCCGGCTCCCCGGTGCCGGTGACCGGCCAGACCTTCGCCGCGCTGCTCGTCGGCACCGCCCTCGGCGCCCGCCGCGGCGTTCTCTCCCTCGCCCTGTACGCGGTCGCCGGCCTGGCGGGCGTGCCGTGGTTCGCGGACGGCAAGGCTGGCACCGGCCTCGTCTCCTTCGGCTACGTCCTCGGCATGCTGCTGGCCTCCGCCGTCGTCGGCGCCCTGGCCCGGCGCGGCGCCGACCGCTCGCCGCTGCGCATGGCCGGCACGATGGTCCTCGGTGAGGCCGTGATCTACGCCGTCGGCGTGCCCTACCTGGCCCTGGCGGCCCACCTGTCCGCGTCCGAGGCGATCGCGGCCGGCCTCACCCCCTTCCTGATCGGGGACGCCCTCAAGGCCGCCCTGGCCATGGGCGCCCTGCCCGCCGCCTGGAAGGCCGTCGGCAAGCGCTAGGCCCCGCGCCGCGCACGGCAGAGGCTCGCCGGGTCGGGATCTTCCGACCCGGCGAGCCTCTTTCTCGTCCACGGGGGATGTACGGGGGTGTGTTCCGGCGGGGTCTGCCGGGGATGTCGTGTTCCCCGGGGCCGGTCAGCCGACGGACACCTTGTCGGCCGGGGTCTCGGCCGCGGGCGCCGGGCGGCCCGCCGCCAGCCGCTGCCTGACCACCGCGATCACCAGCACGACCGCCGCGACCAGCAGCGACAGCAGCACCGTCCGGCGGCCGTCGTGCTCGGTGTCGAAGAGCATGTAGACCAGCACGCCCGTGATCAGCGTCGCCGTCGCCCAGGTCAGATACGGGTACAGCCACATCTTCACGACCAGCTTCTCCGGCGCCTCCCGCTGGAGGATCTTGCGCATCCGCAGCTGCGAGAAGCAGATGACCAGCCATACGAAGAGCGCCACCGCGCCGGAGGAGTTGACCAGGAAGAGGAAGATCTTGTCCGGGGACAGGTAGTTGAAGAAGACGGCGACGAAGCCGAACACGACCGAGGCGAGGATCGCGGTCATCGGCACGCCCCGGCTGTTGACCCGCGCGAACGCCTTGGGCGCGTCGCCGCGCTCGCCGAGCGAGAAGGCCATCCGGGAGGCCGTGTACAGGCCGGAGTTCAGACAGGACAGCACCGACGTCAGCACGATGACGTTCATGATCTGGCCGGCGTGGTCGATGCCCAGCGAGTTCAGCGCGGCGACGTAGGAGCCGTCCTTCGCGATGGACGGGTCGTTCCACGGCAGCAGCGAGACCACGACCAGGATCGAGCCCAGGTAGAAGACGCCGATCCGCCAGATGATGCTGTTGGTGGACTTGGTCACCGCGCGCTGCGGGTCCTCGGACTCGCCGGCCGCCAGGGTGGCGATCTCGCTGCCCATGAAGGAGAACACGACCAGCAGCACACCGGTGAGGATCGCGCCCGGACCGTGCGGCAGGAAACCGCCGTGCGAGGTGAGGTTGCCGAAGGACGCCTTGTCCGCGTCGACGCCCGGCAGCACGCCGAACACGGCGAGCAGACCGATGACGACGAACGCGCCGATCGCCACGACCTTGATCCCGGCGAACCAGAACTCGAATTCGCCGTAGGAGCCGACGGAGACGAGGTTGGTCGCGGTCAGCACGATCATCACGATCAGCGCCCAGCCCCATTGCGGGACGGCCGGGACCCAGCCTTCGAGGATCTTCGCGCCGGCGGTCGCCTCGACCGCGAGGACGACGACCCAGAAGAACCAGTAGAGCCAGCCGATGGAGAACCCGGCCCAGCGGCCGAGCGCGCGGTCGGCGTGCGCGGAGAAGGAGCCGGACGTCGGATTGGCGGCGGACATCTCGCCGAGCATCCGCATCACGAGGACGACGAGCGTGCCGACGAGGGCGTACGACAGGAGGATGCCGGGTCCCGCTGTGGCGATACCCGAACTGGAACCGACGAAGAGACCGGCTCCGATGACGCCACCGATCGCGATCATCGACAGATGGCGGTTCTTGAGTCCTGCTTGGAGGCCCGAACCAGGGGTCATGGACGGAATTCCTTTGCGCCAGGTGGAGCTGCCCGTACGAGCGGTGTACGAGTCGGTCCAGTGAATCCGAGGCCAACGGAATCGGGAACCTCCGAATCCGTATCGTTACCTGTGGTTCCCTTCAGGATCTATGGCATGTCTCACATCATTCGGGCACCATCGGGGGCCGCCCGGCCGCCGGCACCCCGGGGGCTGCTGCCCCGGTGGGGGCGTGTCACACTCGTTGCATGCGCGTGTATCTCGGCTCCGACCATGCGGGCTACGAACTGAAGAACCACCTCGTCGAGTGGCTGAAGGCGGCCGGGCACGAGCCCGTCGACTGCGGGCCGCACATCTACGACGCCCAGGACGACTACCCGCCCTTCTGCCTGCGCGCCGCGGAGCGGACGGCCGCGGACGCCGACGCCCTCGGCATCGTGATCGGCGGCTCCGGGAACGGTGAGCAGATCGCCGCGAACAAGGTGAAGGGCGTGCGGGCGGCACTGGCCTGGAGCGAGGAGACGGCGGCGCTCGGGCGGCAGCACAACAACGCCAACGTGGTCGCCGTGGGTGCGCGCATGCACAGCACCGAGGAGGCCACCAAGTTCGTCGAGGTCTTCCTGAACACGCCGTTCTCCGGCGACGAGCGGCACGTCCGGCGCATCGAGATGCTGGCGGAGTACGAGACGACGGGCACCCTGCCCCCCGTCCCGGCCCACCACCCCCAGCCCTGACCCCACCCCGGCCCCCCGGCCTGCCCCTCCGGCCACCGGTACCGGCCGGCTGAGCGGCCGGGCCTCGGGGGGTTCGGCCCGGTCGGCCGGGCAAGACGTCGGGCAGGCGTCAGGAGACGCAGGAAAGGACACCCCCGCCGTGCCGGAAGGGCACACCATTCACCGGCTGGCCCAGGACTACGCCGGGCGCTTCCTGGGCACCGCGCCCCGCGTCACCAGCCCCCAGGGCAAGTTCTCCGACGCCGCCGCCCTGGTGGACCGCACCGAGCTGACCGCCACCGAGGCCCACGGCAAGCACCTGTTCCTCGGGTTCCGGGACAGCGACTGGGTCCACATCCACCTCGGCCTCTTCGGCAAGGTCGGCTTCGGCGACGCCCCCGCGCCCCCGCCGGCGGACACCGTCCGGCTCCGGCTGGCCGACGACACGTCGTACGTGGACCTGCGCGGCCCCACCACCTGCGCCCTGATCACGGACGCCGAGAAGCGGGAGATCCACGACCGGCTCGGCCCCGACCCGCTGCGCGCGGACGCCGACCCGGCCGCCGCGTACCGCAGGATCTCCCGCAGCCGTACGACCATCGCCGCGCTGCTCATGGACCAGAAGATCGTGGCCGGCGTGGGCAACGTCTACCGCGCGGAGGTGCTGTTCCGGCACGGCATCGACCCCTACCGCGCCGGCCGTGACATCACCCGGGCCGAGTGGGACGCGATCTGGACCGATCTGGCCGGGCTGATGCGCGAGGGCGTGCGGAACAACCGGATCGACACCGTCCGTCCCGAGCACACCCCGGAGGCGATGGGCCGCCCGCCCCGCGTGGACGACCACGGCGGCGAGGTGTACGTCTACCGCCGCGCGCACCTGCCCTGCCACATCTGCGGCGACGAGATCCGCACCGCCGGTCTCGCCGCCCGCAACCTCTTCTGGTGCCCCACCTGCCAGCGGGACCGCGCCGACGGCTAGAAACCGTGCGGCAGCCACGGGGCCGACGGCGAGCCGAACGCCACCGACGCCTCCGTCAGCGCTCCCGGCTTCGGCTCCCGTACCCGCCCGGTCGCCGCCAGGGACAGCAGGGACACCCCGCCGAGGTAGGCCGCGCCCAGCTCCCGTACGGACAGGGCGAGTTCCGCCGGGTCGGTCGTACGCTCGCAGGACGCGCCCTTCGCGTCCCCCGACAGCCGCCAACGCCCCGCGTTCCAGGGGCAGAAGGCGTCCTCCACCTCGAACACGACGTCCACCGGCGCCTGGTAGGTCCGCGCCGACAGCGCCGCGCCGACGTCCACCAGCCGGACGTAGGCGTCGTCACGCAGCCGCGGATCGCAGCGGCGGACGTCGGAGACCAGGTACCGCAGGGCGTCGTCCACCGGCCGCGACGGCACCGACAGCGTCGTCATCAGGTCGATGCCGAACAGGAACCGCCACAGCGCGCCCTCGGTCGCCGGGTCCAGCCCGGCCAGGTCCTTCAGCCGTACCGTGCCCTCGGGCGCACCGCCCGTGTTCCAGGAGCCCTTGGTGTGGAAGCGGGCGTATCCGGTGATCTCGCCGTCCCGTTCGGCGACCACGCACTGCAGCGGCGGCCCCCCGGCCCGGTGGCGCTCCGAGTCGACCAGGGCGACCCGCGCCCAGTTGGGCTGCCGGGCCAGCATGCCGGGCCGGCGCGGGACCAGGGCCGCGTACACCGCCTCGCAGGCGTCCAGCACGTCGGCCGGCGCCGCGGACCGCACCCGCACCTCGTCGGTGCCGGCGGGCAGCGCCAGGGTCACCCGGCTGGTGTCGATCTCGGCGCTGATCCGGAACGTGCCGGCACCGTATCCGAAGCGGCCGTAGATGGCCGGCTCGGACGCGGTCAGGATCGCCACCGGCTCGGCCCGCGCGTGGAAGTCGTCCAGCTGCCGGCGCATCATCGAGGTCAGCACCCCGCGCCGCCGGTGGGTGGCCGCGACGCTCACCATCGTCACCCCCGCGGTGGGGACCGAGTCGCCGCCCGGCACGGTCATCCGGAAGCTGAACGCCCCCGCCGTACCGACCAGCGTCTCCCCGTCCCAGGCGGCGAGGCAGCGGTCGAACTCCGTGGCCGCCCGCTCCGCCTCGCGTTCCTCACCCGAGACCGGCCCCGCGCCGAAGGCCCGGTACAACGAGTCGTACCACCCGTCCCACTCGTCCTCGCGCAGCACCTTCAACTCGGTTCCGTGAGCAGTCGCCATGTGCCATGCCTATCAGGGCACCGGGGGGTGGGCCAGCAATTTTCCTCCCGGCGCGGGCGCCGCGCGGCCCGGCGTGCGCGCGGCGAAGCGGAATCCCGCGCGGGGGACAAGTGGGACCTCCCGTGCCAAGCGGCCGGTCCGCTGGATAGGGTCCCGAACTGATGGCAGCAGGACGACAGCGGCGCGCGAAGGCCGACACGTTCACGGCCCGGTGCAAGAAGCGGTGGCACCGGGCCCGGGTCGGCCTGCGCAAAAGCGCCGTGGACTACTTCCGCGGCGACGGCTCCGACTGGATCGCCTTCGCCGGGCTGCTGCTGGCCGTCCCGCTCCTCGCGGCCATGACCCTGTTCGACTCGGTGTGGTGGTCCCCGGCGACGCTCGTGCTGCCCATCGTCGCCGGCGGTCTGCTGCTGCGCCCGGCGAGCCTGCTCGGGCTGTACGCGGCGGCGGCCACCGCGCTGATCGTGGAGTCGGTATGGCTCGGCCCGTACACCGAGGGCCCCTCCCGGGTCACCCCCGGCGTGGTCCTGGTGGTCGCCGCGTGCGGCTTCTTCGGGCTGCTGACCGCGCAGTTCCGCAGCCGGGTCGGCGTGCCCTGGCGGCGCGGCGGCACCATGCTGTTCGACCTGCGCGAGCGGATCCGGGTGCAGAGCAAGCTGCCGAAGCTGCCCAAGGGCTGGCACCACGAGATGGCGCTGCGGCCGGCGGGCGGGCAGTCCTTCTCCGGTGACTTCGTCGTCGCGGCCCGTACCAACGGCGGCCGGACGCTGGAGGTCGTCCTCACCGACGTGTCCGGCAAGGGCATGGACGCCGGTTCGCGGGCCCTGCTGCTGTCCGGCGCCTTCGGCGGTCTCCTCGGCTCGCTGCCCCCGCACGCCTTCCTTCCGGCCGCCAACGGCTATCTGCTGCGCCAGGACTGGGAGGAGGGCTTCGCCACCTCCATCCACCTGGTGCTGGACCTCGACTCCGGGGACTACGAGCTGTACTCCGCGGGTCATCCGCCGGGGCTCCAGCTGAGCGCGGGCAGCGGACGCTGGGAGGAGAAGGCGGCCGAGGGCCCGCTGCTCGGTGTGTACGACGGCGCCCAGTTCGACCCCGTGAAGGGCTCACTACGGCCCGGGGACGTGTTGATGCTGTTCACAGACGGTCTGGTGGAGACCGCCGAGCGGGACATCGTGGAGGGCATCGACCGCCTCACCGGCGAGGCCGACCGCTATGTGCCCGGCGGCTTCCACGGCGCCGCCTGGCATCTCATCGAAGCGGTCGCCAAGGACGTCAACGACGACCGGGCCCTGCTGCTGATCTGCCGCGAGACGCCCACGACCCGCTGAGCCGAGACGCCCGTCGCACCGCGGGGGACACTGGGGATATGCCCCCTCTCACCCTCGCCGAGGTCGAGACCCTCGCCCGCGCCGCCCACGACGGCCGGACCGACAAGGCCGGACGGCCGTACGCCGAGCACCTGGCGGCCGTGGCCGCAGGCGTGCGCGCCCGGGGCGGCGACCCGGACCAGATCGCGGCGGCCTGGCTGCACGACGCCGTGGAGGACGCCGCGCTGAGCGAGAAGTGGCTGGAGTCGGCCTGCCTCACCGCGCGGACCAAGGCCATCGTGCGGGCCCTCACCCGAGGGCCGGGGGAGCCCCAGGAGGCGTACGCCGCCCGGATCCTCGCCACCCCGGGCGCGCTGCTGGTGAAGGAGGCCGACCTCGCGCACAACACCGACCCGCGCCGCCTCGCCGTCCTCGCCGAGCCGGTCCGGACCCGGCTGACCGCGAAGTACGACCGGATGCGCGCGCTTCTCGGCCTGCACCCGTGACGGCCGCGCCGCGAGCCCGGCCGGCTAGACACCGACCCGCTCCCGCTCTCGCGGCCGCTCCCGTGGCCGGTTCCGGCCGCGGGCCAGCTCGGCCGCGTCCTGCCGGAACGCCCATTCCATCCGGGGCTCCACCGCGCAGCGGAAGACCCGCCGCACCGGCCCGGTGCACAGCACCGTGACGGCGGCCGCGGCGAGCACGGTCACCAGGATCACGCCGGGCGGCCGGTGCAGCCAGGGATGCTCGAACCAGCCGCGGTAGTCGGCGTACTTCATCAGGAAGCCGTGCAGCAGATAGCCGTAGAGGGTGCCCGCGCCGAGCGGGGTGAACCACCTCGTCCGGCCCGGCACCCACGCGAAGAAGCAGGCCGTCAGCAGCAGCGAGCAGCCCATCATCGCGAGCGTCATCACCGGGCCGCACCACCAGGGGGCGCCCAGCTCCTGCGCCGACTCGCTGTGGGCGAACCACCCGGTGTTCATGCGCGGCACCGCCCACCAGCCGACCGCCGTCGCCGCCGCGAACACCGGCACCGCGGCGATCCGCGCCCGGCGGTGGCGCACCAGCGCGAAGTGCTCGGGCCGCAGGCACAGGCCCAGCACGAAGTACGGCAGGAACTGCAGGACGCGCCGCAGGTCGAGGTCGTCGCCGATGTCCGGGCTGACGGACACCAGCATCGCGATGCCGATGGCCACCCAGAGCGGATGACGCACCAGCCGCCACAGGGGAGTGGTCAGCCGCCAGACGAACAGCGCGACCAGGAACCAGGTCAGATACCAGGGGTCGAGAAGGCTGATCTCCGCGTGCGAGCCGTTGATCAGATTCCTGAAGACCGTATACGCCGTCTCGAACACGACGTACGGTACGGCGACCCCGGTGATCAGCCGCTTCAGCCGGTCCGGGCGCATGTCGAAATGACGGGAGAAGAAGCCGGAGACGATGATGAACGCCGGCATATGGAAGGTGTACACGACGGTGTACACGCTCTCCAGGATGCGGTTGCCGTCTTTCAACGGCTCCCACGCGTGACCCGTCGCGACCAGCACGATGGCCAGGTACTTGGCATTGTCGAAGAACGCGTCCCGCTGCCGTCCGGGTCTGTCCGGCGCCGACTGCCGCGCCCGCGCGTCCGCCGGGGGGCGCGGGGCGGGCACTGCGTTCGCCGGCGGCTGCGCCAGGGGGAGCGGGCTGCGGTTCTGGCCGGGAGGCGAGGCGGCGTCAGACATCCCAGGCACCCTAACCGCGTCAGCCGGATTTCGTAAAACCCCCGCAATCATTCCTGGTTATCGTCCGCGAATATCCGCGCAATGTCCCGATTCATCCCGACTAAAGAGGGCATACATCGCCTCTGTGCCCCCGATTTGAATTACCTGGGCGCGGGATGTGTGGAGACGGAAACGAAGTCGGGTAATTCCGTGGCGAGCCGCGCGTGGGTGCTTGATCGAATTAATGTGCGGTGGATCGCCCGGGGCGGGCGGCGGTGCCCGACGATTCGTCATCGGCCGCATACGCGGGCCGGGTTGGTGGCACGATGTCCTCGGCGGGGGTGCGCGGGCCGTACCTCCGGGCCGGGAGAGCGGACCGACCGAGGGTGTGATCAGTTGTGGCCATTTCACTGTCCGTGGTGCTGCTGTTGGCGGTGATCCTGGTGGTCCTGATCCGAGGGGGGAACCTCAAGGCCGGCCCCGCCATCGTCGCGATCCTCTTCGGCTTCTTCCTCGCCTCGACCGGCATGGCCCCGTCGATCAGCCGCTTCCTGGACTCGATAGCGAACTCCATCAACTCGATCAGATTCTGACCGTCCAGGCGTGCGAGGGGCGGGCACGGGGGCGGGCGGGGCGGGCTACTCGTAGATGCGGGCGGCGGTCAGGGCGCGGGCGAAGAACGTCCAGTCGCCGCCGGCGGGCAGTTCGTCCCCGACGTTGCGGTACCAGGCCGCGGACCCCTTGACCCAGGCTTCGAGGGCTTCCAGGAACCTGTCCAGTGTCGGGTTCTCCCACTGCGGGCCGTCGGCCTCGTAGTCCGCGCGAAGACGCGCCAGGAAGGCGACGAAGGCCTCGCGGTCGGCGATGCGTTCGTCCGGCGTCAGGGGGCTCGTCATGGCGGCGAGCTTACGAGAAACGGCCCGGGGCCGGGCGGAGAACGATCCTCCGCCCGGCCCCGGGCCGTGCAGAGCGGGCGACGGGAATCGAACCCGCGTAGCTAGTTTGGAAGACTAGGGCTCTACCATTGAGCTACGCCCGCAACACCGCGCCGGCGGTCGGTGACCGCGGCACTGGAGTGCATCGTAGCGGGTCGTCCGCCGCCGAGGCCAACGACTTCGGGCATGACGGCTGTGACGATGCCGACGCCGCCGTGCACGCACCGGCGGCGAGGGCGTGCGGCCCCGGAGGGCGGGCCGGTGCCGAGCGGTGGCACCCTCGCGGCCCCCGCCCGTCGTCCCGCGTGTGTCCTCGGTAATCCGGCCGACGGGATCGGCCGGGGCATGTACCCTACGTGTCGCACACCAGACGGGGTGTGGCGCAGCTTGGTAGCGCGTCCGCTTTGGGAGCGGAAGGCCGTGGGTTCAAATCCCGCCACCCCGACCACCGGCACACGACATCGTGAAGATCGCCTTTTGGGGCGCTGACCGGCTGCGGTTACTATGCAAGCTGCGCGCCCGTGTGTCCTGGCCCTCACGGCCTACGTACTCGTCCGGGCGGCGAATCCGCCGGACCTGTCTGGCTCCGGCAGAAACCAAGAAGTCAGCCACAAGGAGACCGAACCGTGAAGAGCGCCGTGGAGACCCTGAACCCGACCCGGGTTCGGCTCACTGTCGAGGTGCCCTTCGAGGAGCTCAAGGACAGCCTCGACGCGGCGTACAAGAAGATCAACCAGCAGGTCACGGTGAAGGGCTTCCGCAAGGGCAAGATCCCGGCCCGCGTGATCGACCAGCGGTTCGGCCGCGGTGCGGTGCTGGAGGAGGCCGTCAACGACGCGCTGCCGAAGTTCTACACCGAGGCGGTCAACGAGGCCGAGCTCAGCCCGCTGGGCCAGCCCGAGGTCGACATCACGGAGCTGAAGGACGGCGAGACGCTGAACTTCACCGCCGAGGTCGACATCCGCCCGGCCCTGGAGATCCCGGACTACTCCGGTATCGAGGTCGAGGTCGACGCCGTCGAGGTCACCGACGAGGACGTCGAGAAGTCGGTCGAGCAGCTCCGTGAGCGCTTCGCCTCCACCACCCCGGTCGAGCGCGCGGCCGAGGAGGGCGACGTCGTCACGATCGACCTGGAGGCCAAGGTCGACGGCGAGGTCCTGGAGGACGGCATCGCCAACGGCGTGTCCTACACCATCGGCTCCGGTGAGCTGCTGGAGGGCATCGACGAGGCCGTCAAGGGCCTGGAGGCCGGTGGCGAGGCCACCTTCACCTCCGAGCTGAAGGGCGGCTCGGCCGCCGGCAAGGAGGCCGAGGTCACCGTCAAGGTCACCCAGGTCGCCAAGCGCGAACTGCCCGAGCTGGACGACGACTTCGCGCAGCTCGCCTCGGAGTTCGACACCCTGGAGGAGCTGAAGGCCGACAGCCGCAAGCGCCTCGCCAACATGAAGCAGTTCGACCAGGCCACGCAGGCCCAGGAGCGCGTCCTGGAGAAGCTGCTGGAGCTGGTGGAGGTCCCCGTCCCCGAGAAGCTGCTCGAGGACGAGGTCAACACCCGCAAGCACAACCTGGAGCACCACCAGCTCGCCCAGATGGGCCTCACCCTCGACAAGTACCTGGAGATCCAGGGCAAGACCGCCGAGGAGTTCGAGACCGAGACCCGCGAGGCGGCGGTCAAGGGCATCAAGACCCAGTTCGTCCTGGACGAGCTGGTCAAGAAGGAGCAGCTCAACGTCAACCAGGAGGAGCTCACCGAGCACCTCATGCGGCGTGCCGCCTCCTCCGGCATGTCCCCCGACCAGTTCGCCCAGGCCGTCGTCGAGGGTGGCCAGGTGCCGCTCCTGGTCGGCGAGGTCGCCCGCGGCAAGGCCCTGGCCGTCGTGGTCGAGGCCGCCACGGTGAAGGACACCAACGGCGAGATCGTCAACCTGGACGACGAGGAGGAGGAGACCGAGGCCGCCAAGGCGCCCGAGGCCTCCGAGGAGAACGCCGAGGGCTGAGCAGCCCTGCGGCGCCGGTAAGGCGCGTACAGCGGGCCCTGGGGACTGCCCCCGGGGCCCGTTCGCGTAACCCGGGGCCGCGGCCGGACCGGGAGGTACGGGGAACCGCGCGGCGGGCCACGGCACGCCCGCGGCCCGAAGGTCACCGCACCGCCCCGGCGCACCGCACCCGACGGCCACCGCACCGCCCCCGCGCACCGCACCCGGCGTCCGGCCGAGCTCCCCGCGCTACGCCCCCGGCGAACACTCCCATCTCCGGGATTCCCCGAAGGAGCCTGAGCGTTAGGGTCCATGAATACGGGGGCAGGGGAGTCTCCTGAAACCCCCCGCCAAGCCTCCGGCAGGACGACGTGAGACGGCCCGGCGCCGTCGTAAGACGAGCAGGTGGATACGTGACGAATCTGATGCCCTCCGCCGCCGGCGAGCCTTCCATCGGTGGTGGCCTCGGCGACCAGGTCTACAACCGGCTGCTCAACGAGCGGATCATCTTCCTCGGCCAGCAGGTTGACGACGACATCGCCAACAAGATCACGGCGCAGCTGCTGCTCCTTGCCGCCGATCCGGACAAGGACATCTACCTCTACATCAACAGCCCCGGCGGCTCGGTGACGGCCGGCATGGCGATCTACGACACCATGCAGTACATCCCGAACGACGTGGTCACCATCGCGATGGGCATGGCGGCCTCGATGGGCCAGTTCCTGCTCACCGGCGGCGCCGCCGGCAAGCGCTTCGCCCTGCCGCACGCGGACATCATGATGCACCAGGGCTCCGCCGGCCTCGGCGGTACGGTCTCGGACATCAAGATCCAGGCCGAGTACCTGATGCGTACCAAGAAGCGCATGTCGGAGCTGACCGCGTTCCACTCCGGCCAGACGGTCGAGACGATCATCCGCGACGGCGACCGCGACCGCTGGTTCACCCCGGAAGAGGCCAAGGAGTACGGTCTCATTGACGAGATCATCACGCACGCCTCGGGTGTTCCGGGAGGCGGCGGCACCGGTGCCTGACCGGCCCGGCCACGCCACGCACCGCCGAGACACCAGCCCCCCGAACGCCACCAGGACGGTGAACCCCATGAGCAACTTCCCCGGCGCCGCCAGCGGCATGTACGAGGGCCCCCGCCCCGACAGCCGCTATGTCATCCCGCGCTTCGTCGAGCGCACCTCCCAGGGCATCCGCGAGTACGACCCGTACGCGAAGCTCTTCGAGGAGCGCGTGATCTTCCTGGGCGTCCAGATCGACGACGCCTCCGCCAACGACGTCATGGCGCAGCTGCTGTGCCTGGAGTCGATGGACCCCGACCGGGACATCTCGATCTACATCAACAGCCCCGGCGGCGACATGACCGCGCTGACGGCGATCTACGACACGATGCAGTTCGTGAAGCCCGACATCCAGACGGTCTGCATGGGCCAGGCGGCCTCCGCCGCGGCCATCCTGCTGGCCGCCGGCACGCCCGGCAAGCGCATGGCGCTGCCGAACTCCCGGGTGCTGATCCACCAGCCGGCCGGTTCCACCGGCCGCGGTCAGCTCTCCGACCTGGAGATCATCGCCAACGAGTTCACCCGGATGCGCGAGCAGCTGGAGAACATGCTGGCCAAGCACTCGAACCGGCCGCTCGAGAAGGTCCGCGAGGACATCGAGCGCGACAAGATCCTCACGGCCGAGGAGGCGCTGGAGTACGGCCTCGTCGACCAGATCATCTCCACCCGCAAGCTGAACAACGCCGCCGTCCGCTGACGCGGCACGCGGCACCCCGAGCCCCCCTTGGCGCGGCGCACGGCAAAGTGAACCCTGCCAAGGGGGGCCCGAACACCGGGCCCGGCAAGGTACCGTCGGACATAAGGCAGCACCAGGAGCCGCTGGACTCATGACGTCCAGGCGTCTCCCAGGCGAAGGGGAAGCACACCGTGGCACGCATCGGTGACGGCGGCGATCTGCTCAAGTGCTCGTTCTGCGGCAAGAGCCAGAAGCAGGTCAAGAAGCTCATCGCAGGGCCCGGTGTGTACATCTGCGACGAGTGCATCGATCTCTGTAACGAGATCATCGAGGAAGAACTCGCGGAGACCAGCGAGGTGCGCTGGGAGGAACTGCCCAAGCCCCGCGAGATCTACGAGTTCCTTGAGGGCTACGTGGTCGGCCAGGAGGCCGCCAAGAAGGCGCTCTCCGTCGCGGTGTACAACCACTACAAGCGGGTCCAGGCGGGCGAGAACGGCGGCGCGAGCGGCCGGGACGACGCGATCGAACTGGCGAAGTCCAACATCCTGCTGCTCGGGCCCACGGGCTCCGGCAAGACCCTCCTCGCGCAGACCCTGGCGCGCATGCTGAACGTCCCGTTCGCGATCGCCGACGCCACGGCGCTGACCGAGGCGGGCTACGTCGGCGAGGACGTCGAGAACATCCTGCTGAAGCTGATCCAGGCGGCGGACTACGACGTCAAGAAGGCCGAGACCGGGATCATCTACATCGACGAGATCGACAAGGTCGCCCGCAAGAGCGAGAACCCGTCGATCACCCGGGACGTGAGCGGCGAGGGCGTCCAGCAGGCACTGCTGAAGATCCTGGAGGGGACGACGGCCTCGGTCCCGCCGCAGGGCGGCCGTAAACACCCGCACCAGGAGTTCATCCAGATCGACACGACGAACGTGCTGTTCATCGTGGGCGGTGCCTTCGCGGGCCTGGAGAAGATCATCGAGTCCCGGGCCGGTGCCAAGGGCATCGGCTTCGGCGCCACGATCCTGTCCAAGCGCGAGCTGGAGGCCAAGGACGTCTTCGAGGACGTCATGCCGGAGGACCTGGTCAAGTTCGGCATGATCCCCGAGTTCATCGGCCGTCTGCCCGTGATCACCTCCGTGCACAACCTGGACCGCGAGGCGCTGCTGAAGATCCTGGTCGAGCCGCGCAACGCCCTGGTCAAGCAGTACCAGCGCCTGTTCGAACTCGACGGCGTGGAGCTGGACTTCGAGCGCGAGGCGCTGGAGGCCATCGCCGACCAGGCCATCCTCCGCCAGACCGGAGCCCGCGGCCTGCGCGCCATCATGGAGGAGGTCCTCCAGGGCGTGATGTACGAGGTCCCGTCCCGCAAGGACGTGGCCCGCGTGGTCATCACGGCCGACGTGGTCCTCTCCAACGTCAACCCCACCCTGATCCCGCGCGACGCGCGCGGGCGGGGCTCGGGGGAGCAGAAGACGGCGTAACCGCCGGACACACACGGAAAAAGAAAGGGCCCCGGTCGACCGACCGGGGCCCTTCGCCGTGGCGGATCGCGTCAGAGCTTGACGCGGACCTCACCGCGGAACTTGGCGACGAGTTCCGCGTCGGCCGCCGGGTCGCTGCTCCGGCCCGCCGCGAGGTTGGCGACGTCCACCGGCATGACCAGGCCGAGGGTGCTGTGGTCGCCCCAGATGCAGATGCTGATCGTCACGTCCTTCGGCCCGCCGTTGCCCGCGCCGGTGGGGGCGCTGGCCTGCTGGCACTTGAGGACCGCGCCGTCGAGCCCGGCCGGCGTGTACGCCTTCGGCTCGCCGCTCAGGGTGACCTCGCTGTCCTTCTCCTCCAGGGCCTTGGTCTTCATGTAGGCGAACATCGCGTCGACGGCCTTCTCGGGGTCGTCGATCGTGCCGTACACACCGCCGAACTGGAGCATCTTCTTGCTCAGCGGGTTGTCGTCGTTGCCGGCCTCGTACTTCGCGCTGACGTCCTTCGGATCGTGCACGCCCCACTTCTCGGCGTCCTTCAGATCCTGCTTCGTCATCGTGTCGCTGTCGCCGTCCTTCTTCTTGTACTCCGTCAGCACCGTCGCCGGCGTCGTCAGCTTGTGCGGGCCGTCGTCCGCGACACCGCCCCCGCCGCTGCCGCCCAGTACGAAGTACGCGCCCACCGCCAGCGCGGCCACCACGGCCACCGCGCCGATGATCAGACCGGTCTTCTTCTTCCCGCCGGCCGGCTGCGGCGGCTGCGGCGGCACGCCGTAGGGCTGCTGGCCGTACGGGTTCGGCTGCTGGCCGTAGGGGCCCGGCTGCGGGGGCATGCCCTGCGGGGCGCCCTGCGGCGGCATGCCCTGCTGGGGGTAGCCGTACCCGGGCTGCGGTGCCGGAGGGGCCTGCTGGGGGTATCCGTAGCCGGGCTGGGGTGCCTGCGGCGGCTGGCCGTAGGGGCCCGGCTGGCCGTACGGCCCAGGCTGCCCCGGCTGGCCGTACGGACCCGGCTGCTGGGGTGGCTGGCCGTACGGGCCCGGCTGGTTGTTGCTCATTCCTGGGTTCCCCTCCAGAAGCTTATGTGTTCCTGACATCCTGGCCCAGGGGCGGGAAACGCACGGCACCGGGGGCCGCACCGTTACAGAACAAACGCGTTTCGGGACCGCCCCGTGACACCTCTAAACTGGCCCCCGTGACCGACAACGCTCAGCAGCAGCCCACCGCGCCCGACACCGAACTGCCGACCCAGTACGCGCCGGCCGATGTAGAGGGGCCGTTGTACGAGCGCTGGGTAGAGCGGGGTTACTTCGAGGCGGACGCGAAGAGCGACAAGCCGCCGTTCACCGTCGTCATCCCGCCGCCGAACGTCACGGGCAGCCTGCACCTCGGGCACGCCTTCGAGCACACCCTGATCGACGCGCTCACCCGCCGCAAGCGCATGCAGGGCTACGAGACGCTGTGGCAGCCCGGCATGGACCACGCCGGCATCGCCACGCAGAACGTGGTCGAGCGCGAGCTCGGCAAGGAGGGCAAGTCCCGCCACGACCTGGGCCGCGAGGCCTTCGTCGAGCGCGTCTGGCAGTGGAAGGCCGAGTCCGGCGGCCAGATCAGCGGCCAGATGCGCCGCCTCGGCGACGGCGTCGCCTGGTCCCGCGAACGCTTCACCATGGACGAGGGCCTCTCCCAGGCCGTCCAGACCATCTTCAAGAAGCTCTACGACGACGAGCTGATCTACCGCGCCGAGCGCATCATCAACTGGTGCCCGCGCTGTCTGACGGCGATCTCGGACATCGAGGTCGAGTACCAGGACGACGACGGCGAACTGGTCTCCATGCGCTACGGCGACGGGGACGAGTCCATCGTCGTCGCCACCACCCGCGCCGAGACGATGCTCGGTGACACCGCCGTCGCCGTCCACCCCGACGACGAGCGCTACAAGCACCTCGTCGGCAAGCTCATCAGGCTTCCGCTCACCGACCGCTCCATCCCGGTCGTCGCCGACACGCACGTCGACCCGGAGTTCGGCACGGGCGCCGTCAAGGTCACCCCGGCCCACGACCCGAACGACTTCGAGATCGGCCAGCGCCACGACCTGCCGTCCATCACCGTGATGGACGAGCACGCCGTCATCACCGTCCACGGCCCCTTCCAGGGCATGGACCGCCTGGAGGCCCGCTCGGCGATCGTCGCCGCGCTGCGCGCCGAGGGCCGGATCGTCGCCGAGAAGCGGCCCTACGTCCACTCTGTCGGCCACTGCTCGCGCTGCAAGACCACCATCGAGCCGCGCCTGTCGATGCAGTGGTGGGTCAAGGTCGGCCCGCTGGCCAAGGCCGCCGGCGACGCCGTCCGCGACGGCAAGGTCAAGATCCACCCGCAGGAGATGGAGAAGCGGTACTTCGACTGGGTCGACAACCTCCACGACTGGTGCATCTCGCGCCAGCTGTGGTGGGGCCACCGCATCCCGGTCTGGTACGGCCCGAACGGCGAGGTCGTCTGCGTCGGCCCCGACGAGCAGCCGCCCACGGGCGAGGGCTGGCACCAGGACACCGACGTCCTCGACACCTGGTTCTCCTCCGGCCTGTGGCCCTTCTCCACCCTCGGCTGGCCCGAGCAGACCGAGTCGCTCGCGAAGTTCTACCCGAACTCCGTCCTGGTCACCGGCTACGACATCCTCTTCTTCTGGGTCGCCCGGATGATGATGTTCGGCCTGTACGCGATGGACGGCACCCCGCCGTTCCACACCATCGCCCTGCACGGCATGGTGCGCGACCAGTTCGGCAAGAAGATGTCGAAGTCCTTCGGCAACGCGGTCAACCCGCTGGACTGGATGGACAAGTACGGCTCCGACGCCCTGCGCTTCACCCTGGCCCGCGGCGCCAACCCGGGCGTGGACGTGCCGATCGGCGAGGACTGGGTCCAGGGCTCCCGCAACTTCGCCAACAAGATCTGGAACGCGACCCGCTTCGCGCTGATGAACGGCGCGACCGTCCAGGGCCCGCTGCCGGACCCGGCGAAGATGTCCGCGACCGACCGCTGGATCCTCTCCCGCCTGAACTCGGTCGTCGCCGAAGTCGACGCCCATTACGACGACTTCCAGTTCGCCAAGCTCTCCGACACGCTCTTCCACTTCGCGTGGGACGAGGTCTTCGACTGGTACGTGGAGCTGTCCAAGACCGTCTTCCAGGCGGGCGGCGAGGCGGCCGAGGTCTCCAAGCGGGTCCTGGGCGAGGTCCTCGACGTCACCCTCAAGCTGCTCCACCCGGTCGTCCCGTTCGTCACGGAGACCCTGTGGACCACGCTGACCGGCGGCGAGTCGATCGTGATCGCCGACTGGCCGGCCGACAGCGGCTTCCGGGACGCGGCGGCCGAGCAGGAGATCTCCACCCTCCAGTCGGTCATCACCGAGGTCCGCCGCTTCCGCGCCGACCAGGGCCTCCAGCCCGGCCAGCGGGTCCCGGCCCGCCTGACCCTCGACGGCACGGCCCTCGCCCCGCACGAGGCGGCCATCCGCCAGCTGCTCCGCCTCCAGCCCGAGGGCGACTCCTTCACGGCCACGGCGACCCTGCCGGTGGCGGGCGCGGAGGTCGCGCTCGACCTCTCCGGCACGATCGACGTCGCCGCGGAACGCAAGCGCCTGGCGAAGGACCTGGCGGCCGCGGAGAAGGAGAGGGCCCAGGCCACGGCCAAGCTCGGCAACGAGGCGTTCCTGGCCAAGGCCCCGGACCACGTGGTGGACAAGATCCGCACCCGTCTGGCCAAGGCGGACGAGGACATCGCCCGCATCACCGCGCAGCTGGAGAAGCTGCCGCAGGCGTAGCTCCCGTACGCAAGCCCCCGGTGCCGGTGAGCGCCGGGGGCTTACGCGTGCCCCGTCAGGGGCGCGGGGAACCGCGCGACAAGCCACGACGTGGCCGCGGTCGGACGAGGAGGCAAGCCACCCCGGTCGGCGCCGCCAAGCCACCGCACCCTTTGTCAGCCGGTCTCCGTAGACTGGGCCCCGTGAGCGACCACCCCGGCACCAGCGACACCCCCGACCCCCTCGACAGCTTCGACGAGATCATCGAAGCCGAGACCACCCGCGACCCCGACCTCGCGGTGATCGAGGCCGGCAGCCGCACCCTGCGCACCCAGGGCGGCCCGCCGCAGGCCGACGTACCCGCGCGCCCGGAGGACCCCGAGGTCGACAAGGCGCTGCGCGAGGTCGAGGCCGAGCTGGCCACCCGCTGGGGCGAGACCAAGCTGGAGCCCTCGGTCAGCAGGATCTCCGCGCTGATGGACGTCCTCGGCGAGCCCCAGCGCTCGTACCCCTCGATCCACATCACGGGCACGAACGGCAAGACCTCCACCGCCCGCATGATCGAGGCCCTGCTCGGCGCCTTCGAGCTGCGCACCGGGCGGTACACCAGCCCGCACGTGCAGTCGATCACGGAGCGGATCAGCCTGGACGGCGCCCCGATCTCCGCCGAGCGGTTCGTGGAGACGTACCAGGACATCAAGCCGTACGTCGAGATGGTGGACGGACAGCAGGAGTACCGGCTCTCCTTCTTCGAGGTCCTCACCGGCATGGCGTACGCCGCCTTCGCCGACGCGCCTGTGGACGTCGCCGTCGTCGAGGTCGGCATGGGCGGCTCCTGGGACGCCACCAACGTGATCGACGGTGACGTCGCCGTGGTGACCCCCATCGGTCTCGACCACACCGACCGGCTCGGCGAAACCACCGCGGAGATCGCCGGCGAGAAGAGCGGCATCATCAAGCAGGACGCGACCGTCATCCTGGCCCAGCAGCCGGTGGACGCGGCGCAGGTGCTGCTGAAGAAGGCCGTCGAGGTGGACGCCACGGTCGCCCGCGAGGGGCTGGAGTTCGGCGTCGTCGCCCGGCAGGTCGCCGTCGGCGGGCAGCTGCTGACCCTGCGCGGCCTCGGCGGCGAGTACCCGGAGGTGTACCTCCCGCTGCACGGCGCCCACCAGGCGCACAACGCGGCCGTCGCGCTCGCCGCGGTGGAGGCGTTCTTCGGCGTCGGCGCGCAGCGCGCGGAGCGGCTGGACGTCGACACCGTCCGCAAGGCGTTCGCGGCCGTCTCCTCCCCGGGCCGTCTGGAGGTCGTCCGGCGCTCCCCGACGGTGGTGCTGGACGCGGCGCACAACCCGGCGGGCGCCGAGGCCACCGCGGAGGCGGTGCGGGAGGCGTTCGACTTCAGCCGGCTGATCGGGGTCGTGGGCGCGAGCGGCGACAAGAACGTGCGGGGGCTGCTGGAGGCCTTCGAGCCGATCTTCGCCGAGGTCGTCGTCACCCAGAACTCCAGCCAGCGTGCCATGGACGCGGACGAACTGGCCGCGATCGCCGTCGAGGTGTTCGGCGACGAGCGGGTGCAGGTCGAGCCGCGGCTGCCGGACGCCCTGGAGGCCGCGATCACGCTGGCCGAGGAGGAGGGCGAGTTCGCGGGCGGCGGTGTGCTGGTCACCGGTTCCGTGATCACGGTCGGCGAGGCCCGGCTGCTGCTGGGGAAGGGCTGAGAGAGAAGATGCGTACGCTCTGTGCGTCGACCCTGATCGGCGAGTTCTTCATCATCGGCTTCGCCGGGCTGGTCGCCATGAAGGATCCCGACCTGGCCACGTCGACGGTGTGGCTGGTCAGCGGGATCGCCATGCTGCTGTGCGTGCTGCTGTGCGGCATGGTGACCCGCCCGGGCGGGGTGGCCCTCGGCTGGGCCCTGCAGATCGCCCTGATCGCCTCGGGTGTCTTCGTGCCGACCATGTTCTTCATGGGCGCGGTCTTCGCGGCGCTGTGGTGGGCGTCGGTGCATTTCGGGAGAAAGGTGGACGAGGCGAAGGCCCGCTTCGCGGCGCGGTCGCAGTCGTCCTCCTCCCCGGCTGACGCTGTGTGACGGACGTCCCGGCACGCCCTGTAACCTCGTGCCACCGCACCCGTAAGTCGTGTAAGGAGCCCCTCGTGAGCCAGCGCACCCTTGTCCTCCTCAAGCCCGACGCCGTCCGCCGTGGGCTGACCGGTGAGATCATCGGCCGTATCGAGCGCAAGGCCGGCTGGCAGATCACCGCGCTGGAGCTGCGCACCCTGGACCGCGCCACGCTGGAGCAGCACTACGCCGAGCACGTGGGCAAGCCGTTCTACGAGCCGCTGGTGGAGTTCATGTCCTCCGGGCCGGTCGTCGCGCTGATCGTGGAGGGCGAGCGGGTGATCGAGGGCGTGCGTCAGCTGGCCGGCCCGACCGACCCGATCGCCGCCGCGCCCGGCTCGATCCGCGGTGACTTCGGCGTGATCGTGCGCGAGAACCTGATCCACGCCTCGGACTCGGAGGAGTCCGCCGAGCGCGAGCTGAAGATCTTCTTCCCCTCTCGCGCGTAAGGACGGCGGCGGCAGCGCGGAAGGTCCGGGCGCGGTCCCGGACCTTTCTCGCACCCCGCGTCCACGGTCCGCCGCACGCGCCGCGCATTTGAGGGAACGCGCGCCCCCGAACGCCCGTCTCCACAAGCGAGGCGGCACGCCATCTGGTGACAATGGCGGAGACCCTCGCGCAGTGTTCGTGGAGGCGCGTTTACGATGGAAGCCTTCACGTCACAGCACCCGCCTCGCCGACCTGACTTGCCTTCAAACGCACAGGGAGGCCAGATGAATCCGGATGGGGAACTCAATGTCGTTCATCGGCCGTGACATGGCTGTCGACCTCGGGACCGCCAACACGCTGGTGTACGTCAGGGGTCGCGGGATCGTACTGAACGAGCCGTCCGTCGTGGCGATCAACACCAACACGGGCGGGATCCTGGCGGTCGGTTCCGAAGCCAAGAAGATGATCGGCCGGACGCCGGGCAACATCGTGGCCGTGCGTCCGCTGAAGGACGGCGTGATCGCCGACTTCGAGATCACCGAACGGATGCTCCGCTACTTCATCCTGAAGATCCACAAGCGGCGGTATCTGGCCCGGCCGCGGGTCGTGGTCTGCGTTCCCTCGGGCATCACGGGAGTCGAGCGCCGTGCGGTCATCGAGGCGTCCTCGCAGGCCGGCGCCCGCCAGGTGCACATCATCGAGGAGCCCATGGCCGCCGCCATCGGCTCCGGTCTGCCGGTGCACGAGGCCACGGGCAACATGGTGGTGGACATCGGCGGCGGCACCACGGAGGTCGCGGTCATCTCGCTCGGCGGCATCGTCACCGCCCAGTCCATCCGCGTCGCCGGGGACGAGCTGGACAACGCGATCATCCAGTACATCAAGAAGGAGTACAGCCTGCTGCTGGGCGAGCGCACCGCCGAGCAGATCAAGATCACGATCGGTTCGGCGTACGACCTGGACACCGACGAGCACACCGAAGTCCGCGGCCGGGACCTGGTGTCCGGGCTGCCGAAGACGGTCGTCATCTCGGCGGCCGAGGTCCGCAAGGCGATCGAGGAGCCGGTCAACGCGATCGTGGACGCGGTGAAGACCACCCTCGACAAGTGCCCGCCGGAGCTGTCCGGCGACATCATGGACCGGGGAATCGTTCTGACCGGCGGCGGAGCGCTGCTGCGCGGACTGGACGAGCGGCTGCGGCGGGAGACCGGCATGCCGATCCACATCGCCGAGGACCCGCTGGACAGCGTCGCGCTCGGCTCCGGGAAGTGCGTCGAGGAGTTCGAGGCGCTCCAGCAGGTTCTGGACGCTCAGCCGCGCCGATGACGTCACTCCTCCATTCCGCCGTACGAGACGTTCTCCTCTCGTGCGGCGGATCGTTGATATAGAGGCATACGCTCCCCCTATTGGGCCTGTTCGGTTTGCGCCGCACCTTCGGCGTTTTTCCGGAGGGCCCGCCGAATTCCTACTTGAGGAAGGGCACGGCCGCCGCACGTGAGGGACACGAAAGAGAGCCGGTTGCTCCTGGTCCTGCTGGTCGCCATCGCGTTCGCGCTGATCACGGTGGACATCCGCGGAGGACGGAACTCCCCGGTCGACGGTGCCCGGCACGCCGCCGCGGCGGTGTTCGGCCCGGTCGAGGACGGGTTGTCGGGGGTGGTCGACCCGGTCGGCGACGCCGTCTCCGCGGTCCGCGACTCGGGCAGCCGGCACGACCGGCTCGCCGTGCTGGAGAAGGAGAACGCGGCCCTCAAGGCCAGGCTCGGCAGCGACGACCGCAACCGCAGCCGTCTCCGGCAGTTCGACAAGCTGATGAAGATCGCCGGTGAGGGGCAGTACGCCATCAAGGGCGCCCAGGTCATCGCCATAGGGTCGGCGCAGGGCTTCTCCTGGACCATCACCATCGACGCGGGCGCCGACGACGGCATCAAGCGGGACATGACCGTCCTCAACGGGGACGGCCTCGTCGGCCGGGTCACCACCGTCGGCCCCGGCACCTCCACCGTGCTGCTCGCCAACGACCCGGACTTCACCGTCGGCACCCGCATAGAGGGCAATGACGAACTCGGCTTCGCCTCCGGCCAGGGGGACCGCCCGCTGCGCGTGGAACTGCTCAACGGCAAGGCGGAGGTGAAGAAGGGCGACCGGCTCGTCACCTTCGGCTCCGAGGCCGACAGGCCGTTCGTGCCCGGCGTCCCGGTCGGCGTGGTCTCCCGCGTCGACCCCTCCGGCGGCGGTCTCACCCGCACCCTGTACGTCACGCCGTACGTCGGGTTCACCAAGCTCGACATCGTCGGCGTGGTCGTGCAGGGCCCCAAGAAGGACCCGCGGGACACCGTGCTCCCGGCCAAGCCGAAGCCGGTGCCGACGGTGACCGTCACGGTCACCCCGTCGGCCGGCGCCCCCGTCCCGGACACCGACGGCAGCACCGACACCGACACCGCCAGCGACGAGCAGCAGTAGGAGCCGAATCCCATGCGTGTGAACCGGATCCTGCTCTCCAGCGCGCTGGTCGTGGTGGCCCTGGTGATCCAGGTCAGCGTCCTGGCCCGGCTGCACCTGCCGGGCGCGGTGCCCGACCTGCTGCTGCTCACCGTCCTCGGCCTGGCGATGGTGTACGGCCATGTGGGCGGCGCCCTCGTCGGGTTCGGCGCCGGCCTGCTCGCCGACCTGGCCCCGCCCGCCGACCACGCGGCCGGCCGCTACGCGCTCGTGCTGTGCGTCACCGGCTACTTCGCCGGACTGATCCGGCCGGAGAACGGCCGGCTGAAGTCGGCGACCGGGCCGATGGCCGTCGTGGTCGCCGCCGCCGTCGGCTCCACCCTGCTCTACGCCGGGGTCGGCGCCCTGGTCGGTGACACCGCCGCCCGCCATGTCGGCCTGCCCGGGCTGCTGTTCTCGGCGGCCCTGTACGACCTGCTGCTGGCCCCGTTCGTGGTGCCCGGGCTGATGTGGCTGGCCCGCCGCGCCGACAACGACCCGCTCACCGAGACCGGCCCCGCCGCCAACGCCGGTGACATCTCCTCCGGCTGGCTGTCCTCCGGCACCGGCCTGCGCGTCGGCGACCGGCGCGGAGGCCTCGGCGCCCTGAAGGCGAAGGCCCGCACCCGTTCCGCCCGGGTCGGCCGCATCAAGGGGGTCAAGCGGCTGTGAGCGGCGACGGGTTGGCACCCGGCAGGTTCACTCGAACGGGTCGGCTTTCCTGGAACGTGAGTTCAGGGGCCGGTCGTTCGTCCTGCGTACGGGCACAGCGGGTTCGCACCCGGGCGCCTCGTACGCCCATGGCACGCACCGACGTCCGCGCGCGGACGTCCGCGCACTGAGAGGGGGAGACAGCCGCAGTGACCAACATTCCCGAGACCGGTCGGACCCCGCGGGTCCAGATCCGGCTCGTCGTGATCCAGATCCTCGTCCTCTCCCTCCTCGGCACGCTGGGCGGCCGGCTGTGGTACCTCCAGATCCGCGAGGGCGCGGAGTACCAGAAGGAGGCGTCCGGCAACCACGTCCAACGGGTGGTGCAGCCCGCCGTGCGCGGGGACATCCTGGACGCCCGCGGTGTGCCCCTCGCGGACAACGAGACGCGGCTGGTGGTCTCCGCCTCGCGCACCGAGCTGACCAAGCAGAAGGACGGCGGCAAGGCCGTCCTCACCAAGCTGGCCGGCGTCCTCGGCATGAGCCCCACGGAGGTCACGCAGAAGGTCCGGCTGTGCGACGCCGAGACCCCCCGGCCCTGCTGGAACGGCTCGCCGTACCAGCCGATCCCGATCACCGACGAGGCCACCCCCAAGCAGGCCCTGCAGATCCGCGAGCGCTCCGAGGACTTCCCCGGCATCACCGCCGAGCCCGAGGCCGTGCGCCGCTACCCGGGCCCCGGCAAGTCCAACACCGCGCAGGTGCTCGGCTATCTCTCGCCCGTCACCGACGAGGAGATCCAGAAGGCCAAGGACACCGACTCGCCGTATCTGCGCTCCGACATGGTCGGCCGCTCCGGCCTGGAGCGGACGTACGACAAGGTGCTGCGCGGCAAGGCCGGCGTCACCCGCTACGAGGTCGACAACCTCGGCCGGGTCATCGGCAAGGCCGAGTCGGAGGCCGCGGAGCCCGGTGCGAACCTGGTCACCAGCATCGACTCCCGCGTCCAGCGCGTCGCGGAGTACGAGCTGGACAAGGCGATGAAGGTCGCCCGCCAGCAGTACGACAAGATCACCGGTACCAACTACAAGGCCGACTCCGGTGCCGTGGTCGTGATGGAGGCCAAGACCGGCCGGATCGTCGCGATGGCCTCCGCGCCGACCTACGACCCGAACGTGTGGGTCGGCGGCATCTCCGCCAAGGACTACAAGGCCCTCACGGGGAAGGACTCCGAATACCCCCTGCTGAACCGGGCCATACAGGGTCAGGCCGCGCCCGGCTCGACGTTCAAGGTGATCTCCACGGCCGCCGCCGTCGAGGCCGGCTACCCCTTCGACGGGCGCTACCCGTGCACCAGTTCCTACTCGGTGGGCAACCAGGTCTTCAAGAACTTCGAGGGCGAGAGCTTCGGCCCCATCTCCCTGGGCCGCGCCCTGGAGGTCTCCTGCGACACCGTCTTCTACTACCTGGCCGACAAGGAGTGGAAGAAGGACGGCGGCAGCAACCCCAAGGGCCGCCCGAAGGACTACTTCTACAAGGCCGCCCACCAGTTCGGCCTCGGCAAGGAGACCGGCATCGACCTGCCCAACGAGGTCACCGGCCGCGTCCCCGACCGCCGCTGGAAGCAGGCGTACTGGGAGGCCAACAAGGACGCCTGGTGCAAGACCGGCAAGAAGGACGGCTCCTACGTCGAGAAGATCGCCTACGAGAACTGCCTCGAAGGCAACAAGATGCGCGAGGGCGACTCGATCAACTACTCCATCGGCCAGGGCGACACGCTCGTCACGCCGATCCAGGAGGCCGTGATCTACGGCGCCGTCGCCAACGGCGGCACGATGTACCAGCCGACCATCGGCAAGGCGATCATCAGTCCCGACGGCAAGACCGTGCGGGAGATCAAGCCGAAGAAGCGCGGGAGGCTCCCGGTCAGCCAGGCCACCCTCAAGGGCATGGACGACGCCTTCGCGGGCGTCATCACCCGCGGTACGGCGGCCTGGAAGTTCGGCGGCTGGCCCCACGACGAGATCCCGCTGCACGGCAAGACCGGTACGGCGGAGGTCTACGGCAAGCAGACCACGTCCTGGCTGGCCACCTACTCCGAGGACTACACGGTGATCATGACGATCGCCCAGGCCGGTACGGGTTCCGGCGCCTCCGGTGAGGCCGTGCGCAACATCTACAGCGCGCTCTACGGCGTCCAGGGCGACGGCTCCGTCGACAGCAAGAGGGCGCTGCTGCCCGAGCCGCAGAAGGGCCTGCCCAAGGTCCGCACGGACGGCACCATCGCCGCCCCGAAGATCACCGGCGACCCGGCGAAGGACACCGAGAACGCCCAGAAGGACAACCCGACCAACGGCGACGACCAGCAGCTTGCGGGCACCACGCCGTCGCCCACGACCGGCAACCGCGACACCCGCAGACGCCGCGGACACCGGGCCCGGGGAAGCCGGAGGATGCCCTCATGACCGGCACGAACAGCTTCTCCGTCTCCCGGTACGGCCCCGAGCGGCCCGGCTGGACCAGGCTCTTCGCCCGCGACTCGCTCACCCGCCGGCTGGACTGGCCGATCCTGTTCGCGGCCACCGCGCTGTCCCTGCTGGGCTCGCTGCTGGTGTACTCGGCGACCCGCAACCGCACCGAGCTGAACCAGGGCGACCCGTACTTCTTCCTGCTGCGGCACCTGATGAACCTCGGCATCGGGATCGCCCTGATGATCGCCACGGTCTGGCTCGGCCACCGCGCCCTGCGCAACGCCGTGCCGATCCTCTACGGCCTGTCGGTGCTCCTCGCTCTGGTCGTCCTCACCCCCCTCGGGGCGACGATCAACGGCCAGCGCAACTGGCTCGTCATCGGCGGTTTCTCGCTCCAGCCGGCCGAGTTCCTCAAGGTCTCGATCATCCTGGGCATGGCCATGCTGCTGGCGGCCCGGGTGGACGCGGGCGACAAGCCGTACCCCGACCACCGGACGGTGTTCCAGGCGCTGTGCCTGGCCGCCGTACCCATCATGATCCTGCTGCTCATGCCCGACCTCGGGTCGGTGCTGGCCATGGTGGCGATCATCCTCGGCGTGCTGCTCGCCTCCGGTTCCTCCAACCGCTGGGTGTTCGGCCTGCTCGCCGCGGGCGTGATCGGCTGTGTGGCGATCTGGCAGCTGCACATTCTGGACGAGTACCAGATCAACCGGTTCGCGGCCTTCGCCAACCCCGACCTGGACCCCGCGGGCGTCGGCTACAATACCAACCAGGCCCGCATCGCCATCGGTTCCGGCGGGCTGACCGGTGCCGGGCTCTTCCACGGCTCGCAGACCACCGGCCAGTTCGTGCCCGAGCAGCAGACGGACTTCGTGTTCACGGTCGCGGGGGAGGAGCTGGGCTTCGTCGGCGCCGGTTTCATCATCTTCCTGCTCGGTCTGCTGCTGTGGCGCGCCTGCCGGATAGCACGCGACTCGACCGAGCTGTACGGGACGATCGTGGCCGCCGGGATCGTCGCCTGGTTCGCCTTCCAGTCCTTCGAGAACATCGGCATGACCCTCGGCATCATGCCGGTCACCGGTCTGCCCCTGCCGTTCGTGTCGTACGGCGGCTCGTCGATGTTCGCCGTGTGGGTGGCCATCGGGCTGCTCCAGTCGATCAAGGTGCAGCGGCCGATGTCGGCGTAGCGCTCCCGGTGGTGGCGGCGCCCCCTGCCGTGACGGCGCCGCCACCACTAGATTCGGTGCATGGCGGACACGAAACGCGAGATCGAGCGCAAGTACGAAGCCGACGGGGGCGGGCTGCCCGACCTGACCGGTGTGGGCCCGGTGGCCGCCGTCCTCGACCGGGGCGTGGTCGAGCTGGACGCCACCTACTACGACACCGCCGACGAACGCCTGTCCACGGCCTCGCTCACCCTGCGCCGGCGCACCGGGGGCTCGGACGCCGGCTGGCATCTGAAGTTCCCCGTCGCCCCCGGGGTCCGCGACGAGATCCGGGCTCCGCTCGGCGACACCGTGCCCGAGGAGATCGCCGCCCTGGTCCGCTCCCGGGTCCGGGACCGGGAGCTGGTGCCGCTGGTCCGGCTGCGCTCGGCCCGGGACGTGCGGCACCTGGTCGACGCGAGCGGCACCCTGCTGGCCGAGGCGAGTCTCGACACCGTGACCGCCGAGCGGCCGACCGGCCGGGGCGGGACCGTCCGGTGGACCGAGATCGAGGTGGAACTGGCCGACGGCGGCGACCCGGCCCTCCTCGACCGGCTGGACGAGCGGCTGCGCGCGGCGGGGCTGCGGCCCTCCGCCTCCCCGTCCAAACTGGCCCGCGCCCTGGCCGAGACCGCGCCGGACCGCCCCGGGAAGCCGGCCGGGCCCGCCGCGCCCGTGACCGCCGGGGACCACGTCCTCGCCTATCTGCGCGCCCAGCGGGACGCGCTGGTCGCGCTCGACCCCGCCGTGCGCCGCGGCATCCCCGACTCGGTGCACCGGATGCGGGTCGCC
Organism: Streptomyces nogalater; assembly: GCF_039532885.1. NCBI lineage: Bacteria > Bacillati > Actinomycetota > Actinomycetes > Kitasatosporales > Streptomycetaceae > Streptomyces > Streptomyces nogalater. The sequence continues at coordinate 11,511 of NZ_BAAASM010000024.1, read as the reverse complement.
ACCCGCCGCGCCCGCAGCACCCTGCGCACCTTCACGGGCGTCCTCGACCGCGCCGTCACCGGCCCCGTCGGCGCCGAGCTGAAGTGGCTCGCGGGCGAGCTGGGCGTCGACCGCGACCAGGAAGTGCTGGCCGACCGGCTCACCAGCGCCCTCGACGCGCTTCCGCCCGCCCTGGTCACCGGCCCCGTCCCGCAGCGGCTCACTGCCTGGGCCGAGGCCCGCCGCGGCGCCCGCGCCCATCTGACCGGCGTCCTGGACTCCCGCCGTTATCTGGCCCTGCTCGACGCCCTGGACGCCCTGCTCGCCGAGCCCCCGCTGCGCGCGGCGGCCGGGCGCGCACCGAAGAAGGCGCTCACCAAGGCCGTACGCAAGGACGAGCGCAAGCTGACGGCCCTGATGGAGCACGCGCTCGCCCTGCCGCCGGGACAGGAGCGCGACGGCGCCCTGCACGAGGCCCGCAAGAAGGCCAAGCGCACCCGGTACGCGGCCGAGGCCGCCACCGAGGCCCTGGGCGCTCCCGCCCGCGCCCTCACCAAGGCCATGAAGAGCCTGACCACCCTGCTCGGTGACCACCAGGACGGCGTCATGGCCCGCCGTACCCTGCGCGAGCTGGCCGCGGTGGCCCACGCGGCCGGGGAGAGCGCGTTCACCTACGGGCTGCTGTTCGGCCGGGAGGAGGCCCGCGCGGCCCGGCTGGAGGCGGAGCTGGCCGAGCGGTGGAGGAGGATCGGCGGCAGGCTGTCCGGCTGAGCGTGCGGGGCGGCCCGCCGGGCGGGTTACGCTTGATGGTCACCCCTGTCAGCTCATGAAGGTTCGCGAGATGCCTGTCGAGTCGGTTTTCCCGCAGCTCGAAGCTCTGCTCCCGCACGTGCAGAAGCCGATCCAGTACGTCGGCGGAGAGCTCAACTCCACGGTCAAGCCGTGGGACGAGTGCGATGTCCGCTGGGCGCTCATGTACCCGGACGCGTACGAGGTGGGTCTGCCCAACCAGGGCGTCATGATCCTCTACGAGGTCCTCAACGAGCAGGAGGGCGTTCTCGCCGAGCGCACCTACAGCGTCTGGCCGGACCTGGAGGCGCTGATGCGTGAGCACGGCGTCCCGCAGTTCACGGTGGACGGCCACCGCCCGGTGAAGGCCTTCGACGTGCTCGGCCTCAGCTTCTCCACGGAGCTGGGCTACACGAACATGCTCACCGCGCTGGACCTGGCGGGCATCCCGCTGGAGTCCCGGGACCGCACCGAGGACGACCCGATCGTCCTGGCCGGCGGTCACGCGGCCTTCAACCCGGAGCCGATCGCCGACTTCATCGACGCGGCCGTGATCGGCGACGGCGAGCAGGCCGTCCTCGACATGACCCGGATCATCCGCGAGTGGAAGGCCGAGGGCCGCCCCGGCGGCCGCGAGGAGGTGCTCTTCCGCCTCGCGAGGACGGGCGGGGTGTACGTCCCGGCGTTCTACGACGTGGAGTACCTGCCGGACGGCCGCATCGCCCGCGTGGTGCCCAACCGCTCCGGCGTGCCGTGGCGGGTGTCCAAGCACACGGTCATGGACCTGGACGAGTGGCCGTACCCCAAGCAGCCCCTGGTGCCGCTCGCCGAGACCGTCCACGAGCGGATGTCCGTGGAGATCTTCCGCGGCTGCACCCGCGGCTGCCGCTTCTGCCAGGCAGGCATGATCACCCGGCCGGTGCGCGAACGGTCCATCACGGGCATCGGCGAGATGGTCGACAAGGGGCTGAAGGCGACCGGCTTCGAGGAGGTGGGCCTGCTGTCCCTGTCCTCCGCCGACCACAGCGAGATCGGCGACGTCGCCAAGGGCCTCGCGGACCGGTACGAGGACGACAAGATCGGCCTCTCCCTGCCCTCCACCCGCGTGGACGCCTTCAACATCGACCTGGCCAACGAGCTGACCCGCAACGGCCGCCGGTCCGGTCTGACCTTCGCCCCCGAGGGCGGCTCGGAACGCATCCGCAAGGTCATCAACAAGATGGTCTCGGAAGAGGACCTGATCCGTACGGTCGCGACGGCGTACGGCAACGGCTGGCGCCAGGTGAAGCTGTACTTCATGTGCGGCCTGCCGACGGAGACCGACGAGGACGTCCTCCAGATCGCCGACATGGCCACCCGCGTGATCCAGAAGGGCCGCGAGGTCTCCGGCTCCAACGACATCCGCTGCACGGTCTCCATCGGCGGCTTCGTGCCCAAGCCCCACACCCCCTTCCAGTGGGCGCCGCAGCTGTCGGCCGAGGAGACGGACGCGCGCCTGGCGAAGCTGCGCGACAAGATCCGCGGCGACAAGAAGTACGGCCGCTCGATCGGCTTCCGCTACCACGACGGCAAGCCCGGCATCGTGGAGGGCCTGCTCTCCCGCGGTGACCGCCGCATCGGCGCGGTGATCCGCGCGGTGTACGACGACGGCGGCCGGTTCGACGGCTGGCGCGAGCACTTCTCCTACGACCGCTGGATGGCGTGCGCGGACAAGGCCCTCGCCCCCTTCGGCGTGGACGTCGACTGGTACACCACCCGGGAGCGCACCTACGAGGAGGTCCTGCCCTGGGACCACCTCGACTCCGGCCTGGACAAGGACTGGCTCTGGGAGGACTGGCAGGACGCGCTGGACGAGACCGAGGTCGAGGACTGCCGCTGGACGCCGTGCTTCGACTGCGGTGTCTGCCCCCAGATGGACACCCACATCCAGATCGGCCCCACGGGCAAGAAGCTGCTGCCGCTGACGGTGAAGAACGCCGGTCCGGCGCCGGCGGCGAGCGGTCACACGCACTGAGTCCGTCCGCTCCCCGCGTCCCTACGGCCGCTGAGCCCCCTCGCCCGGTCGCGAGGGGGCTCAGCGGCGTCCGGTGGCGTACCGGTGTGCCCGTAGCGTGTGTGTTCGCGGCGAGTTGTCTTGTTCACGCGGTGGGCCGCTGTTAGTTCTTGGGCACCCGACGCCAGGGAGCACGCCGTGTACCGAGAGCCTTCCCTCCCCGTTCCTCCGCGTTCACGTGTCCGGGTCGTCGCCTGCGCCGTCGTGGCCCTCGCGCTGGTGACGCTCACCGCCGCGACGACCGCCCCCGACGACGGCACCCGGACCGCCGCCGACCCGGCAGCCGTGGTCCGGGAGTGGAACGCCGTCGCCACCGGCACCATCACGGCGAGCCTCGGCCCGCGTCCCTCCGGGCAGGCCGCGATCTGGCAGGGGTTCGTCTCCGTCGCCGTGTACAACGCCGTGGTGGGGATCGAAGGCGGCTACGCCCTGTACAAGTGGCGCGAGCGCGGTCCGGCCAGGGCCTCCTCCGCGGCGGCCGCGGCCACCGCGGCCCACGACGTACTGCTCACCTACTTCCCCGCCTTCAAGGAGCGGCTGGACACCGCCTACGCGGACTCGCTCGCCGCTGTGCCGGCCGGCCAGGCCAGAGACCTGGGCGTGCGCTACGGGAAGCGCGCCGCCGCCCGCGTCGTCGAACTCCGGGAAGGGGACGGCAGGTTCGCGGACGTTGCGTTCACCGCTTCCCCGGCACCGGGCGTCTGGCGGCCCACCCCGCCCGCCTTCCAGCCCTTCATCGACACCTGGCTCGGCAGGCTCCGCCCCCTCCTGCTCACCTCCCCGCGGCAGTTCCGTCCCGGTGGACCGCCCGCCCTCGCCTCGGCCGCCTACGCCCGGGATGTCCGGGAGCTGAAGGTCATGGGCGCGAAGACCGGCTCGGGCCGGAACGCGCGGCAGACCGAGACCGCCCTCTTCTTCAGCGGCAACCTGGTCGCGCAGGTCCAGACAGCCGTACGGGACCACGCCGCCCGGCACCGGCTCGGCATCGCCGAGACGGCCCGACTGTTCGCCGCCGTGAACGCGTCGGCGACCGACGCCGTCGTCACCACGTGGGACGCCAAGCTCCACTACGGCTTCTGGCGGCCGATCACCGCCATCCGGCTGGCCGGCACCGACGGCAACCCCGCGACGACGGCCGACCCGGCCTGGGAACCGCTGCTGCCCACCCCGCCGCACCCGGACTACATCGCCGGCCACACGACCGTCACCGCCGCCGTGACACGCGCCCTGACCGGCGTGCTCGGCACCTCGCGCATCGACCTCGACGTGCCCTCCGAGGTCACCGGCACCACGCGGCACTACCGGACCGCCGACGAACTGAACCGGGATGTCGTCGACGCCCGGGTGTGGGGCGGTGTCCACTCCCGCACGGCGGACGTGGACGGCTGCCGGGCCGGCACCCGCGTGGCCGCCTGGGCGCTGGACCACTACTTCCAGCCGGTCGCCGGGGACCGCGCCACCGGCTGACGCACAGAGCCGACGGCACGGCACTGTGTCGCGCTGAACATGACAGGGCCGCATCCGATCGGCCGGTCCACGCGTCTTTTCGGACATGGATCTCCAGAAGCCGCCGGAACCGCCCCACCGGCCCGAAGGGTGCCTCGTCGTCGCCGTCCGCCTGCCCGTGCGGATCGTCGTCCTGGTGCTGGTCGTGCCGGTGCGGATGATGTGGGACGCCCTCGTCGTCGCCGGACGGCTTCTGCGGGACACGGTGTTCAAACCACTCGGACGGGCCCTTCTGTGGACCGGCAGGGCCCTGTTCGTCTGGCCGTTCCTGGCCCTGTGGCGGTACCTCCTGGTCCCCGTCGGCAGGGCACTCGCCTGGCTCGGCCGGATCCTCGTCGTCGTACCGGCCGTGTGGTGCCACCGGTACCTCCTCACCCCCGTCGGGCACGCCCTCGCCTGGCTGGCGCGCGCGGCCGGAGCCGGGCTCGCGTGGGTGTACGCGCGCGTGCTGGTCCCCGTCGGACACGCGCTGGCCTGGCTGCTGAAGGGCGCCGGCGCGATCCTGGCCGCCCTCGGACTCGGCGTGTACACGGCGCTCGCCTGGCTGGTGCGGTACCTGGTCGTCGTCCCCGCGCGATGGCTCTACACCTGGGTCCTCGCCCCCGTCGGCCGGGCTGTCGCCTGGTGCGCGCGCGGGCTCGCCCGGCTGCTGGGCCTCCTCGTCACCGGGATCGGCCTGGCCCTGTACTGGACCGCCCGGGTACTGCTCGTCCTGCCCGCGCTCGCGCTGTGGCGCTGGGTGCTCGCACCCGTCGGCCGGTTCCTGGCGCTCGTCGCCCGCGAGATACGGGACGCCCTCGGGCACGCCTGGCGGATCGCGGGGCGGATCTCCCGGGCCGTCGGGCGCGCCCTCGGCACCCTCTTCCGGTGGATCTTCGTGGAACCGGTGCGCTGGGTGTACCGGACCGTCCTTGCGCCCGTCGGGCACGCGGTACGCGCCGCCGTCCTGCGGCCCGCCGCCGCGGGCGTACGCGCGGTGGGACGGGTTACCCGGGAGATGGTGACCACGGCCCGCGACACGGTGCGGCAGGCCCGCGCCGAGGTGCGGCGGATGCTGTTCGGCACACCACGGCAGCCGGCCGCGGTGGACCGGCGGGAACCCGTGGCCCGCGACACACGTACTCTTGGTAGGAGTACGACCGCACTCACGAAGGACTGAACGACACTGGGCAAGCGACAGCCCGAAGGCCCGCCGCCCGCACCCGCGGTGCAGCGCATTCGTCTGCGCTACACCAAGCGCGGCCGCCTGAGGTTCACCAGCCACCGAGACTTCCAGCGCGCCTTCGAGCGGGCGCTGCGTCGCGCCGAGGTGCCCATGGCGTACTCGGCCGGGTTCACGCCGCACCCCAAGGTGTCGTACGCCAATGCCGCACCCACCGGCACGGGCAGTGAGGCGGAGTACCTGGAGATCGCGCTCACCGCACCGCGCGACCCGGAGACCCTGCGCGCCCTCCTCGACGAGTCGCTGCCCGCCGGGCTCGACATCATCGAGGCGGTCGAGGCACGGACCTCCGGCCTCGCCGACCGGCTGACGGCCTCCGTCTGGGAGCTGCGGCTGGACGGCGTGGAGCCGGCCGAGGCCGAGCACGCGGTGCAGGCCTTCACCAAGGCCGACACCGTGGAGGTGCAGCGGATGACGAAGAACGGCGTCCGCACCTTCGACGCCCGCCCGGCGGTGGTGAGCCTGGAAACGCACGGTGCTCCGGCTGATAGGCCGAGCGACCGGCCCTGTGCGATACTGCGGCTGGTTGTTCGGCACGTGACGCCTGCCGTACGACCCGACGACGTCCTGTCCGGTCTCCGCGCCGTGGCCGACCTGGCGCCGCCGGTCCCCGCAGCGGTGACCAGGCTGGCGCAGGGGCTGTTCGATGAAGAGACCGGCACGGTGACCGACCCGCTCGCGCCCGACCGCGAGGCTGCCGGGGCCCTGACGGCCCAGTCGGCCGCCGCGACGGCGCCCACGCCGGAAGGTCCCGCGTAGGGACGGACGTCGTAGCGCCGCCCTCGTACTCGGGAGCCACCTGGGTCGGGCAGCGCACCGACCAGAAGACTTTCGCCAGGCCGTACCGACAAGGCGTACGGAACCGGCGAGACAGGACACAGAGTGCTCCCGTGCGGCGCCCGCGCCCCGGACGGCGGCCATCGCGCATCGCGCGGGCCGCGGACGTCAACGGCGGCGGTCCCCGAGACCGGCGCCGGACCAGGTGCGGCGCCCGGGAGCCTGACGGGAGATACGCCCGCATGCTCGGACCGAACGAACCCGAAGAGGGTTCCGAACTGAACACCCCCAGCGACACCCTGCCGCCGCGCAGGCGCCGCCGTGCCGCCTCCCGCCCGGCGGGCCCGCCCGCCGCGGCGGCCGAGGCGCCCGCCGAGGTGACCGTGCCGGCCATACCGGCCGCGGAGACGGACGAGATCGCCGAGGCGGTCGAGGACGAGACCATCGGTGCCGAAGAAGCGCAGGTGACCGACCAGACCGCGGCGAGCGGCGAGGCCGCGCCCGCGCGTCCGCGCCGCCGGGCCACGCGCCGTGTGTCGGCGCCTGCCGGTGCACCGGTGTCCGCCGAGGCCGCCGAGACCGTCGTCCCGGCCGCTGCCGCCGCCGAGACGGCCCCCGCCGTCGCCGAGGCCGGCGCGGTCGTCGTCGGCGAGGAGGCCGCGCCGCGCCGTACCCGGCGCCGGGCCACGCGCAGCGTGTCCGCGCCGACCGCCGCCACGGCCGCCACCGGGACCAGCGAGACCGCTTCGGCCGCCGAGGAGCCCGCCGAGATCCGCGCAGCCGCGCCGGAAGCGGCGCAGGAGCCGGCCGCCGAGGCCGCGCCCGCGCGTCCG
>NZ_BAAASM010000024.1:0-4286 GCF_039532885.1 Streptomyces nogalater | reverse complement strand
CGCCGCCGGGCCACGCGCCGTGTGTCGGCGCCTGCCGGTGCACCGGTGTCCGCCGAGGCCGCCGAGACCGTCGTCCCGGCCGCTGCCGCCGCCACGGCCGCCACCGGGACCAGCGAGACCGCTTCGGCCGCCGAGGAGCCCGCCGGGGCCCTCGCAGCCGCGCCGGAAGCGGCGCAGGAGCCGGCCGCCGAGGAGGCCGCGCCCGCGCGTCCGCGCCGCCGGGCCACGCGCCGTGTGTCGGCGCCCGCCGGTGCGCCGAAGGCCGCCGAGGAGACGCCCGCCGCCGAGGTGACCGAGCCCGCCGCTGCCGCCGTTCAGGAGCCGGCCGCCGAAGAGCCCGCGCCCGCGCGCCCGCGTCGCCGGGCCACGCGCCGTGTGTCGGCGCCCGCCGGTGCGCCGAAGGCCGCCGAGGAGACGCCCGCCGCCGAGGCGGAGCCGGTGCGGGAGACGCCCGTCGAGGAGGCTGCCGAGGCGCCCGTCGAGGAGGCCGCCCCGCGCCGTACCCGGCGCCGGGCCACCCGCCGGGTCTCCGCGCCCGCCGGCGAGGAGGCCGCCGAGGCCCCCGCCGCCACCCAGGCCGAGGAGCGGACTCTGGCCACCCCCGCGGAGCCGGAGGCACCCGTGACCACGCACACCACCGAGCCGGCCGACGCCGCGCAGGCCTCGCAGATCCCCGCGCCGGCCGCCGAGGCCGCCGCGCCGCGCCGCGCCCGGCGCCGGGCCGTACGAGCCGCGTCCGGGTTCGCCGAGCCCGCGCAGCCCGCCGCGCCCAAGGCCGCCGAGCCCGCCGAGGCCGCCGAGCCCGCGCAGTCCGCCGGGACGAAGGGCAGGCGCCGCCCCGCCCGTCCCGCCGTCGCCGTGTTCCAGGCGCCGGTGTTCACCGAACCCCGGTTCCAGACCCCGGAGCGGGCCGCCGCCGAGGCCGCGGCCGAGGCCGCCGAGGAGGAGGAGCCCGAGGAGACCGAGGAGTACGCGGAGGAGCGCGCCGAGACCGGTACCCGCCGGCGCCGGCGCCGCCGCGGTGCCGCCGAGGAGACCCGGCCCGTCGAGGCCGCCGCCGAGGAGGAGCCGGAGGAGGCCGAGGAGGCCCCCGAGTCCGCCGAGGACCTCGCCGAGGGCGAGGAGGGTGACGAGACCGAGGGCGCCGAGGGCTACGAGGAGTCCGGCTCGCGCCGCCGTCGCCGCCGGGGCGGACGCCGCCGCCGGCGCGGCGACGCCGCCGACGGCGAGTCCGGCGAGGGCGTGGACGCCGAGGAACTGGCCGCCGAGCAGGCCGCGCAGGACGCCGAGGACACCGCCGAGCAGGAGGAAGAGGACGCCGAGGAGGGTCGCGCCGACGAGCCCGCCGGGTCCAGCGCCGGCAGCCGCCGTCGCCGTCGCCGCCGTCGCCGGGCCGGTGAGACCACGGTCGACGCCGAGCCGTCCGCCGACGACCCGGAGCGCACCGTCGTCAAGGTCCGCGAGCCGCGCAAGCCCAGCGAGCCGTCCGACGAGGTGCAGTCCATCAAGGGCTCGACCCGGCTGGAGGCCAAGAAGCAGCGCCGCCGGGAAGGCCGTGAGCAGGGGCGCCGACGCGTCCCGATCATCACCGAGGCCGAGTTCCTGGCCCGCCGCGAGGCCGTCGAGCGCGTGATGGTGGTCCGTCAGCACGGCGACCGTACGCAGATCGGCGTCCTGGAGGACGGCGTGCTCGTCGAGCACTACGTCAACAAGGAGCAGTCGACCTCGTACGTCGGCAACGTCTACCTGGGCAAGGTCCAGAACGTGCTGCCGTCGATGGAGGCCGCCTTCATCGACATCGGCAAGGGCCGCAACGCCGTCCTGTACGCCGGCGAGGTCAACTTCGAGGCGCTCGGCATGTCGGGCGGTCCGCGCCGCATCGAGTCCGCCCTGAAGTCCGGCCAGTCCGTCCTGGTGCAGGTCACCAAGGACCCGATCGGCCACAAGGGCGCCCGTCTGACCAGCCAGGTCTCCCTCCCGGGCCGTTATCTGGTGTACGTGCCCGAGGGCTCGATGACCGGCATCAGCCGCAAGCTGCCCGACACCGAGCGGGCCCGGCTGAAGACCATCCTCAAGAAGATCGTCCCCGAGAAGGCGGGCGTCATCGTGCGCACCGCCGCCGAGGGCGCGAGCGAGGACGAGCTGCGCCGTGACGTCGAGCGGCTCCAGGCGCAGTGGGAGGAGATCCAGAAGAAGGCCAAGAGCGGCAACGCCCCGACGCTGCTGTACGGCGAGCCGGACATGACCGTCCGGGTCGTGCGCGACATCTTCAACGAGGACTTCTCCAAGGTCGTCGTCAGCGGCGACGACGCCTGGCAGACCATCCACGGCTACGTCTCGCACGTCGCCCCGGACCTGGCCGGCCGGCTGTCGAAGTGGACGAGCGAGGTCGACGTCTTCGCCACCTACCGGATCGACGAGCAGCTCGCCAAGGCGCTGGACCGCAAGGTCTGGCTGCCCAGCGGCGGTTCGCTGGTGATCGACCGGACCGAGGCGATGGTCGTCATCGACGTCAACACCGGCAAGTTCACCGGCCAGGGCGGCAACCTGGAGGAGACGGTCACCAGGAACAACCTGGAGGCGGCCGAGGAGATCGTGCGCCAGCTGCGGCTGCGCGACCTCGGCGGCATCATCGTGATCGACTTCATCGACATGGTCCTGGAGTCCAACCGCGACCTGGTGCTGCGCCGCCTGCTGGAATGCCTGGGCCGGGACCGTACGAAGCACCAGGTGGCCGAGGTCACCTCGCTGGGCCTGGTCCAGATGACCCGCAAGCGGGTCGGCCAGGGCCTGCTGGAGTCCTTCTCCGAGACCTGCGTCCACTGCAACGGCCGCGGTGTCATCGTCCACCTGGACCAGGCGACCGCCAACGGTGGCGGCGGCAAGCGCAAGAAGCGCGGCCGGGGCGCCGAGGCGGCGGAGCCGGTGCACGAGCATGTGCACGAGACCCCCGCCGTGGCCGTGGAGTCCGCCGCGGACGTCACGCCCGAGGTGGAGACCGCCGTCGAGGTGGCCGCCGAGGCCGCCGAGCCGGTCGCCCTGCCCGCGCCCGACTTCGCGCCGGACGAGGAGCTGTACAGCAGCGTCGCCGAGGCGGAGGCGGCGGCCACCCGTGGCCGCACCCGGCGCCGGGCGAGCCGCCGCGCGTCGGCCCCGGCCGGCGCACCGAAGGCGGAGAGGGCCGAGAAGCCGGAGAAGGCCGAGAAGCCGGAGAGGGCCGAGAAGGCCGAGAAGGCGGGGAAGGCCGGCCGCAAGGCGGAGAAGGCCGAGGCCGAGCCGGTCGCGCAGGCCGAGGTGCCGACCGCCCAGGACGTCACCGCCGAGGAGGCGGCGGCGCGCCCGGTGCGGCCGGAGCCCGCCGCCGAGGCGCTGGCCGAGCCGGTGGCCGTCGAGGACCAGGTGGTCCCGGCGCCGCAGGCCGAGGCGCCGGCCGCCGAGGAGGCCGCGCCCAAGGGCCGTACGCGCCGTCGGGCGACCCGCAAGGCGTCGGCCCCGGCCGGTTCCCCCGCGGGCGCCGAGGCCGCCGTGGTGACGGTGTCCGAGGCCGCGCCCGTGGCCGAGGCCCCGGCGGAGCGGCCCGTCGCGGCTACCGAGGCCCCGGCCGAGACCGAGAAGCCGGCGGAGGCCGGGCAGCCGGTGGCCGAGAGCGCCCCGGCGCCCGCCCGCCCGCGCCGCCGCGCGGTGCGCAAGGCCACCGCGCCGACCGCGCCCGAGGAGGCGGCCGTGGTGGTCGTCCCGTCGGCGGCGCCCGAGGCGGCTCCGGCGGCCGAGGCTCCGGCGGCGGAAGCCCCCGTGGCCGAGGCTCCGGTGACCGAGGGAGCTGAAGGAGCCGAGGAGGCCGAGGCGGCCGCCCCGGCCAAGAAGACCGCCCGCAAGGCGGCGGCCAAGAAGGCCCCGGCGAAGAAGGCGGCGGCCAAGAAGGCCACCACCAAGAAAACCGCGGCCAAGAAGACGGCCGCGAAGAAGACGACGGCCAAGAAGGCGACGAAGACCGCCAAGACGGCCGCCGCGAAGTCGACGGCGAAGTCCGTGCCGTCGGCCCCGGCCGCCGACGACTGATCGAGCCGCCGTACAGGGTGTGGTCCTGTCCGTGGACAGGACCACACCCGTTTTTCCCGTCGGCCCCGGCCGACGGGTGACCGGTCCGTCGACCGCGCACGGCGCCCCAGCCGGCCGCGACGCCGGTGCACACAGGAACCAAAGGAGAGAAACCGCGATGATAGGCCTTGTGCTGGCGGCCGGCGCCGGACGGCGTCTGCGCCCCTACACCGACACGCTGCCCAAGG
>NZ_BAAASM010000023.1:0-1040 GCF_039532885.1 Streptomyces nogalater | reverse complement strand
ACCTCGACCCGCACCACACCCAGGAGGCCACGGTCTCGTTGGACATGCCGCAACTCGGCCTGGACTGGCACGAGACCGTGCCGGTGCGCGACGAGCTCACCGGCGAGACCTACCACTGGGGCAGGGCCAACTATGTGCGCCTCGAACCGGGTCATAGGCCCGCGCATGTCTTCACCGTCCTGCGACCGTCCAACCCGCAGATCGGAGGGTCACCCACGATATGACCGTCAACGAGCCTGTTCCGGACACCTTCGAGGACACTCCCGCCAAGGACCGGGACCCGGAGTGGTTCAAACGCGCCGTCTTCTACGAGGTCCTGGTCCGCTCCTTCCAGGACAGCAACGGTGACGGCGTCGGCGACCTGAAGGGCCTGACCGCCAAGCTGGACTACCTCCAGTGGCTCGGCGTGGACTGCCTGTGGCTGCCGCCCTTCTTCAAGTCCCCGCTCCGGGACGGCGGTTACGACGTCTCCGACTACACCGCCGTACTGCCCGAGTTCGGTGACCTCGCCGACTTCGTGGAGTTCGTGGACGCCGCCCACCAGCGCGGCATGCGGGTGATCATCGACTTCGTCATGAACCACACCAGCGACCAGCACCCGTGGTTCCAGGAGTCGAGGCGGGACCCGCACGGGCCGTACGGGGAGTACTACGTCTGGGCCGACGACGACAAGCAGTACCAGGACGCCCGGATCATCTTCGTCGACACCGAGGTCTCCAACTGGACGTACGACCCGGTACGCAAGCAGTACTACTGGCACCGCTTCTTCTCGCACCAGCCGGACCTCAACTACGAGAACCCGGCCGTCCAGGAGGAGATCCTCTCCGCGCTGCGGTTCTGGCTGGACCTCGGCATCGACGGGTTCCGGCTGGACGCGGTGCCGTATCTGTACCAGCAGGAGGGCACCAACTGCGAGAACCTGCCCGCCACCCACGAGTTCCTGAAGCGGGTGCGCCGCGAGATCGACGCCCAGTATCCGGACACGGTGCTGCTGGCGGAGGCCAACCAGTGGCCCGAGGACGTGGTCGACTACTTCGGCG
>NZ_BAAASM010000022.1:0-95673 GCF_039532885.1 Streptomyces nogalater | reverse complement strand
AACTTCGAAGACCAGACAGCCCTTCAACTGCGAATACACCCAGCCCCGACGCCGACGACTCGACACTGCCGCCCGGCTACCACCCCATCGACCTGGCCTGGGTGGACACCTGGGACTGCCTGTACTTCCGCCCAAGCCGCACTACTGCCCACATCCTGTCCCACCCCCGTTCCCCGGTACTCTTCCCACCCTTAACCACACCAACAAACGACAACAACAAAACCCCCACCAGCACCCCACGAACTACCAAAAACACACCCAACCCCCGAAGTAGCAGTAGCGGTGGCCTTCGGATCCACAGCAACCGCCCCGCGGTGGATGATCCGTCCTGCTCGCACGCCGTCCTCTCAGCGAAGCACCTTCACCATCAGGCGTTCCCTGGTGACCCCGTCGGGCAACAGGTCTCCAAGTTCACCCGTATCGATGAAACCGTTGCGCTGATACAGCGCGACAGCGGGCTCGTTGCCCGGTAGGACCGCGAGTTTCAAAGTCGTAGCGCCCCTCTGCCGGGCCCACCCCTCGACTGCCGCTATCAACTGGTCGCCGACGCTGTGCCCCCGCGCCTGGGGGCTGACCCATACCGACCTCAGCTGGCACGCGCCGCCATCCCCGGGAAGGCCTGCGGCCATCCCTACGGCTCGGCCGTCCAGCAACGTAACGATGCTGTAGGTCGCTGGCATAGCCAAGCGCTCACGCCACCGCTCCTCTCCACCGTTGTGCCATTCCGCGAGCCCCGCCTTGAAGGCGTGAGGTGCCTCGCTCAGTGCAGCGAGGCGAACCTCTCGCCACAGCGGCCAGTCGCTCATCGTGAGAACCCGCAGGTGCAGCATGGCCACGAGTCTGCCGCGACACTCGTGCAGCAGTCCACGGGCAGTCCACGACACCCTAGGCTGTCATGGCTCACTGATCGGCAGTAGCGGGCCAGTTCTTGGCTCATGGGCGGCAACCGGTCGGGCGCGTGGTGTCCGCGTACGACGAGGCGGGCCGGCCGGGGGCGGAGGCGTTCACGCCGGACGTCCACGACGGCGGGGAGCACCTGCGGCATCCGCAGGTGCTCCCCGATTGTGACGGTAAATCAGCCACCGCCGGGCGCTTACGGTTTCTGCGCTACGCCCACGTAGAGGGGCACCTGTTCGTCGGCGAACTCCTGGTCAGGCTCCGGGTGCCAGTTGGTGACGACCTGTACGCCCGGGTCGATCAGGTCAAGGCCCGTGAAGAACCGGGCCACTTCTTCTCGTGAGCGTACTTGCGCGGGCACGCCGCTCTTCCGGTAGATGTCGACGGCCTTGGCCCATCCGGCAGGATCGAAGTCGCCTGTCACGTGCGAGAGCATGAGAAAGCTGCCCGAGGAGAGCGGGGCCAAGAGGTCGTTGACAAGTTCATAGGGTCCGTACTCGTCGGAGATGAAATGCAGGAGCGCCACGAGCGAGAGGGCGACAGGTTCCTCGAAGTCGAGGAACTCCTTGGCACCTTGGATGATTTTCTCGGGCTCGCGGACATCCGCCTCGATGTACTTCGTCGCCCCCTCGGGCGTGCTCCGCAGGAGCGCCTCCGCATGGCGGAGAACGATGGGGTCGTTATCGACGTAGACCACGCGTGCTTGCGGATTGACCGCTTGGACGACCTGGTGAAGGTTGGGCTCGGTCGGGATACCGGTTCCGATGTCGAGGAACTGAGTCACACCGCGGTCAGCCAGAAGTCGCGCAGCTCGATTCATGAAGCTTCTGTTGGTGCGGGCGGCGATCCTGACGGCCGGCAGGAACGATATGACCCTCTCGGCAGCCTCCTCGTCGACCGGGTAGCTGTCCTTGCCTCCAAGGTAGTAGTCGTACATGCGGGCCGGGTGGGGCCGGCTGGTGTCAATTGGCTTTAACGTCATCGCTGTTCCGTGTGTCCTTCTTCTTCGAAGCGCGGTTTCGGGGTTGCGGGTGATGTGGAGCTCAGGAGAGGAAGGAGCCGGCTTCCTCGGCCTTCGTCCCCATGATGAAGGCTGTGATCTCTCCCTGCCTGCGGATCAGCGCGGGGCCGTCAGGTCGGTCGACTGGCACAGCGCTATACGGCAGTTGCCGGAGTATGAGGCCGAGTGCGGTCCTGACTACCGCACGTGCCTGGAGCGGCGGGACGGCGACCAGGAAGCGATACCCGGGCTGTGGGGAGGAGCACCATGGTGGCATGGTACGAGGTGCACGGCACGGCCAAGGCCTTTCCCGCCGATAGCGACCGGGAACCGGTCCTGTCGACCGAGGAGCCCGTGGGGGCAACGCGGGCGGGCACGAGCCGGAGGGGGCGGTGGGACGCTGACCGGCCACGGTTGCGCGGGGATGTGGACGGCACGGTCCCCGCCCGCCCCCGCGACCGCCCGCCTTCTTCGCCAACGCCCCCGCCACCCGCGTCCGCCCGCGGTGCGTGATTCGTGCAGCAACGCGCGTTGTTCGTGCAGGAGTTCACTCCGCGGAACCTTCAGACTCGGTGCTGAAGCAGTACCGCACCACCGACCGACTCGCGGAGGCGACCACATGCGGACGTTCGTGCACACATCCCATCCCGCACGGGTGGTCTTCGGTTCCGGTACCGTCGGCCGGCTCGCCGAGGAGGTGGGACGGCTGGGCGGCTCGCGGGTGCTCCTGCTGTCCAGTCCGCCGCTCGCGGAGGCCTCCGCACGTGTCCGGGACGCGCTGGGCGGCCTCGTCGCCGCGGAATTCGACGGTGCCGCGATGCACACCCCGTTGGAGGTGACGGAACGCGCCCTCGCCCTGCTGCGGGAGACCGGCGCGGACTGTCTCGTGTCGGTCGGCGGCGGTTCGACGACGGGCCTGTCGAAGGCTCTGGCCCTGCGGACCGACCTGCCGCAGGTGGTCGTACCGACCACGTACGCCGGATCCGAGGTGACCCCGGTCCTCGGAGAGACCCACGAAGGGCGCAAGGTCACCCGGTCCTCGGCCGCCATCCTGCCCGAGACCGTCGTCTACGACGTAGATTTCACCCTCTCCCTGCCCCTGGCCATGTCGGTCACGAGCGGGGTGAACGCGATGGCGCATGCCGTGGAGGCGCTGTACTCCCCCGACGCCGACCAGGTGACCGACCGTCAGGCGCTCGACGCGATCTCCCGCATCGCCCGGGCGCTGCCCCGGCTCGCCGCCGACCCGGCGGACCGGGAGGCACGCGGCGGTCTGCTCCAGGCCGCCTGGCTCGCCGGCACCTGCCTGGCCACGGTGGGCATGGGCCTGCACCACAAGCTGTGCCACACCCTGGGCGGCAGCTTCGGCCTGCCGCACGCCGGGACGCACACCGTGGTCCTGCCGCACGCCATGGCCTACAACGCGCCCGCGGCCCCGGACGCGATGCGCCGCATCGCCCGCGCGCTGGGCGTGCCCGACGCGCCGGGCGGTGTCTACGACCTGGTCGCGTCGCTGGGCGGGCCGACCTCGCTGCGCGACCTGGGCATGCCGGAGTCCGGCCTGCCCCGCGCGGTCGAGCTGGCCGTGGCCACGCCGTACCCGAACCCCCGTGAGCTGACCGCCGAGGGCGTCGCGGGTCTGCTGGCCGACGCCTGGCACGGGCGCCGCCCGCAGGGCCCCGCCACCACCGAGGCCACGCTGGCCAGGCTCACCGAACAGGTCGTGGCGAGCTTCGCGCACACGCCCGACTCCCGCGTCCGCACCCTGCTGACGAACCTCGTACGGCAGTTGCACTCCTTCGTGGCCGAGCAGGAGGTCACGGACGCGGAATGGCAGTACGCGATCGACTTCCTCACCCGGACGGGGCAGCTCTGCGGACCGACCCGGCAGGAGTTCGTGCTGCTCTCGGACGTACTGGGTGTCTCCAGCGCCGTCGACGTGCTGACCAACTCCCGCACTCCGGACACCACCCCGTCGGCCGTCCTGGGCCCCTTCTACGTGGAGGGCCCGCCCGAGGCCGCGCACGGCGACGACATCTCCGGCGGTCTGCCGGGCACGCCGCTGTGGGTGGACGTGACGGTGACCGACACGTCCGGTGCGCCCGTGAGGGACGCGGTCGTCGATGTCTGGCAGTCCGATGAGAACGGCTTCTACGACGTCCAGCTCCCCGACCTGGACGGCCCCGTGCTGCGGGCCCGGCTGCGCACCGACGCCTCGGGGCGGCTCACCTTCTGGTCGATCCTGCCGTCCGAGTACCCCATTCCGGGCGACGGCCCCGTCGGGCGGATGCTCACCGCGGTGGGCCGCCATCACCAACGTGCCCCGCACCTCCACTTCATGATCGACGCGCCGGGCCACCGCCGTCTGATCACGCAGCTGTTCGTGGCGGGCGGCGCCTACCTGGACAGCGACACGGTCTTCGGCGTCAAGGAGCCGCTGATCGTCGACTTCGCCCCGCAGACCGGACCCACCCCCGACGGCCGCCGCGTCGACGGGGAGTGGCGCCGCCTGGAGCACACCTTCCGTATCGCCCCTCTGGCCGACCGACCCAGGAGCAACTGACCATGACCCGCACATCCTCCTACGACACCGACGTCCTCGTCGTCGGCAGCGGCCCGTCCGGCGGCACGGCCTCCCTCCTGCTGGCCAGTTACGGCATCCGTACCCTGCAGGTCACCAAGTACGGCTGGCTCGCGAACACCCCCCGGGCGCACATCACCAACCAGCGCACCATGGAGGTGCTGCGCGACCTCGGTGTCGAGGGGGAGGCGCTGGCCCAGGGCAGCCCGTCGCAGCTGATGGGGGACACGGTGCTGTGCACGGCGCTGGCCGGTGACGAGATCGGCCGCATCCGCACCTGGGGCACCGGGCCGTACTCGCTCACCGAGTACACGTCCACCAGCCCCTGCCGGATGCTCGACCTGCCGCAGACGTACCTGGAGCCGATCCTCACGACGAACGCGGCTGCCCGCGGTGCCAAGGTCCGTTTCGACACCGAGTTCCTGAGCCTCACCCAGGACGACGACGGTGTCACGGCCGTGCTGCGCGACCGGATTCGCGGCGACGAGTTCACCGTACGGGCCCGGTACCTGATCGGGGCCGACGGCGGACGCAGCACCGTCGCCGAGCAGATCGGTCTGCCGGTCGAGGGGCGGATGGGCAAGGCCGGCAGCATGAACATCGGTTTCAGGGCCGATCTCTCGCAGTACTGCGCCCACCGTCCCAGCGTCCTGTACTGGGTGCTGCGGCCCGGCGCGGCGACCGGCGGCATCGGCATGGGGCTGGTCCGCATGGTCCGGCCGTGGAACGAGTGGCTGCTGGTGTGGGGCTACGACATCGAGCAGCCGCCACCCGCGGTCGACGAGGAGGAGGCGCGCCGGATCGTGCGCGATCTGATCGGCGTCCCCGACCTCCCGGTGGAGATCACGTCCACCGCCCTGTGGACCGTCAACCACGCCTACGCCTCGTCCTTCTCCTCCGGCCGGGTGTTCTGCATGGGCGACGCCGTGCACCGTCATCCGCCGTCCAACGGCCTGGGCTCCAACACCTCCGTGCAGGACGCCTACAACCTCGCCTGGAAGCTCGCCATGGTGATCCGCGGTGAGGCCGGTCCGGCGCTCCTGGACAGTTACACGGCCGAACGCGCCCCGGTCGGACGGCAGATCGTCGAGCGGGCCAACCTCAGCCGCGACCAGTTCGGGCCCGTCTTCGACACGCTCGGCGTCGGGGCCGACGGCGACGAGCAGACCATCGCCCAGGGGCTGGCCGCGCTGCGGGCTGCCACCCCCGAGGGCGCCAAGCGGCGGCGTCAGCTGGAGGACGCCATCCGGCTCAAGAACTACGAGTTCAACGCGCACGGCGTCGAGATGAACCAGCGCTACGTCTCGGACGCGGTCGTCGCCGACGGCTCCCCCGCCGAGGTCTGGGACGAGGACCGGGAGCTGGTGGCCCGTCCCACCACCCGCCCGGGTGCCAAGCTCCCCCACGCGTGGCTCGTCGACGGCGACGGCGGGCGGATCTCCACCCTGGACGTCGTCGGCAAGGGCGAGTTCACCGTGCTGACGGGACTGTCGGGCGAGGTCTGGGAGACGGCGGCGGAAGCGTGCCGCGAGGAACTCGGGATACCGCTGCGCTTCGTGCGGATCGGCGAGGACGGCGCCCGTGACGCCTACGGCGAGTGGAGCCGGGTGAGCGAGATCGCGGAGGACGGGGTCCTGCTGGTGCGCCCGGACGCCTATGTGGCCTGGCGCCGCGCGACCGCGCCGGTGACCGGGCAGGAGGCCTGGGAGGGCCTGTCCGCCGCCCTGCGGCAGGTCCTGGGGCGTTGAGCGTGGACAAGCAGGTGGCCACCGCCGCGCAGGCCCTGGCGGATGTGACGGACGGGCAGTCCTTCGCCGTCGGCGGCTTCGGGCTGAGCGGTGTGCCGGAAGTGCTCATCGGCGCGCTGTACGAGTCCGGGGCCCGCGACCTCGCCATCGTGTCGAACAACTGCGGTGTCGACGGGCGCGGTCTCGGTGTCCTGCTGGCGGCGGGCCGGATCGCGCGGGTCACCGGTTCCTACATCGGTGACAACAAGGAGTTCGCCCGCCAGTACCTGGCGGGCGAGCTGGAGGTCGAGCTGATTCCGCAGGGCACCCTCGCCGAGCGGTTGCGGGCCGGAGGCAGCGGGATTCCCGCGTTCTACACCCCGGCCGGTGTCGGCACCGCCGTCGCGGAGGGCGGTCTGCCCTGGCGTTACGGCGCCGACGGTTCGGTGGCGGTGGCCTCGCCGGCCAAGGAGGTGCGGGTCTTCGACGGCGTGGAACATGTGCTGGAGCATGCCGTCACCACCGACTTCGCCCTCGTCCGGGCCGCGCGAGGCGACCGTCACGGCAACCTCGTCTTCCACCGGGCGGCCCGCAACTTCAACCCGCTGGCGGCCATGGCCGGCCGGATCACCGTGGCCGAGGTGGAGGAACTCGTCGAGCCCGGGGAGCTGGATCCCGACGCGGTGCACGTGCCGGGTGTGTTCGTCCAGCGCGTGGTCGTGCTGACCCCAGAGCAGGCGGCGGACAAGGGCATCGAGAAGAGGGTGGTGCGGGAGCGGTGAGCTGGAGCAGACAGGAGATGGCGGCCCGCGCCGCGCGGGAGCTGCGCGACGGCATGTACGTCAATCTCGGGATCGGGCTCCCCACTCTGGTGGCCGGCTTCGTACCACCGGGCGTGGATGTGGTGCTGCACTCCGAGAACGGCCTGCTCGGTGTCGGACCGTACCCGGAACCCGATGAGGTCGACGCCGATCTCATCAACGCGGGCAAGGAGACGGTGACCGTCCGGCCGGGAGCCTCCTTCTTCGACTCGGCGCTGTCCTTCGGCATGATCCGGGGCGGCCACATCGACACCGCCGTCCTCGGCGCGCTCCAGGTCTCCGTCCGCGGGGATCTGGCCAACTGGGCCGTCCCGGGAAAAATGATCAAAGGCATGGGCGGGGCCATGGATTTGGTGCACGGCGTCAAACGGGTCGTGGTGCTGATGGAGCACCTCGCCAAGGACGGCAGTTCCAAGATCGTCGAGGAGTGCACGCTGCCGCTGACGGGGCGGTCCTGTGTCGACCGTGTCATCACCGACCTGTGCGTCCTGGACGTCACCGAGCGGGGGCTCGAACTCGTCGAGACGGCGCCTGGTGTGCCGGCGGAGCGGATCGCCGCCGTCACCCCCGTGCCGCTGACCGTGAGGAGTACGCGGTGATCGAGCGCCCACGCGAGGTGTACGTCGTCGACGCCGTGCGCACCCCGTTCGGCCGCTACGGCGGCGCGCTGTCCGGGGTACGCCCGGACGACCTGGCCGCCGGTGTGCTGCGCGCTCTCCTCGACCGCAGCCCGGACCTCGACCCGGCGCGCGTCGACGACGTACTGCTCGGCAACGCCAACGGAGCCGGGGAGGAGAACCGGGACGTGGCCCGTATGGCCGTCCTGCTGGCCGGTCTGCCCGTCAGCGTGCCCGGCTCCACCGTGAACCGGCTGTGCGGTTCCGGTATGGAGGCGGTCATCCAGGCGGCCCGGGCCGTCGCCCTCGGGGACGCGTCCATCGCCGTCGCCGGCGGTGTGGAGTCCATGAGCCGCGCCCCGTGGGTGCTGCGGAAACCGGACCGTGCCTTTCCCGCGAAGGACCAGCAGCTCCACTCGACGACCCTGGGCTGGCGGATGGTCAACCCGAGGATGCCGAAGGAGTGGACCATCCCGCTCGGCGAGAGCGCGGAGCTGGTCGGCGCCCGGTACGGCGTGACCCGCGAGCAGCAGGACGCCTTCGCCCTCGCCAGCCACCGCAACGCGGCCGCCGCCTGGCGCGAGGGGCACTACGCCGGGGAAGTGGTCCCCGTGGACGGCGTGGACCTGCCGCGAGACGAGAACATCCGCGACAGCACCTCCCTCGGCGCCCTGGCCCGGCTGAGACCGGCGTTCCTGCCGGACGGCACCATCACGGCCGGGAATGCCTCGCCGCTCAACGACGGGGCCGCCGCGCTTCTCCTCGCGGACGAGGCGGGGCTGCGGGCCATCGGCCGCGAACCGCTGGCCCGGGTGCGGGCGGCGGCCGTCACGGGCATCGAGCCGCAGTATTTCGGCCTCGGCCCGGTGGACGCCGTCCGCAAGGCGCTGGACAAGGCGCGCGTGGCGGCCGGCGACCTGCGCACGGTGGAGTTGAACGAGGCCTACGCGGCGCAGGCGCTGGCCTGTCTGGCGGCTCTTCCGGAGCTGGACCGGACCATCGTCAACCCGCGGGGCGGTGCCATCGCCATCGGCCACCCGCTGGGCGCCTCCGGTGCCCGGATCACGGGGGCGGTCGCCCACCAACTGGCCGCGGCCGGTGCGGGCCGGGGGCTCGCGGCGCTCTGCATCGGCGTGGGGCAGGGGCTGGCACTGGTCCTGGAACGCTGACCGGTACCGGTCCTGGACCGCTGGTCCGGGACCGGCCGGTTCACGCCTCGCGGCGCACCACCGCCGGTGTGGTGCCCAGCCGGGCCCGCATCACCCGGGTCAGGTGCTCCTGGTGGGAGAACCCGGAGGCGACCGCCACCTCCGCGATGGGCGCGGAGGTGGTACGCAGCAGCCGGCACGCGTGGTCCAGTCGCAGCCCCAGCAGGTACTGGTGCGGCGACTGGCCCGTGCTCGCGCGGAACTGGCGCGTGAACTGGCTGGGGCTGAGCGAGGCCGCCGCGGCCAGGTCCCTGATCGGCAGGGGTTCGGCCAGTCGCTCGCGCATCAGGTCCCGTACGGCGGTGAGCTGCCGGCCGGACAGTCCGGGCCGCGCGGTGGGCGGCGGGACGGTGCGGACGGTGTGCCGCCGGGTGAGCTGTGCGGCGAGCATGCCCGTCAGGTGGTCCACGTACGTACGGGCGGACGGTTCCCAGCGGCGTACGGCGCCGTCCAGCGCGATCATGATCTGTTCGGCGAGCGGGTCGCTGACTCCCGTCTCCTCGGCGAGCTGGACCGGCCGGCCGTCGTTGGCCTCGCGCAGTGCCTCGTCCGTCAGGTAGACGTGCACCGTGTCCAGGCCGCCGCCCAGTTCCACGGACAGTTCCCGGCCGGCCGGCTGCAGGAACAGCCCACCGGCGGGGATCACCCGCGACCGTGCCTGGCCGCCCTGGCCTCGCCGTACGGTGACGGGCCCGGTGAGGTGCAGGATCAGCAGATGGGTGGGCGCGAGGTCGAACGTCGCGCGGTAGGGGGTTTCCTGCTGGGAGGACACGTAGACGTGCTCCCAGCCGAGTCCGGCGCTGCTGTGCCGTGGCCTGACTCCGGGACGGCGCAGGATCCCGACCGTATCGGCCACTCCGAGCTCCGGCATGGTGCGACCTCCTCGCAGCACCAGCAAATTGGTTGAACATTAATACACATGAGTGCGGGTGCCGTCGAGCCCTCCCCGCGCACGACGGGAACGGCGAACACCCCGGGGCAGAGGTTCCCGCCGGTCGTGCGGACTCTCACCCACGGCGCGCCGCCCCCGCCGGCGACCGGTCTCGCGGATCAGTGGAAGATCTCGCGGAGCCGGGCTTCCTGCTCCCTGTCGAGGTTCGACCGGATCAGTTCCGCGTGCTCGGCGGGGAATGCCTCCTTGACCCGGCCCAGCACCTCGTCGTCCGAGAGCAGGAAGAGCGCGGAGGTGCCAGGGGTCACCTGGGACTTGACCGAGTCGATGAAGTCGTCGTCGATGCCGACGTCGGCCAGCTTGCCGCCGAGGGCGCCGGCTGCCGCACCGATGGCGGCGCCCAGCAACGGCATGAGGAAGAGCAGGCCGAACAGCAGACCCCAGAAGCTGCCCGAGAGGGCACCCGTGCTCACCAGGTCGGTGAGCTGCTTCGTCTTCGGCTTCTTCGCCTCGGTGGGCCAGGTGACGACGGCGGCGTCCACCACCTGGATCAGCTCCTGTTTCTGCAGATCGAGCAGTTTCCGCTCCACCTGCTCGGCGCTCTCGGGGGCATCGAACTTCCAGACCGTCAAAGTGGCCATGAGCAAACCCTTCTGTCTACGACCTTCCGCTCCCAGTGAAGAACAACCCGCCGCGCAGCCGCACCCGCTCCCCGACATCGTGCGCTGCGGGTACACGCATCGTGCGCTCGGGGAACCGAATGGCTTCTCCCGGCTCCGTCAGCCGTGTCTACCGGTGTCGTCGGCCAGGAGACGGGAAGTCCCGCTCCCCCGGCCGCCTTCCCGCGACCGGTACGCCCCGCACACCTCCCCGGGGTCACATGTGACCAGCCTCGTCCCAGGGGGCGGAGGGGGCGGGGGTAATCACGCTCGGCCGCCCGTGCGCGGGGGCGGTTCCGTCAGGCGAGCCCTCCGGCGACCGCACTGTGGCCGGGGCGGTGCGCGACCGCCGCCGGGCGGATGGGCCCGTCGAGCAGGGAGAGCGAACGGCCGCTGCGGCCGCTGCGCAGCGCGATGAGTTCCGCGGCGAAGGACACGGCGGTCTCCTGTGGCGTCGACGCGCCGAGGTCGAGGCCCATGGGGGCGTGCATCCGCGTCACCGCGTCCGGCGACACACCGGCCTCCCTGAGTTCGCGGACCCTTCGCGCCTGGGTGCGCCGGGAGCCGAGCGCGCCCACGTAGGCCAGCGGTCGTCCCAGTGCCTCGGCGAGGACGGGGACGTCGAACTTCGGGTCGTGCGTCGTGACGCACACCGCGGTCCTGTCGTCCGTCCGCGTACCCGCCAGGTACCGGTGCGGCCAGTCGACCACGACCTCGTGGGCGTGCGGGAAGCGTTCGGGTGTGGTGAAGGTGGAGCGGGCGTCGCACACGGTCACGTGGTAGCCGAGGAACGCGCCGATCCGGCTCACGGCGGCGGCGTGGGCGTCGGCCCCGAACACCAGCAGCCGGGGCGGCGGGCACCACGCCTCGAACACGACCCGGGGCTCGCCCGGCACACCGAGGTCGTACGTCCGTACGGCGGTGGTGTCGTGGCCGAGCAGCACGTGCGCGTCGGCGACGACGGCCTGGTCCAGGTCGGGGCTGCCGGTACTGCCCAGGTGCCCGTCCTTCCACACGGCGACGGCCGCGCCGGCCCGCCCGTCGAGTCCGGACAGCACGCGGGCGACGACGACCGGACGGCGCACCGCCTCGCCGAGGTGCGCGGCGGCGAGCACCCGCGCCGTGTCGTGCTCGACGGGCTGGACGAAGACGTCGATCTCGCCTCCGCACGTCAGGTCCACCGCGAAGGCGTCGTCGGAGTTGCCGAAGGAGGCGAACTGCGGCTCCCCCGAGGCCAGCACCTCACGAGCCAGGTCGTAGACGGCGCCTTCGACGCAGCCTCCCGACACGCTGCCGAGGACCGTGCCGTCGGCGTGTACGCACAGCGCAGCTCCCGGTGCCAGCGGTGCGCTGCCCCGGACGGCGACGACGGTGGCGAGGGCACAGGGGGCTCCGGTGGCCTGCCACTCCAGCAAGTGGGGTGCCAGGTGTCGCATGGGTTTCTCCGATCTGCTGTCGGGTGTGGTCCGTTCGTCCGACCGCGGCGGGCCGGGCGAGCGGCTCAGCTCGACGTGTCCGCCGGCTTCGTCCCGAGGAACCTGCGGCCGTTCGCCTCCAGCGTCGCGGCGTCGATGCCGTGGCCGAGCAGGTATCCGACCGGGTCGGGCTGCGCCATGTCGAAGGGGTAGTCGCTGCCGCAGACGATCCGGTCGGGCGCGGCGTGCGCACGCAGCAGTCCGAGGACCTCGGGGTCGTGGGTGATCGTGTCGAAGTAGAGGAGGCCGAAGGACTCCGCGGGAGCGCGGGTGCTGCCCCGGCGCACGTCGTCGCGCTGCCGCCAGCCGTGCCCCCACCGTCCCAGCAGGGACGGCGCGCAGCCCCCGCCGTGCACGAAGCAGATCCGCAGGCCGGGGAGTTCCTCCAGGACTCCGCCCAGGAGGACGGCGGCGACGGCGGTCGTGGTCTCGACCGGGTTGCCGATGAGGTTGACCAGGTAGTGGTGGTCCCATTCGGGGTGCGGCAGTTGCATGGGGTGCACCAGCACGGACAGGTCCAGTTCGGCGGCGGCGCCCAGGACTTCCCGCAGCACTCCGCGGTCGTAGGAACGGCCGTCGACCACGGGCGGGACGGCGATGCCCGCGACGCCCTCCGCGGCGGCGAGCCGGGTCAGTTCCCGGCGGGCGGCGGCCACGTCGTCCAGCCGGACCAGTCCGAGTCCGACGAGGGTACCGTCGGTGCGGGCCACGGCGTCGGCGAGCTGTTCGTTGTAGGCGGCGACGTAGTCGTCCGCCTCGGCGGGGGCGTGCACGGGGAAGGCGAAGGGCGGTGCGGAGATGACGCGGGCGCCGAGCCCGGACTTCAGGGTGCCGGCGACGATGGTGTCGATGTCGGTCATCGCCGCGGTGGGGAACGACAACGGCATGTTTCCGAGGAAGAGTTCGCCGTCGTGGTCGTTCATGCCGCCGAGCGGGTTGCCGGGCGGGAGGGCGAGCAGAACGCGCGGCAGCCAGTGGGCGTGGACGTCGATGACGCCGGGGCGTATGTCACCGTTCATGGGGTTCTCCTCGATCGGCTCCGGGGGCGGGGCGGGACCGGTGGGTGTTCAGGCGGTGGTGTCCCGCTGTGCCCGGGCCGCGCAGACGATGGCGCGCCGGATGGGTTCGTAGCCGGTGCACCGGCAGATGTTGGAGCCGACGACGCTCTC
Source organism: Streptomyces nogalater (assembly GCF_039532885.1). NCBI lineage: Bacteria > Bacillati > Actinomycetota > Actinomycetes > Kitasatosporales > Streptomycetaceae > Streptomyces > Streptomyces nogalater. The sequence continues at coordinate 82,627 of NZ_BAAASM010000022.1, read as the reverse complement.
GACGGCCTCCGGGTCGTCGGCGAGTCCGGGGTCGGCTTCGAGCGCGCCGGCGGCCACCATCAGGAAGCCCGGGGTGCAGAACCCGCACTGGAGCGCGCGTTCGGCCGAGAAGGCCCGCTGGAGCGCGTGGGGTTCGCCGTCGGGTCCGGCGAGGCCCTCGACGGTGCGGACGGAGCTGCCGTCGCACTGCACGGCCAGCACCAGGCAGGACCGGATCGCCTTGCCGTCCATGAGAACGGTGCAGGCTCCGCAGATGCCGTGCTGGCAGCCCAGGTGCGTACCCGTGAGCTTCAGGTCGTCGCGCAGGACGTCGGCGAGCAGGCGGCGGGGCTCCACGTCGAGGGCGTGCCGGGTGCCGTTCACGTCGAGCGTGATCTTCATCGGTGGTATCCCTCTCGTGCGGTGAGGCGGGCGCGCTGGTCCGCCGCCGCCTCCAGGAGTGTTCTGCCGACCAGGACGGCGATGGCCTGCCGCTTGTACTCCGCGTCGGCGTACGGCTGGTCGAGTGGCGCGGCGTCCTGCGTGGCGGCGATCCGGCCGGCGCGGGCGAAGGGGTGCTCGCCGGGGAGCCGGGGCCCCGCCGGGAGCGGGCCGGTCTCGGTACCGATCAGGGAGTCTTCGGCGGCGCGTGCCCGTATCGGGCGGTCCGCGGAGTTGACCAGTCCGATCCGGGCGTCGGCGATCACGCCGTCGTGCACCGTCAGGGCCGCCGCGACGGCGACCTGGGCGAAGGTGAAGTGCGTGCGGCGGTGTTCGATGAAGCTCACGCCGGTGTTCTCGCCGAGCAGCGGGAGACGTACGGCGGTGATGAGTTCCTGTGGCCGGCGGGTGGTCCGGTGCGGCCCCAGGAAGTAGTCGCCGGCCGGGAGGGCGCGGGCGCCGTCGGGGCCGGTCACCTCCACGGTGGCGTCCAGGGCGACGCCGATGGCGCACCACTCCGAGGCGGGGTGGGCCCAGCCGAAGCTGCCGGCCATGGTGCCGCGGGAACGGATGGGCGGGTGGGCGATGTTGACCACGGTCTTGGACAGCAGCGTGCCGAGTGGGCCCGGTACGGCGGTGGCCGGCTCGAACGCGGCGTGCCGGACGAGGGCGCCGACGCGCAGTTCGTCGCCCTCGACGCGCATGCCGTCGAGTTCCGGGATGTGGTTGATGTCGACGACCAGGTCGGGCCGGACGCGTTGGAGGTGCATCTCCAGGATCAAGCTCTGGCCTCCGGCGAGCACCTGGGCCTTGCGCCCGGTGTCGCCGAGTGCCTCGACGGCCTCGGCGATCGTGCGGGGTACGGCGTAGTCGAAGGGAGCGGGTTTCACCGGGCGCCTTCCTCGTGCCGGGAGGCGCGTGCGGCGCGCCAGACACTGTCCGGGGTGAGCGGCATCTGCAACAGGTCGGGATCGGCGATCCGCAGGGCGTCCGCCACGGCGTTGACGATGGCGGCCGGGGTGCCGATGCAGCCCGATTCCCCGGCGCCCTTGGCACCCGGCGGCGTGCCGGGGCCGGGGGTGCAGGTGTCCTTGATGTCGATGGGCGGGATCTCCGCGAAGGTGGGGAGCAGGTAGTCCAGGAATCCGCCGGGCAGGTGCGGTACGCCGTCGTCGTCGAACGCCATGCCCTCGTACAGGGCCTGGCCGATGCCCTGCACGGCCGATCCGAACGCCTGCCCGTGCACCACGTCGGGGTCGAGGACGACTCCGCAGTCGTCGACGGCCACGAGCTGGAGGATGCGTACGGTGCCCAGTTCGGGGTCCACCTCGGTCACCGCCACGTGCGCGCCGAAGGGGAACGCCATGCCGGCCTCGTACCGGTCCTCGACCCGGAACGGTCCGGTGGCCCGCACCAGGTCACCCAGGCCGGTGGACGCCGAGCCGTGGACGACGGTCCCGTCCACCCACTCGACCTGGTCCGCCGGCACGCTCCACAGCCGTGCCGCGCGTGCGCGGGCCTCGTCGATCAGGAGGGTGGCCGCGTGCTGGAACATGGCGCCGGCGACCTGGGCCGACCGGCTGGCGAACGAGCCCAGTCCCTCGGGCTGTTCGCCGGTGTCGCCCTCGATGAGACGGACCCGTGCCTCCTCGATGCCGAGAACCTTGGCGACCAGCGCGGGGAAGACCGTCTCGTGGCTCTGGCCGCTGGGTGCCGCGCCGCACCGGGCGGTGACGGTGCCGTCCTCGTGGACGGTGAGGCTGCCGAACTCGTGCAGGCCGCCGGTCTCGCCGCCCGAGCGCTCCACGTAGCAGGACACACCGATGCCCAGGGGCAGGGCGTCCGGGTCCTGGCGGCGGCGGTCCCGCTCGGCACGCCACTTCTCGTAGCCGAGCGTGTCCAGGGCCAGGTCCAGGGCGGCGGCGTAGTTCCCGCTGTCGTAGCGGCGTCCGGTCGGCGTCTCGTACGGGAAGGCGTCGGGCGGGATGAAGTTGCGCCGCCGCAGTTCGATCGGGTCCATGCCGAGCCGCCGGGCGAGCAGGTCCATCGTCCGCTCGATGGCGATCGCGGCCTCGGGCCGTCCGGCGCCCCGGTAGGGGTAGGTCACCATGGTGTTGGTGAGCACCGAGCGCAGCCAGCGCGATGCCGGAGCGGGACAGCTCGACCAGGTGCAGGAGCCGTTCCCGTTCCCAGTCCGCGAGCCGGTTGACCGGCAGGTCCCGGCCGGGCGTCCAGTCGCGCAGGGCCGCCGCGAGCCCGGCCGCGTCACCGAAGGCCTTCGAGGTCCCGGAGGCCGTGTGGGGGCGCACCGTACCGGCGGCATCGCCGACAGCACCGCCGGACGGTGCCGGAGCCGTCCGGCGGTGTGGTTCTGTCCGGTGCTGCCGCTACGGGGCCGTACGGTCCGGCACGCGCAGGCGGACCGGGATCTCCGGCACCCAGTACGGGCTGTCGGTGGCCAGCGTCAGGGACGCCGTCCAGTCACCGGGCCGGGTAAGCCGGCGTGGGTCGGCCGTCACCGTGAAGGACGCGGTCTGCCCCGGGCGCAGGGTCAGCCGGTGCCGGCTCTCCTTCAGCCAGGGAACGTCCGTCTCGGTGCGGTCGTAGCCCGGCAGGAGGGCGGCGGTGGGGACGGGCACCGGGAAACGGGGTTCGACGCTGCCGCCCACCCGGTACAGGCCGGGTGCGCCGCCGCCGCGGTAGACGGCCGTCGGGGCGTCCGGCAGCCGCTTCCAGGCGTTCGCCCCGGGGTCGTAGGCGTAGCCCTCCGCGGTCAGGACCCGGTTGACGCCGACGCGCTTGAAACCGCCGGAGACGAGCAGGTGCCCGTTGGCGGCGGCGTAGGTGCCGCTCGCCAGGCCGGTCGGCATGGCGGCGATGGGCTGCCAGGCGTCGGAGGCGGGGTCGTAGACGTAGGCGTCCGCGGTCTCCAGGTAGTCGTGGACGCCGCCCGCACAGTACAGCCTGCCGTGGACGGCGCCGCAGTTGGCCCAGCTGATGGTCTGCGGGTAGTGGGCGGCCCGGGACCAGGACCGGGAGCGCGGGTCGAAGGAGTACACGCTGTCCGAGCAGTCGGTGTTCGTGCAGCCGCCGACCACGTAGAGCCGCCCGCCGAGCACGGCGCCCGCCGCCCCGAACTGCCCCTCGGGGATGTCCGGGCCCGTGGACCAGCGGCCGGTGTCCGCGTCGAAGATCTGCGTGGTCCGGCTGACCGTCTCCCCGGGGCCCCAGCCGCCCACGGTGTACAGGCGGCCGCCGATGAAGCCGTGCGCGGTGGCCTGCCGGGGCTCGGGCGCGGACGGGCCCTGCTTCCAGGCGCCGGTGGCGGGGTCGTACACGTACAGGTCGGCCAGGGGTTGCCGGCCGTCGGAGCCGAGGGCGGAGTACAGCGCGCCCTGGTAGGTGTCGACCGCGTTGTCCATCACGGCGACGGGCAGGCCGGGCAGCGGGCGCCAGGCGGTGTCCGGGGCCGGGGAACCCGGGGAGGTGCCGGTGCGCTCGCCGATGCCCACGCGGACCGGCGCGGTGCCGGTGTTGCGTACCGTCACCTTCCGCGTCACCGGCGCCTGTCCGGCGGTGACGTCGATCCGGGCCGGACGGACCGTCAGCCGGCCCGCCTTCAGCACGAAGGACGCGGCGGCGACCCGGTCGGCCGGCACCGTGACCTGTCGCGTGGCCGTGGCGTACGACGGCTTGGCCGCCGTCGCGGTGGCGGCCCCGCCGGAGCCGGGGACGAAGAGCAGGTAGGCGCCGTCGCCCACGCGCGGATCACCGGTCGTGGCGACCGTCGGCGCGGCCGGCCCGTCCGGGCCGCCCGTGCGCACGGTGGCGCCGATCAGTCCCTTGCCGGTGTTCGCGTCGGTGACGGTGCCGGTGAGGATGCCGCCGGGCACCGGGGTGGCCACCCGTGCGGTGACGGTGACGTCGTCGACCGCCCAGAGCAGGCCGGGCCCGGCGAAGTGGAACCGTACCCGTACGGCGGACTCGCCGGCGTAGTCGGTCAGCGGGATCTCCACCCGGCCGTTCGACCAGGTCTGGTCCTGGTGCCACACCGTGGTCCAGGTCCGGCCGGCGTCGGTGCTGATCTGTACCTCGCCCTGTTGCTCGCCGGAGCCCTCGTAGTCGGAGTCGAAGCCCAGTGCCGGGTCTCCGGCGCCGCGGAAGTCGTAGGCGGGGCTGGTGAGGAAGGTGTCCAGCGGGGTGTCGCCGTCGTGTTCGTCGTCGGCGACGGCGAAGCCGCCGGAGCCGCCGGTGTTGTTGCCCCGGCCGCCGGGGTCGTCGAACACCCAGCCCCGCCCGGTTCCCGGAGTGCCGGTCACGCTCCAGCCGGCCGGCGGGGCGGAGGTGTCGTCGAACGTCTCCGTGGCGACGGTCCGCGTCTTCACGGTGTACGCCGGGTTGTTCCCGGCCCAGGTGTCCACGGGCAGGGCCAGGGGCACGGTCTGGTCCGCGCGGTCCACGGTCACCTTGCGGGCGAGGGACCGGTACGTGTCGTCACCGACCACGCGCAGGGTGTAGGTGTGGCCCTCGGGGAGGTCGAGGCGGAAGGCGCCGGTGACCGGGTCGGACCACACCGGGGCGCCCGGCACCCCGTCCACGGTGATCTTCGCGTGCAGCGGCCAGCCGTGTCCCGAGCCGTCGGTGACGGTGCCGGTGACCTGGTGGGTGGCCAGTTTGCGCAGCGTCAGGTCGCCGGTGGCGGTGGCGCCCTCGGTGAGGTGGACGCCCGGCAGGGTGCCCGGCGCGTACCCGTACGCCGTCACGCGGACGTCGTGGTCGCCGGCGGGCAGGGGGAGGGTGTAGCGGCCGTGGCCGTCCGTGGTGGTGCTGTACGAACCGGCCGTCACCTGGGCGGCGGTGACGGCGGCGCCGGAGGCCGCGTCCGTGACCGTACCGGTCAGCGTGCCGTGCGGGCCCATGGTGAAGGCCGCGGTGCCGTCGGGGGTGCCGAGGCCGGTGGGCCCGTCGTAGCCCGGGCCGGCGGTGCACAGGTAGGCGGGTGCGCAGGTGCCGTTCGACCCGGTGGTCACGTCGTGCAGTCCGCTCCCGCCGCCCGCGTACGGGTAGACCGCGGGGTAGCTGCCCGCCGCCGGTGTGCCCGCGTTGGCGTACACACCGGCGATGATGGGTGCCGAGGCGCTGGTGCCGCCGGCCACGCCCCAGCCGCCGGTGTCACCGAAGGAGTCGTACACGGCGACACCCGTGTCCGGGTCGGCGACCGCCGCGACGTCGGCGACGGTGCGTCCCGGGCAGCCGGTGTCCCGCTGGAACGCCGGCTTGGGCTCGTACAGGGAGCAGCCCGAGCCGGTGCCGGTGCCGTCGTGGTGCCAGACCGACTCCGTCCAGCCGCGTGCGGCCGACGGGTCCTTGCCGAGCGTGGTGCCGCCGACCGCGGTGACGTGCGGTGAGGCTGCCGGATAGGCGACGCCGTACCCGTAGTCGCCGGAGGAGGCGACGATGGCGACGCCCGGGTGGTCGTAGTGGATGTCCGCCGCCGACTCCGCCGGGTCCTCGGGGAAGAAGGTGTAGTTGGAGCCGTAGGAGTTGGAGACGTACTTCGCGCCGAGCGCGACCGCCTGGTCGACGGCCGCCCCCAGGTCCTCGATCGCGGCGCTGTCCGCCTCGACCAGCAGAATCCGGGCCCCCGGCGCCACCGCGGAGACCATGTCCAGGTCGAGGGAGATCTCGGTCGCCCAGCCGGGCTCGGGCTCCGGGTAGTCGGTGCCGCCGCGCTGGTCGGTCTTGGTGAAGCAGCCGTTGTCGGTGGTGCAGGGCGGCAGGCCGTACTGGGTGCGGTAGACGGCGAGGTCGGCTTCTGCGTTGGGGTTGTCGAAGGCGTCGACCACGGCGATCGTCGCGCCCGCTCCGCCGTCGGCGGGCAGGCCGTAGGCGCTGCGCAGGTCGGCGGGACCGAAGCCCGGGGGGAGGTCTGCGGCGCCGCGCAGTCCCTGACGGGCCGGCAGGTCGGTGCGGCGCAGCCCGAAGCAGGTGAACTCGTGCGGCTTGGGCGGGCCGCACAGCGGTTCCGTGTGACCTCGTGCGGGCTGCGCGGCGGACGGCTCGGCGGACCGTTCGCCGGTCGCCGCGTGGGCCGGTACGACCGCGGTGACGGCCGCCAGCAGGGCGGCGGTCAGCGCGGTGGCACCGGCGGCCAGGCGTCCGCGCCGGGGCGGCGCGGCGCTTCGGCGTATGTGCAACTCAACTCCTGCCTTGAGGCGCCCTCGTGTCGCGCCTCGGACGAGTCGGGGCACCCGGCCGTACGGTGGCCGGGGCCGGGACGGGACGTGATGTCTGGGGCGCACCATGGACCGCCGGACCGGACGGGACCGGAACGAAGGAACCGGACGGGACCGGGACCGAGGAACCGGAGGCCAGCCGGGACCGGATCGGGTCGGCACGCCACAGGCCCGGCTGATCCTCGCTGTTGCGTGACCCGCCGTACACGGGGAACGCGTGCATCGCGTCCGTACGGGCACGTGCTCTGCCCGTTCACCCGCGCCCGGACGTGCCACCGGGAGGCGGAACCCGCGGGCACCGGGGGCAGATCGGGGCGGCACGGTCACCGCGTCGTGGCGGCGGCGCGGACCGGCCGGGGCGACACGGTCACCGCTTCTTGGCGGCGGCGCGAACGGCGTGCGTTTCAGGGCGTGGCGATGGGCTGCGCCGTGTCCGGGGGGAGAGTTCCTTCGCGGCATCGGCTCCGGTGGGGGCCTTCCCCACCATCCGACGGACGCGGACCTGCGCCCAGACGGGCTTGCGGGCTCACGCCCTGGCCGTCGGTCTGCCGACGCGGTGGTCGCCCGACGACATCACAGCCCTCATCATTTCGGTCTGCCAACGAATGGGCCGGCCGTACGTCCGTCCGCGCCCTGCGAATCCTGGCTCGGCACATTCTGGGTGAGGTGGCTCCCCGGCAGGGAAGACGAATTCACGCTCCGGGTGCGGTGAGCCACCGCCTCGGCAAGAACACGGCCGGCCACCTGAAAGGCTGTAGGGGGCCACTCACGGAGCGAGAAAACCGGCACCCACGAAAAGCCTCCCTTCGCCTCGTTATAGGATCATGTCCAGTTGCACTTGTGGATCGCCACAAACAGGGCGTCCGTGGCGTACGTCCAGCTCACATTCGGCCTGTCCGACTCCAGATCCCACGAATTGCCGGTGTTCCAGCCGCCGTCGGATTCCTGACGCGCGTACGCGGCGTGACACGCATACTGGTCACGCAGAGATTCCGCCTCGTCGGTCGTGTCCAGGCGCAGCGGATTCGGCGTGTTCGTCCACACCTCCTGCCATCCGTCGACGGCCTTGTCGATACCGCCCCGGAACCCGGCGTCCGTCGGGAAGACCATCAGCACGAACTTGTCCGAATCCGTCGGCAGGTTCACTCGCACCCGCTTGACGAGGCTGCCCGGTGCCTCCACCTCGTAGCCGGTGCACTCGCCGCCGCAGCCCTCCGTCGCGCCGCCCGGAATCCAGAACAGCGTCGCACCCGAGGCGAACTTCTGCGTCACCAGCCGGTACGTGTGGACCTGCCCGGTGTCGACATCCGTCCACGAGCCGGTACCGTCCGCCTCGTCGGACGCCGGGTAGCCGAACGCGCTGTTCTCCCAGCCGTACTCGCCCCACGTCCCACCGATCTTCCCCCATACCGGATGGGCGCCGGTCGCCGCCGACCAGTACACAGTGCCGCCCTCGAACTCCTGGCGCACCCCCTTGCCGTCCGCGTTCTTCAGCTCGTCCGACTTCGGGTAGCCGAGCGCGGACGTCTCCCAGCCCATCGCCTGCCACTTATCGCGCACCGCCCCCCATACCGGGTGGGCATTGGTCACCGCCGACCAGTAGATCGAGCCGCCCTGGAAGTGGGTGTACCGGCCGCGCCCATCGGGAGTGGTCATCTCGTCCGTCACCGGGCATTTCAGCGGCGAGGACACGTCACCCATCGCGATGTACTTGTCGAGGATGGCGCCGGAGACGGTCTTCCCGCAGAAGTCACGGTCGTCCGCGGCTGCCGGGGACGACGTAAGGAAGGGGACGGTCAGGCAGGCTGTCGCGAACAGGGCAAGCTTCCGGAGTGTTCTCACCCCGGAAAGATACCGGGAAAAGAGGTACGCGAGGAGAGAAAATCCGGCCGGTCTGCACCGTAATTTCACCCTTCCTCGCGTGGTCGACCACGGTTTCACTGAGACAGGTGAGGCGCTGAGACAGCTGAGCTATTCATACGTACAACGGAGGGCTCGTGATTTCGCTTCGGTGGGAACTGCCGGTTGCCTCGTACCCGACGTGCCGCCCTCATACGCGCCGGCCTGGGCAGAGGCAGCTGATGAGGCGGGGCTCAGCGCACCCCTGCAGGGTGGCGTTCACTGTCCCGATCGCGCGCAGGCCGACACCGTCGCGCCCCAGTTCCAGCCCGATGGCACCCCCGTGCCGTAGCCCACGGCGGCGATCCGGTCGGGATCGGTCCGCGGTTCGGCGCGCAACACGTCGAGCGCCGCATGACCGATGCCCCGCATCCGGTGGCTGTGGAACTTCAGGGAAGATGGCATTCCCAACCCGGTCCGCAAACCGTGGGCATTGCTCGTGGGGCCGACGATCAAAGGTGGTGCGGGCGGCGGGCGCCGTGACCATGCGAGGTCGTGGGGTGCCGGGGACGGCACGCGCCAGATGCCTCTCACGCTCGCTCAGCGCACGGCCCGTAAGCTCCCGGCTCCGGGAGCGCTTCTCAGTGGTTCGTGGGATTGCCTGCCCACACCGGGGGAATCCGGTGCGACCACGGGCTTGCCTGTTCAAGTTGGCCGGCGAGGCGGAAGAGGCGGCTTTCGAGGCCGAAACCGGCGGCGAACTGCATACCGATCGGGAGCCCCGTCCCGGCGTCGGCTGCCACGGGCACGGACATGGCGGGTGTGCCCGCCATGTTGAACGGCATGGTGAACGGCGAGCGGTCGAAGACGCGGGCGATCCAGCCGAGGCCGTCCAGCGCCTCTACGCTCTCGTCATAGGTCCCCAGGGGCACGGGAGGCTCCGGCAAGGTCGGGGTGAGCAGTATGTCGTAGGTGGCGAAGTACTGCGCCAGGCTCCGGGCGACCCGGTTGCGGATCGTGAGAGCGGTGACGAACTGGGCGCCGCCGACCCGCTGACCATAGTGGTAGCCGGCAAGGGTCACCGGTTCGAGGGTGGAGGAGTCGACGGGCCGGTCGAGGGCGGTAGCCAACTCGTCGATCATGGCCGCAAGATGCGCCGTGAACAGACGGGCGTTGGCCAGGACGTACTCCTCCCAGTCGGCCCCGAGGCCGACTTCGGCCTCCTCCACCCGGTGGCCGAGGGATTCGAGCAGCCGCGCGGTGTGAGAGAGGGCGTCGGCCACCGGTGTGGTGGTGCGGCGTCCGCCCCATGCCTGGGTGAGGACACCGATCCGCAGTGAGCCCGGATGGCGGGTGACTTCCTCTGCGTACGGCCGGGAGGGCTGCTGGGTGACGTAGGGGTCACCCGGTTCCGGGCCGCGGATCTGGTCGAGCAGTGCCGCACTGTCGCGTACGGTGCGGCTGACGCTGCCGTGCACGGCCAGGCCGCTGAAGAGTTCGTCGAAGTCGGGGCCCATGGAGACCCGGCCACGGGTCGGCTTCAGCCCGAAGAGGCCGTTGTAGGCGGCGGGGATGCGCAGCGAGCCGGCGGCGTCGGTGGCGTGTGCGATCGGGACCACTCCGGCAGCGACGGCCGCGGCCGCGCCCCCGCTGGATCCTCCCGCGCTCCGCTTGAGGTTCCACGGGTTGCGGGTCGTGCCGTACAGCTCTGGTTCCGTCGTGATGCTGTACGCCATCTCCGGTGTGGCGGTACGCCCGAACGTCATGAGGCCGGCACGTCGGAAGCGCACCATCAGGGAGGAGTCGGCTCGCGCGATGCTGCCGGCCGCGAGGCGGCTGCCCAGTTCCGCGCGCCTGCCGGCGATGGTGACTCCGATGTCCTTGACCAGGAAAGGGACTCCGGCCAGCGGTGCGCCGCCGGGGTGGGGCTCGTCGTCGGCCGGCCAGGTCTCCACGATGGCGTTGATCTGCGGATTGACGGCCTGCGCGGCCTCGCGTGCGGCTGTTTGCAGTTCGGCGGGTGTCACCTCTCCTTCGGTCACCAATTTCGCGAGTCCGACCGCGTCGTAGTTCACGTACTCGGTAACTCTCACCCTCAACTCCCCACCGGAAGAACGGTACTGCCGAGTCTCTGACGATACCCGACGGTATCGCGCAGGACCGGTTGGTACCCTCAAAGAGCACTGAGGCACGAGGCCCGCACCCGACCGGACACGTCACGGAGAAGTCATGGCACCGACCACCAGAAGACCTAGCAGGGTGGCGAAACTGCCGCCCCGTGAGCGCATCCTCGACGCGGCGGAAGAACTCTTCCTGAGCGAGGGGATCCGGCGCGTGGGCGTCCAGGCGATCGCCGAGAGGGCCGAGACCACCAAGATGGCGATCTACCGGCACTTCGAGACCAAGGACGCGCTGGTCGCGGAGTGGATGCGGATCGTCGCCGCCGACTACCAGGCCGCCTTCGACCGGGTCGAGAGGGAATACCCCGGCCGGCCCAGGGAGCAGATCCTTGGCCTGGCCCGCTTCATCGCCGAGGGACTGCCGGCCGTCTCGCACCGGGGCTGCCCGTTCATCAACACCCTCGCCGAACTGCCCGACCGCTCCCACCCCGCACGGCAAGTGATCGAGAACCACAAGGCCCGCCAGACCCGCAGACTGGTCGGCATGTGCGCCGAAGCCGGGCTGCCCGACCCCGAGCAGGCCGCAGCCGAGATCACCTTCGCACTCGAAGGCGCGCAGGTCAGCACACAGAACGGAAGCATCGATCAGACGGGGGACCGCCTGATGAGAATCGTCGAGGGCATCGTAGACCGGCACCTCTCCCCTCGCGGCGCGTCCCGGCCGAGCACCGGCTGACGGCTTCGGACCCGTGTCCCCGACACCGAGAACCGGCCGCGTGCTCGCCCGAGTTCACGGAACCTTCCCGCCACGCCGGGATCCTTACCTGCTCCGCCACGAACGCCCTTGACCGTGGGCGCTCCCGGCCGGATACGCGCACTGTGCGGGGCCGACACGCAGGCATGACGCGCGGAGTTTGCAAGTGCGCCCATCAGCGTCTTCCACCAAGACTCGCGTTACCAGGCCCACCGCGTACGCGGTACCGCTCCTGGCCAGCATCGCGGTGGCCGGGCCGCTGACCCGGTGCCCCCGCGGTCGCGGCCCATGCTGGATCGTTCGAGCCACAAGCCAACGGCGCTGCCTGATCCAATATTCCCTGAACTGGACCACGAGCCCATGGCTCACCCGTGAAACTGACCCTCCCCTCCATCCCACGGCAGGAGCCTCAGGACCTGTTCGACGAGGACGAACGATGGTCACTCCTGCAGCGTTGTCTGACCAGCGATGCCCTGTCACAGACGTCCGGGCTGCCGACGCGATCACTCTGCTGTTCGGCTCTCCCACCGAACGTCTCTGCCATCTGACGCCCAAGCACCTCACGTTCGGTGACACATACGACCATCTGATCCCGGGCCGTCATCCCGTCCTCCTGCCTCCACGGCTCGCTGAACTCCTTCGACGCCTCGCCCGAACAGCCCCAGATGCGGCCTCAGCTCTCATGAGCCAGGCCAGGCCGGCAGTGGCTCTCCCCGGGAATGGCCCCGGGCTAGCCGATCTCGACACACGGCATGCCCCGGAAACTCGGCCGACCCGGCATCCCGGTCCGCACCCGCCCGCAACTCGGCGCTGGTCGCCCTCGCTACCGATCTCACCAGCCCGAATATCGGCTACCGGGTGGTCCACGGGAGCAGTCGGTGTCGTCCACGGCGGAGCCGGCCGGGACGTTTCCGGGCCGGGGCGCCGTCCGCCCGGTCCGTGCGGCGGCTCACTGCCGTTCCGGCGGCGGACGACGGATGGAACGCTCGGCGGTGCGCAGGCGTCTGGCGACGTGTGTCGGCATCAGCGGGGCGTGTTCCCCCAGGGTCTCCAAGAAGGACGAGGTGACCGGATCCGGGCTGGTGCGGGTGTATCCGGTCAGTTGTCGGCGCAGGGGCGGATCGGGACGGAGGAAGGCGCCGGCGAAATGCGGCGGGATGGTGTTGGCGGGCACGAGTGTGGGGCCGAGTCCGGCCGCCGCGTACCCGATGGCCGACGGGGCCTGTTCGGTACGTACCGCGACCCGGGGGCGGAAGCCGGCGGCTTCACAGGCCCGATCGAGGACGTCGGACAGGCCGCTGGCCGGGGTGAAGTGCACCCACTCGCGTTCGGCGAGGTCGGACAGCCGGACACGCGGTGCCCGGTCCGAGAGCGCCACCGGATCATCGGACCGGGTGACGACCAGGAATTCCTCGGCCCCGATGTGCCGGGCGGTGCCCTCCCAGTCCTCCGGCAGGGGACCGACGGCGACGTCGGCCTGGCCCGCGGTCATGGCCTGCGCCATCTCGTCGCTCCGGCGGTGTTCGAACAACCGGATGCGCACGCCCGGGTGTTTCCGGCGCCACAGGCCCAGAACCGTGGGCAGCACACCCGAGCTGACCGAGTAGAGCGTGGCCAGGTGCAGCTCACCGGTGGACACGCCGGCGGCACGACGGGCGGACACCGTGGCCCGGCCGGCCTCGGCCAACGCGGCCCGGGCATGGGGCAGCATCGACCGGCCGGCCGGGGTGAGCCGCACGCCACGCGGCAGCCGTTCCAGCAGCGGCCCGCCGACCTCCCGCTCCAGCGCCTGGAACTGATGGGAGAGCCCGGGCTGGGTGATGTTCAGGCTCTCCGCGGCGCGGGTGAACGATCCCTCGTCCACGATGGCCACCAGGTACTCCAGCTGTCGCAGCGTCGCCATGTGCTCAGGTTATAGAAAAGATGCGATGAGGTTCTTGGACTTATGGGTTGCTTCGGAGCACGATGAACGGGTGCCGGGGAGCGGACGCCCGATGGGCCGGAGAACGCCGGGCGGTCGGTCACAGGTGGCGGATTCCCGCAGCTCAAGCGCGCATGTACGGCGGGAGCCCGGCGCACCTGGCTTCCCTGCGAGAACCAACCCAGAAGGTGAAGACACTTCCATGAACCAGACCACCATGCGGGCCGTCGGCTACCGCAAGAGCCTCCCCGTCGACGACCCGGAGAGCCTGATCGACGTGGAACTGCCCGTCCCCGAGCCCGGCCCGCACGACCTGCTGGTGAGGGTCGAGGCCGTGGCGGTCAACCCCGTGGATTACAAGGTCCGGCGGAACAACGACCCGGGTGGCGAAATCAAGGTTCTCGGCTGGGACGCGGCCGGCACCGTGGTCGCTGTCGGCGAGAAGGTCGAGCAGTTCGGCGTCGGCGACGAGGTCTACTACGCCGGAGCCCTGGACCGGGCCGGTGCCGACTCCGAGTACCACACGGTCGATGAGCGCATCGTGGCCCTCAAGCCCGCCACATTGTCCTTCACGGAAGCCGCGGCCCTGCCGCTGACCTCACTGACCGCCTGGGAAGGCCTGTTCGAACACCTCGGCCTGGAGAACGGCGGTCTGCACCAGGACGGCGCCCTGCTGATCACCGCCGCAGGCGGAGGTGTCGGGTCCATCACGGCCCAGCTGGCCCGTGCCCTGACCAGCCTGACCGTCATCGGCACCGCCTCCCGTCGCGACACCGCCGATTTCGCCACCCGCATGGGTGTGCGGCACATCATCGACCACCGCGAGCCCCTGGCTCCGCAGATCGCCGAAGTGGCCCCGAGCGGCCTGACCCACGTGTTCAGCACCGCCAACACCGACGGCAACCTCGCCGCCTACGCCGAAGCCCTTCGCCCCTTCGGGAAAATCGTCGCCATCGACGACTACGACTCCCTGCCCATCGGCGTGCTGAAGGCCAAGAGCATCTCCTTCCACTGGGAGTTCATGTTCACCCGCTCCCTCTTCCGGACCGCCGACCAGGTCCGGCAGCGGCACATCCTGACCCAGGTCGCCCGCCTGGTGGACGCGGGCATCATCAACAGCACCGCCGTGAGGGACCTCGGCAGGATCAACGCGGCGAATCTCCGCGAGGCGCACCGCGTCATGGAGTCCGGCACCGCCATCGGCAAGGTCACCCTCACCGGCTTCTGAGCCGATCACCACCGACGGGCCCCGGCATCCGGTGGTCCGTCGCACGTGGTGACGGCGACACGGCCGGCCGGGGGGCGGGACGGGCCGTGCGCGTCACGGCTGCCGTCCGCCACCCCGACGCTGCCCGCAGGCGCTCGCCACGTGCGTTCACGGGCAACGACGAAGAGAACCGGGGCTGTCGGACCGCCCCGGACGATCCGCCGGCCGTACGGGGAGTGCGAGCAGGCCACGGGAGCGCATGGACGGCCGCCAGCGCAGTTCGCGCGGGGGGACGGCGAGCGACAGGCCGGGGAAGCGGTCGAACAGCGCGGTGAGCGCGATGCCCGTCTCCATCCGGGCGAGCGGAGCGCCGAGGCAGTAGTGGATGCCGTGTCCCAGCGCCAGGTGCCCGCCGGCGTCACGTCCGATGTCCAGCCGGTCGGGGTCGGGGAAGCGGCGCGGGTCGCGGTGCGCCGCGGCGAGCGACAGCAGGACCGTCTCGCCGGCCGGGATGGTGACGCCGCCGATGACGGTGTCCTCGGTGGGGAAGCGGCGGATCGCCAGGGGTACCGGGCCGTCGTAGCGCGCCAGTTCCTCGATCGCACGGTCCAGCAGGCCGGGGTCGGCTCGCAGCGCGGCCAGCTGCTCCGGGTGGGTGAGCAGTGCCGCGACCGCGTTGCCGATCAGGTGCACCGTGTTCTCGTAGCCCGCGACCAGGATGAGGAAGGCCAGTGACATCAGCTCGTCCTCGCCGAGCCGGTCCTCCTGGTCGCGTACGGCGATCAGTGCGGACAGCAGGTCGTCGGCCGGATGGGCGCGCTTGCCTGCGATCAGCCGGGTGAAAAAGGACAGCAGGTGGCCGACCGCCTCCCTGGCCCGTTCCGGCCGCGTCGGGTCGGGCGCGAACAGGGCGTCGGTCCAGGCACGGAAGTCGGTGCGCTGGGCTTGGGGCACGCCGAGGAGGTCGCAGATCACGATGATCGGCAGCGGTGCGGCGTAGGAGGGGATCAGGTCGGCCTCGTCCTGCCCGGACAGGGAGTCGAGCAGCCGGTCCGCGGTGCGCCGGATCGGCACCCTGAGCGCTTCGACATGCCGGGGAGTGAAGGCCTTGGACACCATACGCCGGATACGTGTGTGGTCCGGTGGGTCCATGTTGAGGAGGTTGGCGTCCAGCGCGGGCGGCAGGGCCATGCCCCGGTAGCCGCCCGGGTTCGCGTGGTGCTTGTCCAGGGACAGCCGGGGATCGGCAAGCGCCTGGCGGACGTCGTCGTACCGTGTGACCAGCCACGCGGGAAGGCCGTCCGTGCCGGTGATCCGGTGGACCGGTCCCTCCTCACGTAGCCGGCCGTAGACGCCGTAGGGATCCTGGAACAGCTCACCGGGATCAACGGCTGCCTGCGAAGGGGGCGTTGGGTTGCTCATTGCGACAGCTAAGCAGATTCGGCGAGGTGTACGCCGACCACCCCCGCGTCGACGGCCGGGTACCCGGCCCGGAGCGGATGTCAGCAACGCGTCGGCGCAGGGCGGCTGTTGAAAGCGTCCGCATGCACCACGGAGCGGTCCGAACACGGCGGCCGCCGCGCCACAGCCGGGTGACGTTCGGCGTCTGGCTCGGCAGCGGCCGCCACTCCCCCGGCCGGGTCTTCGCCTCCGGGCCGGTTCGGGGTCGGCGTGGTCGGTGGATCAGGAGAAGTCAGGCCGGTTCGGTGACTGATGGGCGGCAGCGGGTACAGCCGGCGGGAGTGTGGGCCACGGTCGTGTGGGTGGCCAAGGTGCGGGCGCTGGGGACCGAGCGGGAGAACGTCCTGTTACGCGCCCACGGGTGCCTTCCGTGGGGGCGGGCGGCAGTGTGTGTGGGACGGGGTGCCCGGGGAGTCGGCGCACTCGCGGATCGTGTGCCTGAGATCGCGTCAGGGCCCGGCGAGGCCGGGGAACCCGCGTGCCAGGTGCCGGGCGGGCCGGGCACGGGCACCGGACTTACGTCTGCCCCCGAGCACGTTTGAAGCGCTCCAAGCCCTCCGCCAGCGACACCATTGCCTCGGGGTAGCCGGTCCGGGAGCGTTCCCGGGCCGGAAGTTTCCACGGCTCGTGCACGGCACCGCCTTCCACGTCCGCCAGTTCTTCGACCCAGCGCCGCACATAGGCTCCGTCCGGGTCGAACCGCTTGCCCTGGGCGACGGGGTTGAGGACCCGGTTGGGCCGGGTGTCGGTGCCCGTGCCGGCCACCCACTGCCAGTTCAACTGGTTGTTCGCCACGTCGCCGTCGACCAGCAGGTCCAGGAAATGCCGGGCGCCCACCCGCCAGTCGACGTACAGCGTCTTGGTCAGGAAACTCGCCGCGAGCAGCCGGCCCCGGTTGTGCATCCAGCCCTCGTGGCGGAGCTGCCGCATCGCCGCGTCCACCAGGGGGTAGCCGGTGCGGCCCTGGCGCCAGGCCTCGGCATCCGCTTCCGCGTCCCTGCCGCCGCGCCACCGGTCGCGCCGGGTGCGGTAGTCGCGCGTGGCGGCCTCGGGGCGTGCGGCGAGCAGTTGACGGTTGAAGTCCCGCCAGGTGATCTGCCGTACGAACGCCTCCGCGCCCGCGCCGCCGACCCCGCGGGCCCGGCGGACCACCTCGACCGGTGACAGCGTGCCGAAGTGCAGATGGGGGGAGAGCCGGGAGGTGGCGTCGCCCGCGAGGTCGTCGTGCCGGATCTCGTAGGCGTCCACGCCGGAGCGCAGCCACGCGGCGAGTCTGCGCCGTCCCTCCGTCTCACCGCCCGGGCGCAGCGCCGGCGACACGCCGCTCACGTCGCCGCGCTCCGGCAGCGGGGCGGAGTCCACCTGCTCCGGCACACCGACGGTGCGCGGCGCGTCCAGTACGTCCCGCAGGCCCTGCTCGGACCAGCGCCGGTAGTACGGCGTGAACACCGCGAAGTGGTCGGAGGCGGCCGGCGTCACCGCGCCCGGCGCGACGGCGGTGCTCACCGTCTCGTGCACGTACAGGCGCCGCCCATCGGCCTGCAGGGCCTGACGCAGCCGCCGTTCACGCAGGTGGGCGAAGGTGCTCACGTCGCCTGTCATGTGCACCTCGTCGGCGTCCGCCTCGGTGGCCACCCGGCACACCTCCGCGACCGTGTCGCCCTCGCGCAGTACCAGCCGGCCGCCCCGTTCCCGCAGTCCTGCGTCCAGGTCGCGCAGGCAGTCGGCGAGGAACGCGAGCCGGTTCGGCGCGGCGAAACCCACCCTGTCCACGGCGGGGTCACGGACGAACAGCGGCACCACCCGCCCGCCGCCGCGCAAAGCCGCACGCAACGGCGGATGGTCCGACAGGCGCAGATCACAGGTGAACAAGACGACCGAGGTCCGCATGAGGCTCGCTTCCGTTCACGGTGAGGTCACTCTCCGATCATGTCGCCCGGCCGGCCGGTGACGGATGCGGCGTGCCGCCGATGGTCCCTCGATCGGGCGGGGGGTCATCCGCGCGGAATCCCGAGCCCAGGCGCGCGACCGGCCACGAGGTGTGTGCCACCAAGGTGGGCCGGCCGCCGGACGACGGGTGCGCTGTCGGCGGTCGTTCACTACCGCGCGCGTGCCGTTTTCGGGCTACAGACCCAGATCGAGGGCCAGGCACGAGTAGTACTTCCAGGCGCTTTGCGGGTCGTAGGAGGCACGCCCCCCGTCGCCCGGCCCGGCCTCCACCCCCTCGGTCATCTCCTCGAAGCGGATGCGCTCGGGCAGCCTGCCGTAACGCGCGTGCCGGGCCGCCGCGGCAGCCGCCTCGCCGATGAGTTCCTCGTTCATGGCCATGGTCCCCTTCCTCGATCGTGGATGGCGTCCCCTGCCACCGGAGACGACCCCAGCGTGCGCCACACGCGCGTCACCTGTCAAGACGGTGACGCATGTGTCCCGCAGCTCGGGGTGTCGGCTTCTGAGGACCGCCGCGGTGAAGGCACATGTCGCCCCGGATGCCGGGGCGCAAGGCGCCCAGACGGTGCACCCGGCGTTGCGGCCGTGGATCACCACGTCGCCGCAGTCGTCGACCCCGGCGGCTCCTGGTCCAGGGTGAGGTTCTGGACGAGGCAGCCATTGACGGAGAGCGGGGCGGGAAGAGGCCATGGCCGCGGAACCGGCTCCCATGCTCGCGTGAACCAGCGTGCCGGCGGATCGGACCGACGACGGGGTGCGTGACACGCCCAGGGCGTCGGGCGGTCCCGGAGCGCCTGCCCGAGACCCTGCACCGCCGGACCGGTCGGCGCCCCTGCGCGGTCAGGCCCGGGCGCGGGGCCCGGCCCGTCCCGGCGAGGCCGCCGGCTCCCGCCGCCACTGCCACCGCCACCCCCACCGTCACGGCCTGGTCAGCCTGTGCCTGCCGATCATGTGGCTTCCTCGCGTCCGGTGCGGGGTGTGCGCCACACACATGCACACACCTGAACCCATCACCGCATTGACTGGTGCACACACCCGGGTGACACGTCCTCGTCGGCATGGCCGGATTGTCCCTGCCCGACACATGCTTCAATGTGCAATGATCTGCGCCGACCGTATGTCGAACCCGTCGTGCCGACGCCCAGCCGTGGCGGCACACACACGAAAGGGTGAGTCACATGTTCACCCCCAGGACGAAGATCCGTAGCGCAGCCGCTGCCGCCACCATGGCCGCGGCCCTGATCGGCCTCGGCGCCGGGGCGGCCGGGGCCGCCGACTGGCCTCCCCTTCAGGAGGGCGGTTATCTGTATGCGGGAAGCAACGGGGCCGGCGCGGTGACGGCGGTCGACCTCGACGACCTCGGCGCGTGTCACACCCTGTCGCAGGCGTCCCGGTCGATCCAGATCGTCTCCGGGTCCCGCTCCGTGGTGGTCTATTCCGGGACCGGCTGCACCGGCGCCTCGTGGGCCAGCGGCTCCCTGGCGCAGTCCAACCTGCCGTGGGCGGCGCTCAGTTACCGGGTGATCCCGGCGTAACCCCGCCGGGGCGTCGTACCCGGCCGCGCCGGGGCCGGCCGAGGGCACGTGCTCGGCCGGCTCGCGGCAACCGGGGCACCGGCACGCGCCCGGGATACGCGACCGGTTGGAGGCGCTGTCGCACCCTCGCCGATCGGGGCGTTCTCCCGTCCGGTGGCTTACGGAGGCGGTCCTCGCCGCCGGTGACCCGGAGGTGGCGACCGCGCGCCGCCCGCAGAAACCCGAGGAACTGGTCTCTCGACTCCGATGCCGCCATCGCGCGGTGCGGGTGGCGGTCGGCGCGTTCAGCCGACTGGGAGGGTCGGCGACGACATCGGGTACGCCACCAGCGGGCCCGATCCAGGAGATGGCGGAGGACGGCTTCGGTGTTCGGTTCGAGGCGGACTTCCTCGGAGTCGTCAGCGTGACCCGGTGCGCGCCGCGGAGGCCGTCCTCCAGGGCGTAACCGCTTCAAAGCCACCGCATCGAATCGGTCTGGGGCAGCAGTGCCCGGCAGCGATCCGCAGCGGCGCATCGGCGTCAGTCCGGCCTCTTCCGGGCGGAGTTCGAGGTCGGTGAGGAGTGGATCCACAGCGCGGTCCGGGCGCCGCCGGCGACGTGGTGCTCCGAGAACTCCGTCGGTCCCGAAGTGGAGGGCCTCGGGGACCGCGACGGCGGCAGCCGGCCTGTCCATCGGCCGCCGTGGGTGGTCGAGCCGTCGAAGGTCAGACGGTGATGGTCTTGTACTCGGTGTAGGTGCCGATGCCGACCGCTCCGTACTCGCGGCCGATTCCGCTGGCCTTGAAGCCGCCGAACGGCCCGTCGAAAGCGACGGAAGCACCGTTGACGGTGATGGTGCCGGTGCGGACGCGGCGGGCCACGGCCAGCGCGCGCTCCTCGTCGACGGACCAGACACCGCCGGAGAGGCCGTACTCGGAGTCGTTGGCGATGCGCACCGCGTCGTCCTCGTCGTCGTAGGCGATGACGACCAGAACCGGGCCGAAGACCTCCTCCCGCGCGATCCGCATGGAGTTGTCGACGTCGGCGAAGACGGTGGGCGTGACATAGTTGCCCTTCTCCAGCCCCTCGGGGATCTGCGGGCCGCCGGTGACCAGGCGGGCCCCTTCCTCGATGCCCAGCCGGATGTAGTCGCGCACGCGCTCCTGCTGGTCCGGGCGGATCATCGGGCCGATGAAGGTCTCGGGGTCGCTGGGGTCACCGACCTTCAGCGACTCCACCAGTTCCTTCAGCGCGCCCACGACCTCCTCGTACCGGCTGCGGGGAGCCAGGATGCGGGTCTGCGCGATGCACGACTCGCCGTTGTTGAGCAGGGAACCGAACTTCAGGCCCGCGACCGCCTTCTCGAGGTCCGCGTCCGGCAGGATGATGGCCGCTGACTTGCCGCCCAACTCCAGGCTCACCCGCTTCAGTTGCTCGCCGGCGATCGACGCGATACGGCGGCCGGCGCGTGTCGAGCCGGTGAAGGCGATCTTGTCGATGTCCTTGTGGGACACGAGGTACTCGCTGGTCTCCCGGTCCGCGGGCAGCACGCTGAGCACACCCTCGGGCAGGCCCACCCGCTCCAGCAGCTCGGCCAGGAAGCCCATGCTCGGCGAGTTCTCCGGGGACACCTTCAGGATCACGGAGTTCCCGGCGACCAGAGCTGGGATGATTTTGGAGGTGGCCGACGAGAAGGGCGAGTTCCACGGGATGACCGCGGCCACGACGCCTACCGCTTCCCGGCGCACCACACTGCGCACCGATGAGGCCGGGTCGGAGGGCGTCAGGGTCTCTTCCCACCCGAACTCCTCCGCCGCCTTCAGGTAGGCGTTGGCCTGGCGGGTCAGGCCGGGCTGCCCGGCACGGGTGAACCAGACCGCCGAGCCGTTCTCCAGCGAGATCAGCTCCGCGATCTTCTCCGCGTTCGACTCGCGCAGGGCATTGAACCGGCGCAGAACGGCGATCCGTTCGGCCGGCGAGGTCCGCCGCCACACACCCTCGTCGAAGGACTTCCGGGCGGCGGCGACAGCGCGATCGATGTCCGCCGGCCTCGCCTGGGCGGCGCGGGCGATCACCGACCGGTCGTGCGGCGAGACGATGTCGAGCAACTGCGGGTCGCTCGGCTCGACCCAGTGACCTCCGATGTAGAGCCGGTCGTAGGTGATCATGCGCTTTCCCTCTTTCGTCTGGTCCATCTCGTCCGTCTGACGCCTGGGCAGGGGTGGCCGGGACGCGGCAACAAGTGTCACGCGAATGTAGCATTTATTTTTGTAGGCTCCACGTTAACGTGGTGGCAGGTGTGCGATCGCACATGCCTTCAACACTGCCGACGGACCATGCCGTCATGTGACTGATGTGCCCGGGTTAACCACGGACGAGAGTGTGTGTGGCCGGTCCGGATTGCGGGGACGGAGGCACGGAAGCCTCCATCCCGCACACGGGGCCCCACTCCACCACGGAACAAGATGCGCGTCACCCCCTTGATAGGTGACGCATCGTGTGCAAGGGTCATCGAGCCGCAAGCCGCAGTAATGCCGTGCCGCAGTAATGCCGTGCCGCAGTAATGCCGTGCCGCAGTAATGCCGTGCCGCTGAGGTGTGAGACGAGATTTCCCGGCGCGGAAGGGTCACCGGACACGCACGATGGAGGATTCCAGATGATCAACAGGCGCACTTTCAGCAAGGCCGTCGGCCTGGGCACCGGCACGGCCGCCGTGGCACTGACCGGCCTGCAGAGCCAGGCGTCCGCCACGACCGCCGCGCAGCAGCCGACAGGCGGAACGGCTCCCACCGTGCCCACCATCACTCCCGGCACCCACCGTTCCTTCCCGGCACTGAAGCGCGTCAAGGCGGGCGTCCTGGACGTCGGTTACGCCGAGCTCGGACCCCACCACGGGCCGGTCGTCATCTGCCTGCACGGCTGGCCCTACGACATCCACAGCTACGTCGACGTCGCCCCGCTCCTCGCCGGCCTGGGCTACCGCGTCATCGTTCCCTACCTGCGCGGCCACGGAACCACGCGCTTCCTGTCCAGCCGTACACCCCGCACCGCCGAACAGTCCGCGATCGCCCTCGACATCATCGCCCTGATGGACGCGCTGAAGATCCACCAAGCGGTTCTGGCCGGGTTCGACTGGGGCTCGCGCACCGGCGGCATCATCGCCGCCCTGTGGCCCGACCGCGTCAAGGCGCTGGTCTCCGCCGGCGGTTACGTGATCACCGACCGCAAGGCACAGCTGGCGCCCGCCGCTCCCGCCGTCGAGCACAACTGGTGGTACCAGTGGTACTTCGCCACCGAGCGCGGCAAGAAGGCGATGGAGAACCCCGACGAACGTCTCGCCCTGTGCCGCTATGTCTGGACTCTCGTCTCCCCCAACTGGAACTTCGACGACGCCACGTACCAGCGCACCGCCCAGGCCTTCCTCAACCCGGACTACGCCGCCACCGTCCTCTTCAACTACCGCTGGCGCATCGGCCTCGTCGACGGCGAGCACCGCTACGACCGTTACGAGCAGCGGCTGTCCGCCCAGCCCTCCATCGGCGTTCCCACCGTCACCCTGGATCCGGCCCTGGACCCGTTCACCCCGCCCGGGGACGGCTCCGCCTACCGCAGCCACTTCACCGGCCCCTACGAGCACCGCACCATCGCGGACATCGGCCACAACCTGCCGCAGGAGGCGCCCACCGTCTTCGCCCAGGCGGTCGTCGACGCCGACCACCTCTGAGACACAGCCCCTCTCCGAGCTGCCGGCGGCCTGCGGGCCGCCGGCCGTCCCCGAGCCACCGCCTCGCGTACGCCGTACGTCCCGGTGGGGCCGTCGGAGCACCACACGGCCTTCGGCGGAACCCTCACGCTCACTGATGCCCACGCGGCACGCGGCTGCGTGACATCGGCCGCTGCACGCGGGTGAGGGGAGGCGTCGATGGCGATGGCCGCCTTCCCGGGCCGGTCCACGACGAACACCTGGCCAAGGCACACGATCCGCGGATCACATCCTGCCCGCACAGTCCACGGACCCGATGCACCTGGCCGTGCCCTTGGAGCGGATCACCGAGTCCGGGGGCGCGGGGCGATGCCCGGTGGCGAGCGCGCAGAAGGGGGAGCCGATGCTCTCCGGCTGCGCGAGGGCCTTGGCCGTCATCGTCGTACAGGACCCGTGGACCGAGTAGGGAAGCCCCCTCAATCGTCACCCTCTTGACGGGTGACGTAAGAGGCTGGCAACATCCGTCACTAGTCAGGGCGGTGACTAATCCGGCGAAGCCGGTCCGTCCGTTTCCGAGACATCCGAAAGGTTTCTGTCGTGGTGAGCATCAAGGGTGGGCGCAAGCGAGTGGTGACGGGTGCGGCCTCGACGCTCACGGCGGGACTCGCGCTCGGCGCGTTCGCCTTGGGCGGTACCGCCGACGGGGCGACCGACGCCGGGGCCGCCGCTCGCGGAACGCGCGTCAAGCCGACCGTAGTCCTGGAACACGGCGCCTTCGCCGACGGCTCCAGCTGGAACGGCGTCATCGCCGGCCTGCGCGCCGACGGCTACCCCGTCGTCGCCGCCGCCAACCCGCTGCGCGGCCCGGCCTCCGACGCCGCCGCCCTGCGTACGGTCCTCGGCCACATCAAGGGCCCCAAGGTCCTCGTCGGCCACTCCTACGGCGGCAACGTCATCAGCGAGGCCGCCGTCGGCGACCCCGACGTCAAGGCGCTGGTCTACGTCGCCGCCTTCCTCCCGGCCCCCGGGGAGACCGCGCTGGAGCTCACCGGCAAGTTCCCGGGCTCCACGCTCCCCGACGCCCTGGACCCGGTCACCTATCGGCAGGCCGACGGCACCACAGCGACCGACCTGTACATCCGGCAGGACAAGTTCCGCCACCAGTTCGCCGCCGACGTACCCCCGGGCCAGGCCGCCCTGATGGCCGCCGAGCAACGCCCCATAGCCCAGGCCGCCTTGGAGGAGAAGGCCACCGCCGCCGCCTGGAAGACCAAGCCCAGCTGGGACATCGTCACCACCGAGGATCTCAACATCCCGGTCGCCGCCCAGCGCTTCATGGCCAAGCGCGCCCGTGCCCACACGACCGAGGTGGCCGCTTCGCACTCCGTCGCCGTCTCCCACCCCCACCTCGTCACGGACGTCATCGAGCGAGCCGCCCGCGCCACCGTGCGCTGACCTTCCCCCGGCTCCGCCGGACCGGACCCGCGCAGGTTCCCGCAGCCGCGTGCCGCCGCCGAGCGCGGTACGGACATGGTCCCCGGCGCGGAAACCGAAGACGGTCGGCGGCGGTAGCCGGTCCCGGCATCGTCGTGTCCGACCGATATCAAGGGTGAACGACTATCAAGGGTGAACGACATGAACGCCCCTGCCCGCCTCGGCGCCTTCCTCAAAGCCCGCCGGGCGCAGTTGACCCCGCACGAGTGCGGCCTGCCCGACGCGGGCTCCGGCCGCAGGGTCGCCGGGCTGCGCCGTGAGGAGGTCGCCCGACTCGCCGCGATCAGCGTGGACTACTACACCCGCCTGGAACAGGGCCGCGTCCGCGCGTCCGCCCCCGTCCTGGCCACCCTTACCCGCGCCCTCCGTCTCGACGAGGACCAGCAGAGTTACCTGTACGAGCTCGCCGGCCGGAGCGACGACCGCCCACGCCGCCGACGGCCCGCCCAGCGTCTGCGCCCCGCCATGGGCCGTCTGCTCGACCAACTCGCCCATACCCCTGCCCTGGTGCTCGGCAAGCGCCTGGACATCCTGGCCTGGAACCCGGCCGCGGTCGCCCTCTACACCGACTTCTCGGCCGTCCCGCCCGACCGGCGCAACTACGTGTACCTGCTGTTCTCCGACCCGGACGTCCGCGGCATGCACCGGGACTGGGAACACGACGCCCGCGACGCCGTCGCCGCCCTGCGCATGGAAGCCGCGGCCGACCCGGACGATCCCCGCCTGGCCCGGCTCGTCGGCGAGCTGATCATCCAAGACCCCGACTTCGGCACGTGGTGGGAGGAACACCGCGTCGTCACGGCCGCCTACGGCACCAAGCAGTACCGCCATCCCCTCGTCGGCGACCTCACCCTCGACTGCGACACCTGGGCCAGCCCCGACGGCTCGGGGCAGCGCCTGATGGTCCTGACCGCCGAGCCGGGCAGCCCCTCCCACGAGGCCCTGCGCATCCTCGCCTCCTGGACCGCGCGGCATCCGGCCCCGCACACGGCGCAGGGCACGACTCCGCAGCGGCCCGGTCTTCTCCCCCGGCGGTGAACCCGGGCGCCGTCTTTTCCGCGGCCGCGGTGCCGCCCCGTCCTCCGGCCGAAGGCAATCATTGGTCATACCGGATATTCCGCACTCACATGATCGCGGCTCACCCACACCCGCGGCGCGTCTGCGGCGAGCACTGTCGCCACCTGCCCGGGCCGGGTGTGCTCAGCTGTCCGCACCAGCGTGTGATCCGTCCGCAGAAGGCGGTTGGCGTGCCGCAGCGTCCCCGCCACGGCACGGACGGGCCGCCCCTCGGCTGCGTACGGAACCGGGCCACCGTACGAGGACCGGGGCCGGCGAGCGGCCGGGAGCGATACACCCGGCGTCCTCTAGACTGCGGTGATCGCATGGGGGGTGCGCGGATCCTGGGGGCAGTACAGCCAGGCCGGCGCAGGGCACCGGCCCTCCATACGTCGGCCGTTGGAGGCAGCCCGATGACTGACCCGGACCCGACCGTCCGCCCGACCTCGCCACGGCTGGTCGGACGCGACGCGGACCTGGCCTTCATCCACTCCTTCCTCGGCAACACCGAGGTCCACGGTGCGGCCCTGCTGCTGTCGGGCGAGGCCGGGGTGGGCAAGAGCGCGGTCCTCGACGCGGTGGCGGCGGGCGCCGTACACCACGGCGTCCGGGTACTGCGCGCGGCCGGTGTGCAGTTCGAGGCGGACATCAGCTACGCGGGTCTCAACCAGCTCCTCGTGCCGCTCTTCGACGGGTTCGACGTCCTGGACAACCCCCACCGCGACGCGCTGCGGGTCGCCGTCGGCATCGGCGGCGGGCCCGCTCCCGACCGCCTGCTGACCTCCACCGCGGTCCTGCTGCTGCTGCGGCTGACAGCCGCCGAGACGCCGCTGCTGCTCGTCGTGGACGACCTGCCGTGGCTGGACCGGGCGACCAACGCCGTGCTCGGTTTCGTGGCGCGGCGGCTCGTCGGCAGTCGTATCGGCTTCCTCGCGGCCTCCCGTACGGGTTCCGACAGCTTCTTCGAGTCCAGCGGCCTGACCGAGCGCCGGCTGGCACCTCTCGACGACGCCGCGTCGGCCGAGCTGCTCGCTCTGGCCCACCCCGATGTCTCCCCCGCGGTCAGGCGCCGTATCGCCGCCGAGGCACGCGGCAACCCGCTGGCACTGGTGGAGCTGCCGGTGGCACTCTCCGCCGAACAGCGCGCGACCCTCGCGGCGGTACCCGCCGTGCTACCCCTGACCGAGCGCCTGCAGGCCATGTTCGCCTCACGCGTGGCCCGGCTGCCCGAGCGCAGCCGGGAGCTGCTGCTGATCGCCGCCCTCGACGGCACCGGTGACCTGGCCACGATCGAGGCCGCCGCGGCCGGCCGGGCCGCCCTCGACGATCTGGCCCCCGCCGAACGCAGCCGGCTGGTGACGGTCTCGGCGGACAACCGGCGGCTGTCCTTCCGGCACCCGCTGATCGGCTCCGCGGTGGTCGAGCCGGCCACCGCGTCGGAGCGCAGAAGGGCTCACCAGGCGCTCGCCGATGTGCTCGGCGACCAGTTGGAGCGGCGCGCCTGGCACCTGGGAGAGGCGGCCAGGGGCCCCGACGCGATGGTCGCGGCCCTGCTGGAGGAGGCGGCGCGGCACAGGCTTCGCCGCGGGGACGCGCTGGGCGCGGTGACGGCGCTGACCCGGGCCGCCGGGCTCAGCCCCACGGCGGCGGACGAGAGTCGCCGGCTGGCCGAGGCGGCGTACGTGGGCGTGGACTCCAGCGGTGAACTGGAGGACGCCTCACGTCTGCTGGCGGGGGCGCGGCTGGTCCATCCCGGTACCGGGCGGCAGTCGCTGCACGCGGCGGCCGCGTCCGCGTTCCTGCTGATCAACCGGGACGGCGACATCGACACCGCCTACCGGTTGCTGGCCGGGGCGATCGAGTCCGGTGACCACGGCTACGACGCCTCCGACGAGGCCCTCGTCGAGGCCTTGCACCTGTTGGTGCTGCTGTGCTGGTACGGCGGTGAGCCCGCGCTGTGGCAGCCGTTGCTGACGTTCGTGGACCGGCTCACCCCCGAACCGCCGGAGCTGCTGTGGGTGCTGGTGCGTACCTTCGCCGACCCGGCGCGTACGGGTCCCTCCGCCCTGCCCCGGCTGAAGGAGCTGATCGCCGCCGTCGGGGACGACGCCACGCGGGTGATCCGCGTCGGCACCGCCTCGGTCTTCGCCGACCGGCTCGGGGATTTCCGGTTCGCCACCCGCCGGCTGGTGGAACAGGGCCGTGCCGGCACGGCGCCGGTGCGCCGGCATCTGGGCGCGCTGATGCACCTGGGCCTGGACTACTTCCACCTGGGTCGCTGGGACGACGCCGCCGGGCTGGCCGCCGAAGGGCTCGCGCTGTGCGCGGACCACGACTACCGATTCTTCGCGTGGTACTTCCAGTACGTGCGGGCGGTCGTGGCCGCGGCGCAGGGCGACGCGGAGACCGCCGCCGCGCTGACCGAGGAGATCGTCCGGTGGGCCACGCCCCGCGGGGTCCTCGGCGCACGGTTCTTCGCCTGCCATGCCAGGGCACTGGCCGTTCTCGGCAACGGTGACTTCGAGACCGCCTACCGGCACGCCTGCGCGCTCAGCCCGCCCGGGACCGTGGCCCCCTACCTGCCGATCGCCATGTGGGGCGCGATGGACCTGGTCGAGGCGGCTGTGCGAACCGGACGGGAGCAGGAGGCGGCCGCCCACGCGGCGGCGATGCGCGCCTCCGCGATGGCCGAGCTGTCGCCCCGCCTCGAACTGCTGGTCGCGGGCTGCGAAGCGCTGACGACTCCCGGCGAGAAGTCCCTCGCCCTGTTCGAGCGGGCGCTGGCCCTGCCGGGGCCGGAACGCTGGCCCTTCGACGCCGCCCGGATCCGCCTCTTCCACGGCGAACGGCTGCGGCGGCTGCGCGCCACCACGGAGGCCAGGGAGCAGCTGACCCACGCCTTGGAGGCCTTCCAGCGGCTGGGCGCCAAGCCCTGGGTCACGCGTGCGGCGGCCGAACTGCGGGCGAGCGGCCTGTCCGCGCCGGCTTCCGTGCGGCCGGGGCCCGTGACCCTGACCGCCCAGGAACTCCAGATCGCCACGCTCGCCGCGACCGGGCTGACCAACAAGCAGATCGCGGAACGGTTGTTCCTGTCCCATCGGACCATCGGCACGCACCTCTACCAGATCTATCCCAAACTGGGCATCAGTTCCCGTGCCGCGCTGCGGGACGCACTCTCCCGACTGGACCGCGCCCAGGAGGAGTGACGAGGGGGAAGCGCTGTCGACTCCGGCGTTCGCTCAGTCATGTGACGTATGCCGTGCCCGTGGGCCCCGCGCACAGTGGACGCCGGAGCGGCTCAGGAGCCTTCCCCTGCGGTGTCCGTCCCTGGAGCCGCCGACGGCGACGCGAAAGGGAGGCCGGATGCCCGACGCCTCGGACAGCCCTCCGGACATCCACTGGCCGTCGGGTTTCTCGCCCGAGCAGGCCCACGGTTTCTGCCAGGTCCAGGCCGTGGTGCACGCGCCGCCCGCCACGGCGTTCGCCCTGCTGGCCGATGTGCCGAGGTGGCCGGAGTGGGTGCCGGGCATCACCGAGGCGTGGGCCGGTGCACTGGCCAGGACGTACGAGGTGCTGTTCCACGGGCAGCGGTTCGAGGTCTTCGTGGGGGAGCAGGTGGCGCCCCGCAGGCTCGGCTGGTCGGGGGTGGGCGCAGGTGTGCAGGTGTACCAGGCCTGGCTGCTCACCGCTGTCGCGGCCGGCACCCACGCGGTGTGCGCGAACGTGGTCCGCGGTCCTGCCTCGACGTCCCTCGCCGCGCTGTCCCCCGCCTGGGAGCAGCACCTGAACACCCTCTGGATGGCGCAGCTCAAACGGCTCTCCGAGAGCGCGCCGGGGGGTAAACGCTCGCAATGTCACCACCCGAGGAATCCGCCGCCCAGATGTGGCAATTACTGGTTGAGAAGCACGGGAACGAGGCATTAACTGTCTCAGGTTCCACATTCCACGGCTAGACTCGACGCCGTGAGAGCCGACGCAGCACGCAACCTGGAGACCGTCCTGACCACCGGCGCGCGCATGTTCGCCGCCGACCCGGGCGCGAGCATCGCGAGCATCGCCGCCGAGGCCGGTGTGGACCGGCGCACCGTCTACCGCCGCTTCGCCTCCCGCGAGGACCTTCTCGCCGCCATCTACGAAGCCCGGCTGACGGCCATCGAGAAGGCCATCGAGGACGCCCGGCTGCGGGAGGCACCCGTGGCCGTCGCCCTGCACCGTTACGTCGAGAACATCATCGCCGTCAACCGCACCTGGCCCGTGGACCTCGCCCGCATGCTCGCCGACGAGAGCGTGCGCGCACGCCGTGACGCGGCCGTCCGCGAGGTGGACGCCTTCCTCGAACGGGCCACCGACGAGGGGCTTCTGCGGCCCGGCCTGCCGGAAGGATGGGCGAGCGCGCTCCTGCCGGACCTCATGCACCTGGTGTCCCGGCAGCGGCCCGAACTGAGCCCCGGCCGGGCGGCGGACATCGTCGTCGACACGCTGCTGCACGGCCTCGGCGCGTCCTGACAGGACGACGGGGCCCCAGCGGTCCGGGCGCGGCGCAGGCGCCCTCGTCATACGGTGTTGTCCCCAGGGCCGGTTCTTCCTCGCGGCGGCCTGGGCGGCTCGGCCCTGGAGTCGGGCCCCGCAAAAGCCTCTCCCGTGATGTACGGCATGCCGTACCCATGGCGCGCGCGGCACCGTGGGTACGGCCCCCGAAGACCGCGTGGGACCCCAGTGGCGGCAGCGGCCGGGCCCGATGGTGAACAGGCCCGCGACATGGCATCCGGCGTGATGGCCCGGGCACGGCCGGCCGCATACGAGGGAACACACCCGGATTGACTCACACGTATCGATCTCGCCGCGTGGGACAGGGGCGGCCCGCCGGCTGCCTCCGGCAGGACCGGATCAAACATCCTCGCCATACCCGGTGTCGAAATCCCCCGGCGACACCTAGTCTTTTGCGTCAGATCGGCACATGGCTGCTGCGGGGGCGGCCGCCGGAAAGGGGGGACGATGGAGTGGGACGCCGGGACCATGGTCGGCCGTGAGCACGAGCAGGCGGTGCTGTCCGAGTTCGTGACGGCCGCCGAGGGCCGAGCCCTCGTCCTGCGCGGGGACACGGGCGTGGGCAAGAGCGCCCTGCTGGAGCACGTCGCCACCCTCGCCGCGGGCGGGAGGCACCGAGTGATCCGGGCGGCCGGTGTGGAGGCCGAGTCGGAGCTGCCGTTCGCCGGACTGCACCAGATCCTCTACCCGCTGCTCCCGCACATCGACCGGCTGGACGACAGCCGGCGGCAGGTGTTCGACGTCGTCTTCGGCCGGAGCGAGGGTCCACCCCCCTCGGTCATGACCCTCGGCATCGCCGTCCTCGACCTGCTCTCGCTCGCCGCCTCTCAGCAACCCCTCCTGCTGGTGCTCGACGACGGCCAGTGGCTCGACACCTCCAGCATCGAGGTGTGCGGATTCGCGGGGCGACGGCTCACCGGCAGCTCGGTGAAGCTCGTCGTCGGCCTGCGCTCCGACGTGTCCTCCGGCTTCGACACGGCCGCGCTGCCCCAGCTTCCGGTCACCACATTGTCGAAGAAGGCGTCCGAGCAGCTCCTGGACCTGCGTCACCCCGGGCTGGACCCCGTGATCCGGCGGCTGGTGCTCGACGAGGCCCAAGGCAACGCGCTGGCTCTGCTGGAACTGCCGCCCCATGTGCTGCGCAACAACCGCCCGGCGGACGACCCGGAGGCCCTCGCCGGCTACCCGGGCGTCCCCCTGCCCCAGCGCCTGCAGCAGGTGTACGGCGACCGCATCAAAGCACTGGGCGACGCCGTGCGCACGGAGCTGCTGCGCGGCGCCCTGGACGGCGTCGGAGCGGGCGCGGCGGCCCGGCGCCACCATGGCACGCGCTACCGCATGCTGGACGCGGAGGAGGCCGCGGCGAGCGGCCTGCTGGACATCGATCCGCTCAGCGGCGACTTCGTCTTCCGGCACCCCTTGGTGCGTTCGACCGTCGTCCAGCTGGCGACCCCCAACGAGCGCCGCGCGGCGCACGCGGCCCTCGCACGGGTGCACCGCGGCGACGTGGAACGGCGTGCCACGCATCTGGCGGCCGCGACGGTCGACCCGGACGAGGAGGTCGCGGCCGCGCTGGAGGCGGCGGCCGAGTCGGTGACCCGGCGCGGCGGCGCGATGGTCGCCGTGTCCTGGCTGACCCGCGCGGCGGAGCTGAGCGAGCGGCCGGAGGAACGGTCCAGGCGGCTGGGCGACGCGGCGTTCGTCGCCGGTCACGCCGGCCTGCTCGGCCAGGCCCGGCAACTGGTCGGCTCGGACCCCGCGCCCGGCGGCGCCCACTCCCCCGCCTCGGTGATCGCGGCGGCCTACGCGGCACTGTACGAGCACGGGGACGTACGGTTCTCGCAGCGTCACGTCGTCGCGGCGATCGAGAACCTTCGGGACGACAGCGGCGAGGACCCGCACGAGGCGCTCACACGACTCATCAACCTGCTGCTGGCCATCAACCAGTACGCGAGCGACGAGGCGGCGTGGAAGCGGACGCACGCGCTGCTCGACACCCTGGGCGATCGGGTGTCCGCCCATTCCCGTATCTACGAGGATGCCTGGGGGGACGTCGTACGGCGCGGCGCGGGTGTGCGCGAACGTGTGGCGAGCGCCTTCGCCGCCCTGCGCGAACCCGAGCCGTGGGACATCACGCGGCTGGGCGTCGCCGCCTATCACGTGGACATCCTCAGCCAGTACCGGCCCCTGCTGCAGCGCGCCCTGGACCGGGAGTCCGAGACGGGGGCCATGGCGACCAGCATGACGATGCTGCACCAGATCATGCTGGACCAGATGGCGGTCGGCGAGTGGGACGAGGCCGAGCGGACCGGGCAGCGATGCCTGGACCTGGCGACGGCCCGTCACCACATGCTGTTCGCGCACCATGCCCGCGGGTATCTGGGCCTGCTGGCCGCGATGCGCGGCCAGAGCGACCGCGCCCGCCGATTCCAGGCAACCGTCGACGCCTGGGCCCGGCCCCGCGGCGTCGGCTTCCTCACCCAGATCGCCGACGCCATCGGCACCACCACCGCCCTCTCGGAAGGCGATTACGAAGCCGCCTATCTCCACGCCATCGGCATCACACGCCCCGGCTCCTTCACCCCCTACGCCCACCAAGCCCCCCGCACCCTCCTCGACCTCGTCGAAGCGGCCCTCCACACCGGCCGCCACGAACAAGCCCGCGCCCACGCCCTGGCCGCCCGACAGGCCCGGCTCCCCCACATCTCCCCCCGCCTCGCCGTCCTCACCCACGGCGCCCTCGCCATGACCGCCACCGACCCCGGCGAAGCCGGCCACCACTACCACCAAGCCGAAACCCACCCCGCCGCGGCCGCCCTCCCCTACGAACTCGCCCGTATCCGCCTCGCCCACGGCATCCACCTACGCCACACCCAGGGCCGCAAATCCGCCCGCCTCACCCTCACCCTCGCCACTGACACCTTCGAACGTCTCGGCGCCCCCACCTGGGCCGAACGCAGCCGGGCCGAACTACGGGCCGCCGGAGCGCCCCCGCTCGCCTCCTCGGCGCACCCGGCGACCCTGACCTGGCAGGAACGCCGGATAGCGGACCTCGCCGCCGGCGGTCTGACCAACAAGGAGATCGGTGCGCGTATGCACCTGTCGCCGCGCACGGTCAGCTCACACCTCTACCGGGTGTTCCCCAAGCTGGGCATCACCTCCCGCGCCGCACTGCGCGACGCCCTGGGCAAGTTGCCCGACGGCCAGGACACCTGACAGCGGCAGCCGGCGGCGGTTCCCGGCGGCGCCTTCGGGTTCCGGCGCGTCAGCCCCGCGGGGGGTGGGCCCGGATGCCGTGTTCTTCCAGCCAGCCGAGCACGTAGTCGGCGACGACGGGCCATCCGCTGTCGACGACCAGGGAGTGGGCCCGGTCCGCGAACTGCTTCAGGTCGGTGACGGCCGGCGTGTCGCCGTACTGCTTGAACACGGCACGGGTGGCCTCGTCCGGTACGAGTCTGTCCTCCTGCCCGGAGATCAGCAGGAGCGGGCCGCGGGCCGGGTTCCCGACGTCCGCCACGGTGCGCGGGCTGCGGGGCGCACCCGCGCACCCGAGGTCGGCGAGCAGGCGGCGCGGTGCCGGGACGACGTAGCGGTCGTAGAGCCGGTCGGACTCCTCGGCTTCGAGTGTGCCGGCGAAGACGTGGTGGAACTGTTCCGGCGACAGGGTCACCAACTCGTCGGCGGGGTCGCACCGGTCGGGCGGCGGCAGTCGACCGGGGGACGCGGGCAGCGGGATGCCGTTGATCGGGGCGGGGGCGATCGCGACGGCGGCACGGCCGACACCGGCGGCGATGAGGTGCTGTGCGATGAGTCCGCCGACCGAGTGTCCGACGATCACCGGCGCGACATCGAATGACCGCACGATCGCGGCGTAGTGGTCGGTCAGCGCGTCGAGACCGATACGACCGAGTGGCTCCGGTGACGTGCGCATGTCCCGGGCGGTCTCGGCCTCCCCCGGCCAGCCGGGCGCGAGGGCGAGGAATCCCCTGTCGGCGAAGCGCTCGGTCCACGACTCCCAGGAGAGCGCGTGCAGCCACACGCCATGGATGAAGACGACGGGGGTACGTTTCACGGCTGGCTCCTCCGAGCACGACGACCATTGGCACCGGCGCACCGGCGGCTGTTTCAGCATCGTTCAGGCAGGGGCCGGCGACGACAGTCGAATGACGTAATGTCGGCGGCCCTCGCCGCGCACGAGCCCGGGCCGGCCCTCAAGGCCGCCGAGGGGGCCTCGCCGGAGCGGACGGCGGTCCGCCCGGCGGACGCCGGTCGGGGGCGAGAACCGACATGGCAGTGGTGTTCGACGGTCAAGTTACTTATGTACGGCGATCCAGCGCGGGCGAGAGTGGGTCGGGCCAGCCTCCGCAGCAGGGAAGGATCCACCCGTCATGAGCGGCAACCAGCCACGTGTACAGGACCCCCGAACAGCACCGCACGGTCGTCGGCGGCTGACCTTGGACATCGAGCGTGTGCTGGACGTCTCGGCCCGGCAGGCGGTCAGAGCCGAGTTCCGGTACGACCCGGAGCTGCCCCTGACCGTCTCCGTGGAGTTCCTCGTCGAGGGCGGCCCGCGGGTCCTGTGGCGGATCGGGCGGGACCTCCTGCGGCAGGGGTTGTACGCGATGAGCGGCCTCGGTGACGTCCAGATGTGGCCGTCGAGCGTGGAAGAGGGGGCCACCGCACGGCTTCAGCTGGTCTCCGGGGACATGGCGGCGCTGTTCGAACTTCCCATTCCGCCACTGGCGGCGTGGCTGGAGCACACCTATTCACTCGTACCCGCGGGCGAGGAGCTCACCGGGGTCGACTGGGACGCCACCGCCGCAGACCTGCTGCGCGGTCCGGCGGCACCCTCGGATTGACCGCGGGCGGGGAGATCCGCAGCCTGCTCGTGGCGTCACGGCCTCCAAGACGGCGAGGTCGCTCCCGGCAGCGTGTGGAGGCCAGGCCCCAGCGACTGGGCACACGGAGACGAGTCACCGGCTTGACGGGTGACGGAGAAGGCTGCCAGGATGACGTCACCGCCTCAACCGGTGACTCGTGAAGTGACCGGCACGGGAGGCGGGCGAAGATCTGTTCGGATCAGATGGGGAGCCCCAGTCATGACAGTCAGCTACACCGCCGTCGTCGACGTCGACGGAGAGGGCCGCAACGGCGGTCACGTTCGCTCCTCCGACGGCCTTCTGGCGACGGGCCTCGCCCTCCCCAAGGAGCTGGGTGGCAGCGGCACCGCGACCAACCCCGAGCAACTCCTGGCAGCCGGCTGGGCCGCCTGCTTCCTCGGCGCACTGCGCCGGGCCGCCACGACCCGCGAGATACGGCTGACCAGCACCAGCATCACCGCCGAGATCACCCTCACCCACGGCGACGACGGCGAGTTCTCGCTTTCCGCGGTCCTCAGCCCGGTCCTCGGCGGCGTCGACCAGGCCACGGCCGAGGAACTGGCGCAGACCGCCCACCGGATCTGCCCCTACTCCAAGGCCACGCGCGGCAACATCCCTGTCGTCCTCAACGCCACGGCTGCCGCCTGATCCCCTGACTGCGGGTCCCGTGCACTTCCCCCGGCACGGGACCCGCTCCCCTCTCCCCCGCCGCACCCGCGGCGCCTACCGAAGAGCGAGGGCAGGACATGGCCTCCATCACGCACCCGTTCGCCCGGAAGACCGGACACCGCCGTTCCGTCCCCACACCCTCGACGTCACTGGCCGAAGGGGTAACTGAGGGCGTCGAGCGTGCACCGGCTGCGCCTGTCCGCGCAACTGTCGTCCGTGACAGGGCAGACGGCACCCGCGACCGGGCGGCTGCCGGCTCCGGCGAACAGCGAGCCGGCGCTGCGAGAGTCCCGCAGGCACCTGCCTGGCCGGACGCCGCGCAGGTGTGGAGTTGGTCGGCGAGCGTGGCCCTCTCGGGATACGGTCCGGCGGCCCGGGACTTCCTGTGATGTCCGACCGAGAACACTCGGACCAACGACGTCGTCGTGACAGGCGCGGGCCCGGTCGGCGAGGGCGGCGCGTAGCGCACCGCCGCCGGTCTGAGCACCGTGATCGCCGACAGCGGGCTTCTGGGCCGACGATCATGTACCGGAGGTCGGCGGCGAGTGCTTCTGCTGGGTCTGCGAACCTGGCAAGACCCGGCCGCGCCCGGCGCTGTCCGCACGACGGCCGTGCACGTCCCGCTCCCGGTCTCGCCCCCGCCGTCAGGAAGTCGCTGGGCGCCGAGGTCGCCCTGGCGTATCGCGATCGGATGTCCGCCGACTGGAACCCGGGAGCGTCGGCCCTACGAGGTACGGCCCTCATCGGCGCGGGCCTCACCCGTCCCGCGTGGCGCCGGCTGTACCAGGGTGTACATGACGGAACGCTGCTGCTTGTGACGCCGGATGCGGCCCTTGGCGACAAGGGACTCAAGGGTGTTCCGCACGACCTGAGGCGTCGGGTTGCGGTCGGGGTACTTCTGCAGGAGCTCGTCCCGCAATTCCTTCGCCAGGCGCGGCTCCTTGTACTGGCCGAGCAGCTCGGTGAGCAGATCACCGAGCAGAGGCTGACGCGGCTTCCCCTTCGCGCCGGCCTTCGCGGTCCTGCCTGCCGGAGCGGTCTTCGCCGATGACGAACGCCGTGAGGCGGCCCGGGAAGCGGGCTTCGTCTTGGCGACGACGGGCTCGTCCTGCATCTGCTCGGGCAGACGGGAGGGATCCGCAAACCCTTCGTACCGTTGGGCGAGGCTCAGGATGTCCTCCAGGAGCGCCTCCTGCTGTTGCAACACCTTGATCCGCTCTGTCAGCTCCTGCTGTAGGCGGCGGTTCTCCTCCAGGTCCGATGCGGCCTGTACCACGTACCGCGACCGGAGCGTGGCGGCTGACTGGCTCGTCACAACCGTTCACTCCCTCGATATGGATGACGTTGCGCATGGTACCCACGCCGAGGCTTCCGCCGCAGACAAGTGTCGACACCAAACGGTTCGTCGGATCAGCTCTCCGGCCCGGCACACGGCAGGCCGGACGGCCGACAAGGTTCCTGGGCGGCCCCGCACACGGAACATGAGGGACATGAGCACGTGACATATGTCCTCTCGACCGCACGGACCATCGATGCACACGTGCCTGTCAGCGGCCCGGCGCGGCACGGCCGCGACACAAATGCGGCGGTTGTCTGACACTCGCCCTGTCCACAGCGCAGTTGCCGAGGCTGCACCCGGCCTCCGGCCCGCCTCACGACACAGAACCAGGATGGTTCAGAACGCTATGGCTACCCCCCTCACCGCTGTGTCCCCATCCGACCTGCTCGGCGTCATCATGAGGGAACACCGCGACGGTCTCGTCTCGTACGCCGAGAAGATGCTGGGTGACCGCGCACTCGCCGAGGACATCGCGCAGGAGGCCATCATCCGCGCCTGGCGGAGCATCGACCGTCTGCTCGGAATGGAGGGATCCGTGCGGGGCTGGCTCTTCACCGTGACGCGGCACCTGGTCATCGACTGGGTGCGCAAGCCGCACGCCCGGAGGGAGGTCGTCGGGGACGCCTGCTACGACCCGGTGTCGGGTACCGGGTGCACCGAGGCGGTGCACGACCGCCTCGTGGTCCGGCCGCTCCTGTGCAAGCTGTCCGCCGAACACCGCGCCGTGCTGGTGCACATCTACCTGTGCGACCGCACCCTCCAGGAGACCGCCGGCATCCTCGGAGTTCCGGTCGGCACCGTCAAGAGCCGTCAGTACAACGCCCTGCGCAAGCTGCGTGCCGTCGTGCGGCCGGAGGCTGCCTGACCGGTCCGGCCCGTGGCCGCGCGAGCCGGTCCGCACCAGCGGCGCCCTTGCGCTGGAGCAGACGCCGCTGCGCGCCTCGCCGCGCCGTGAGCGTCGAGGCGGCCACCGGGTGCCGGGCCACCTGGTGCCGGGCCACCTGGTGCCGGCGGCGACGGTCGGGCCGCGCCACAGCCGCGACGCCGCCATGAAGTCCTACCGTCTGACCCGCGGGACGTATTCGTGTGAACCCCGGGCCCCGCCACAACCGTGTACAGACTGGCCCGGTGACACGGAAGGCCCTCCTCGTACCGACGGGCCGTCGTGTCACACCTCTGACCGGAAGGACAGCCATGTTCGTTCGTTCCCTCACGGCTCTGGTCTGCGGCGCTGTCGCGACCTTGGCTCTCGGCGTCTCCCCCGCCTCGGCGGCGCCGGCCGCGAGCTGCGACGGCGCCCTCGTGCTCTGGGACAACATCAACTACAACGGCACCCACATCTGCTTCGGTTACTGGGAATCGGAGAGCGACCTCGGCAAGGTCTCGGCGCTTCCCAGCGGAAGCATGCAGGACAAGACCTCGTCGGTGCAGAACCTCACCGACTCGGCCTTCTGCCTGTACGTCGACAACAACTACTCGGGCGACAGGTTCACCGTCTACGCGCACACCTCGATCGTCGACATGAGGGTCCCGAACCCCTACTGGAACGACAAGATCAGTTCGGTGCGGCCCGGCGCCTGCTGACGGCTTCTGCCACTACGCCTCGGCACGCAGGTCCCGGTTCGTCGATGCCGCCCCGTCCGCGCCGGTCCGTCGGCCGGCGCGGACGTGAGCGCCGTGGGGGCTCCTTCGCCTCGGCGGAGTCCTTCCGGGCCTCTCTAGTAGGTGGTCACGAGGGGCTTGGTCGCGTCGACGACGTACGTGGAGAGCATCATCGTCGTGACCGTGCCGACGTTGCGGGCGTTGTGGATCACGCCGTCGGGGATGAAGAACGGATCGCCCGTGCGCAGCCGCAGGGGCGGCCGGTCGTCGAACTCCATCAGCACGTCTCCCCGGATGATGTACCCCACCTCGATGCCCGGGTGGCTGTGCCGGCCCGACTCCTTGTGCCGGGGGATCTGCACGAGCGTCTGCACGGCTTCCCAGCCCTCGGCGGGCGAGGGGTGCTCCTGGAGCAGGGTGCGGGTGACACCCGCGGTCGGATCGGAGTCCGTCGGGAAGTGGGCGGACCCGGCCGCCTCGGCGGGGGACGGCAGGGCCGCGGCGCCCAGGGCTCCGGCCGCAGCGGCGCCGCTCGCACGGAGCAGATAACGTCGGTCGAACATCATGTGTCCTCACTCGTGTAGAACGAACATGGCAGAGGCCATGAAATATGTGTGTGTTTGCCTCATCCAGGAGGGATCAGGGCGGCACACCCGCATGTACGAGGAAGAGGTGTGCGCCCTGCCGGCCCACGCCATCCGTCCCCGGGTCGTACGACGGTCCGGTCGGTCCTGGTGCGGCACCCGCTAGGAGGTGTCGATCTCGTACATGGCGGAACCGTCCAGGTACCGCACGGTGTTCAGGTCCCGTCGCAGCACCGCTTCCACAGGGTGCCGCAGACTCAGCACGACGGGGTACGCGAGGTCCCACGTGGTGGCCGCGATCTTTTCGCCCGGCCGGACCAGCACCGTCAGGTCGCGCACGCTCTCCAGCTTCCGCACCTCGTCGAGGGCCCGGTAGCGCACCAGTCGGCCGGACGCGGGCGACACGAGGGCCGCCCATGCGGCCGCGGTCCTGCGCCGGTACGGGGTGCCGGCGCGCGCGAGGAATCTGCGCGGCCTGACGTAGGCGTCGACGGCCCACTCCAGCTGTCCCTCGCCGATGGCGTCCGCGACGTGGTAGGGAAGTCCGGAGGGCCGGGCACCGGCCTCCACCAGCCGGGGACCGTCCGGCGTCAGCTTGATCTCCAGGTGGGCGGGACCGTAGCGGATGCCGAGGGCGTCCAGCACCCGGAAGGCGTAGGGCACCAGTTCGTCGGTGCACGGGTCGTCGCTGCGGAGCAGGATCTGCGCGACGACCAGGTCCCGGACTCCGTTGGCCGTGACACGGTCCGTGCTCCAGACGTCGGTGACGGTGTGCACACCCTCGCAGCTCACCGTGTTGACGATGTACTCGCCACCGGTGAGGTACTCCTGGGCGACCACTTCGGTGATCCGCTCGCCGAGCGCGGACGTCGCGTTCCGGAGGTCCGCGAGCGCGGCGGCCGACTCGTCGGGCGAGTCGCAGAACCGCACGCCGTGGCCCAAGGCTCCGCGCAGCGGCTTCACCACCGCGTTCCGGCCCAGGCCGGCGTGCCAGGCGCGCAGCTCCGCCTCGTCGGTGGTGCGCAGGTGCCGCATCGCGGGCACGCCCTCCGTCCGGATGCGCTCGATCTGGAGGTACTTGTCGCGCCGGGCCGCGCTGAGCGCCGTGCCGTTGGACGGCAGTCCCAGCCGCTCCGACAGGGCGTCGGCGAGCTCCACCCCCGATTCCCGGCCGGGCAGTACGGCGCGTGGCCGCAAGGCCGCGAGTCTCCCGGTCAGGTCATCGAGGTTCCCCTCGGCGAAAAGCGTGTGGCTGAACGTCGCCGGGTCCACGGGAGCTACTCCCGGCAGGAGCTCCGGGGTGCTGCGGACGTGGATCACCGCGCCACCGGCCGCGGCGAAGGCGTCCACGTAGCGGTGCGACGTGCCGAAGGCGTCCACGACGGCCACCTGGAAGTCCGGCATGGGGTGTTCCTTTCGCGGGTCGGTGTACGGCGCTGCGGGGCGGTGTGTTGTCCTTCGCGGTCCATCCGCGGTGCTGCGCGGTCATACCGTGGTGCTGCGCGGTCAGTCCGTGACGGGGCCGAGCGTCTCGGCGAGGCGGTGGCGTGCCGTCAGCAGCCGATGCACGGCGTTCGTCAGAACGTTGTGCACGCTGAAGCCTGATGTGCCCGGCTCGTCGCCCCGGCCGTCACCCGGCCGGACGCCGCCGAGGAAGTCCCGTTCGCCG
The DNA here is from genome assembly GCF_039532885.1 of Streptomyces nogalater. NCBI lineage: Bacteria > Bacillati > Actinomycetota > Actinomycetes > Kitasatosporales > Streptomycetaceae > Streptomyces > Streptomyces nogalater. The sequence continues at coordinate 41,664 of NZ_BAAASM010000022.1, read as the reverse complement.
CCCTGGGCGAGGATGCTCTGCCGGGTGGGCCTCGTGGACGGTTCGAACGCCTCCGGTATCGCCTTCCTGGTGACGCCCAGGTGCACCATACGGAAGTTCACGAACGTGTCGATCACGCCGAGCAGTGCGACGGCGGCACGGCGGTCGAGCTTCAAACGGCCGTCGAGCACCGCCTGTACGACGTTGTCGCCGCCCCGGGACCGCTCGCGCCACTCGGAGACGAGGGACCGCGACCACGCCGGAAAGTACGGCAGGGACTGGTCGAGGTACAGCTCGTACGATGCGGTCGGCGCCAGCAGCGCCAGCTCCAGCAGTTGCACGCTCGGCATGAACGCGCCGCTCGCGCCGCGGGCGCCGCCGGGATGGCCCATGTGATAGTGGCGGAACGCCTGGAACGCTTCCCTGGGCAGCCTGCCGTACTGCGCCATGTACCGCCGGAAGTCGTCGAGGCCGCGGAGCGCCTCCTCCAGCGCGGCGGCCGGGTCCACGGCGTCGGGCTCCAGCACCAGTGAGCTCAGGCGGTCGAAGGCGCCGCGCACGGCCGGTTCCGCCAGATGGTGCCCGAGGTAGAAGTCGCGTTCCAGGCGCCCGAGTTCTCCGTCGGAGAAGACCCTGATATGCCCGGTGGTCTCCCATTCGGCGCAGTTGACGTCGATGAGCAGTTCGTAGCTCATGTGCGGGTCGAGCGAGGGATACCGGTCGCACTGTGCCGCCAGGGCCGCCAGCAGCGGGCGGGGGAAGGCCGCCGGGCCCGCCGGAAGGTATCCGTTGAGCATGAACAGCAGGTCGAGCTGGACGAGGGGCGCGCAGGACGGATCGGCGGCGAGCGGTCCGTCGTCCGCGCCGGCTGCGCTCAGCACGCGGCACTGCTCCGCCGCGAGCCGCGCATACGTGCTGCGGCCCTGGGTGACGGCGGCCAGGTCGGCCGGCAGCCGGTTCAGCACATAGGGTCCGAGCGGGGAGCGTGACAGGGGGCCCGCGTCCCGTGCGGTACCGCGTCGCGGGTGCTCCGGGTGTTCGGGACGGGCCGGATGTCCCTGCGGGGAGAACAGGTCTTCCTTCTTCACCTTCGCCTCCATGGTGCGGGCACGTCTCACTGGGGGAACGAGACCGCGGGGGAGGAAGGTTCACCGGATACCGGGAAGCATGTGTGAAGTCGGTTCGCCGACATGCGCACGCGACATGTGCCGCGCCGTCGTGTAGCGCGACGGCACTCGGTTCTGGAGCTGTCCGAGGAAGGGCCGGCGCAGTGCGCCGAGCCCGGGTGCGCGGTGTGCATCCGGTTCCTCCAGCACGCCGAGGGCTGATGCCGGCAGGGTCGTAGGGCCGTGTCACAGCGGGCGACGCACGTGGCCGTGCGAAGGGGGGAAGGTTCTTTCCCCGGCAGAAACCTGTCTCTTCCGCACGTGCGGGGGGCCGACGGACGGTGGATGTGTGCCCGGCGGGCGACGGCCCCCGAGGGGCCCGCCGCCCGGCACTGTCACGACCGTCCGTCGACCTCTTCGCAGGAGTGCGCCCCATGGCCAGGACCACCGTCACCTACGACAGCGCCGGCATCGGCATCGCCGCCCACCTCTACACCCCCGACACCCCGGCGCCGGGGCCGTACCCGGCGCTGGTCGTCGGCCACCCCGGTACGGGCGTGAAGGAGCAGACGTCCGGCACGTACGCGCGGCTGTTGGCCGAACGCGGCTTCGTCACCCTGGCCTTCGACGCCGCCCACCAGGGCGAGTCCGGCGGTCTGCCGCGCGGACTCGAGGACCCGGCACAGCGCGTCGAGGACTTCAAGGCCGCGGTGTCCTACCTGACCACCCTTGAGGAGGTCGACGCGCAGCGGATCGGTCTGCTCGGCATCTGCGCCTCCGGTGGCTACTCGCTGGCCGCGACCGGCGGCGACCACCGGGTCGGAGCCGTGGCGACCGTGTGCACCGCGGATCCCTCCCGCCAGTTCCGCCTCGGGGCCGAGGGCGACCAGGACCCGGCCGTCTTCCAGGCCCTGCTGGACTCCGCCGCCCAGGCCCGTACCGCTGCCGCCCGCGGCGAGGACCCCGGCGTGATGACGATGTTCCCGGAGACGGCGGAGCAGGCCCGCGCGCTCGGCGGTGAACACGGCGCCGAGGGCTTCGAGTACTACTGCACTTCGCGCGGCGGGCACGAGAGGTCCGCCAAGTTCCTGGCCTGGGAGAGCATCGACAGGCTGGCGTGCTACGACGCCTTCTTCGCGGTCCCGTTGATCGGCCCCCGTCCGATGCTCCAGATCATCGGCGAGCGCGCCGTCACCGCCTGGATGGCCGTCGAGGCCCACCAGCGGGCCACCGGTCCCAAGGAGTTGTACCGGATCCCGGGTGCCGGCCACGTCGACCTGTACGACAAGAAGGAGTACATCGCCCCCGCCGTCGAGAAGCTCACCGATTTCTTCACCACCGCCCTGGGCACCGCGGTCCGACCGGCGACGGCGTCGGCTCACCGCTCCCCCGCCTCGCTTTGATGCCCCGGGACCGGGGGTGGGCATGGACAAGTCGGAGTTCGGCCGGCTGCTGCGGGAAGCGCGGCAGATCTGACACATCGTGCGCGGTACGAGGATCAACGGCGGGAAGAAGCCCCCCACCTGACTAACACATGTTTCAGTCTGACCCTTTCCTCTGGACGGGAGAGCGAGACCCGGTCCGGTGGCTGTTTCCGGCCACCTAGCGTCGGCTTTCGTTGCTGACACATATGCTCCACGGTGAACATGCCACGAACACATGTCATGGAGCCGGTCTCCCGGCCCCTCCCTCACGACTTCGAGGACGAAACCGACATGAACGACTCCCACCCCGGCCGTCGACGCCTGTTGAAGATGTTCGGACTGAGCGCCACCGCGACCACCGCCGCGATTCTCCAGGCCGACCCGGTGCTCGCCGCCACCCTCGGCCACGACGAGAGGACCGGGGTCGACCCCGCCACCTACCGGGCTCCCACGGGGCTGGCGAAGAGCACCGCGGCCAAGCGGACCGCGCTGGAGTGGATCACCGCCAACGAGAGCACGATCACCGGGTTGAGCGACCGCGTATGGCAGTACGCGGAGCTGTCGCTGCGCGAATGGAAGTCCTCCCTCGCCCACGCCAGGCTGCTCCAGGACAACGGCTTCACCGTCACCTGGGGCTCGGCCGGCTTCCCGACCGCCTTCGTCGCCACGTACGGCAGCGAGGGCCCCGTCCTCGGTTTCAACGCCGAGTACGACGCCCTGCCCGGCCTGTCGCAGAAGAAGGGCGTGGGCACCCACGATCCGCTGGTCCACCACTACGACGCCTACGGCCCCACGTACGGCGCCGGCCACGGCGACGCCCACAACTGCCTCGGCGCGGGCGGCACCGCGGCCGCCATCGCCGTGGCGCGGGCGATCCGCGCCCACGGGCTGAAGGCCACGGTCAAGCTGTTCGGCAGCGCCGGCGAGGAACAGCTCGTCGGCAAGGCCTACGCGGTCAAGGAGGGGGTCTACCACGGTCTCGACGCCTTCCTGGACTGGCACCCGTTCACCGTCACGGTGCCGTTCTGGAACACCACCAGCGCACTGGTTTCGGCCACGTTCACCTTCCTCGGTGCCTCGGGCCACGGCGGCACCCCGCTCGGCAACAAGAGCGGTCTGGACGGTGCCCTGCTGATGGCGACGATGTCGGAGTACCTGCGGGAGAAGAACGTCGCCCCGTCCGGACGGTTCCACTACGCCGTCATCAACGGCGGCGGCGCCCCGAACGTGACCCCGGACATGTGCTCCATCTGGTTCTTCGTCCGTGAGGGCAGCCCGGCACGCGCCCGAGTGCTGTACGACAAGATCGTGGAGTGCGCCAAGGCCGCCGCGCAGGCCAGCCAGACCCGGCTGGTGCACAAGTTCCACTCGGCGACGTGGAACCTGCTGGCCAACAAGGCCGGAGCGGAGCTGCTCAACGACAACATGCGGCAGATCGGCGCGCCCCGGTTCACCGATGCCGACCACGCCCTGGCCAGGAGCATCCAGAAGTCACTGGGCCGGCCGGAGACCGGCATGCCGACCTCGCTGACCCCGCTCGCTCCCCCGGCCGCCGCCTACACCGGCGGACTGGCCACCGACACCGCCGACGTCAGCTGGCAGGCGCCGACCGCCGTACTGCTGTCCGCGGCCTACCCGCCCGGCATCCCGAACCACAACTGGGGCGCCACCGCGACCGCGGCCACCAACATCGGCCACCAGGGGTTGCTGTCCGCCGCCCGCTATCTCGCGGCCGGCGCGATCGACCTGATCGAGCAGCCGGAACAACTGGACGCGATGAAGCGCGAGTTCACCGAGCGTACCGCCGGCGTCGGGTGGGCCTCGATGATCCCCGACGGGAGCCAGCCTCCGCTGTACGAGCCGCCGGAGGAGTTCCTCAGGGCTACCGGGCAGAGCTGGCCGCCGAAGGGCGTGACCTGGCCGGTGCCGCCCGTGGTGGCGGCCGAGCAACTCGGTGGCACGGGCCCCGACCTGCCGCCCGTGACCTGACAGGTGTGCACGACAGGTACCCCGTCGGAAGCCGCCCGGGAGGGCGTTGACTTACGTCAGGTACCGGGACCCGCCCGCGGCGGTTTCGTGGACTGCCGCGCCGAGTCCCGCCACCTGACCGTCAAGTGACCGATGTGCGGCCCGGGCGAGCGGCGGACAGTGGGACGCGCAGACTTCGTACCGCTGAGGGGAAATCCTGTCATGCACCGTGATCAGTCACCGCTGCGGGCGCGGTCGGCGCCCCGGCACGTGCCGTCGCTGCTTCTGGACGTCGACCAGATGCTCGACGAGTTCACCCGTCAGGCCGTGCAGGTGGAGTTCCGGTTCTACCCGGACATGCCCGCGGTGATCACCGTCGAGTTCCTGACGGAACGCGGACCCAGCCTGATCTGGCGGATCGGCCGCGAACTCCTGCACGGCGGACTGACGGCGATGAGCGGCTCCGGCGACGTGCGCATGTGGCCGACACTGCCCGGTGAGCGGCCCTCGTCCTGGCTGCTCCTGGAATCACAGGAGGTGGAGGCGCTGTTCGAGGTGCCCACCGCGGAGCTGAGGGAGTGGCTCGACGCCACCTATCGGATCACCTCGGCCGAGACGGAGATGGACGGTCTGGACTGGGACGGCTTCCTGCTGGGACTGATGGGCGGCCCGGGGGCGCCGGGCGCCTGAACGCGGCCGGATGCGGGCGGAGGATGACTTGCCCACCTTCTCGTCACCCGTCAAAGTGGTGACGAGCGCGGTTGTCGTCGTCGGCCCGATAGGCGGTCACCGGCACACGTGTGCCCGGGCACCCGAGGGCAACGCAGCGCCCAGGCCGCACCCGCGGCGGACGAGGAGGAACGACGTGAAGAGCAGCAACCCGGTCTTCTCCCGCTGGGGCGCGGGCCGTGCCGACGCCCCGGCAGGCGCGTACCCGCGTCATCCGGTGGGCGCCACCGTCGGCGGCCCGCCGGCCGGCGACCATTCGGTCAATCCCTACGCCCCCGCGGTCGTCGCGGACGGGCGGACGGCCGCGGCCCCGACCGCGATCACGATGGACGATGTCGTCGTCCGCACCGCGACGGCGCTCGGCACCGTGGTGCTCGCCGCGGTGCTGTCCTGGCTCCTGCTGCCCGTCGACGAGGCACACATCGGCCGCTCCTACGGTCTCGCCGTGGGCGCCGCGGTCGTCGCCTTCGTCCTGTCGGTGGTCCAGAGCTTCCGGCGTACTCCGTCCCCGGCGCTGATCCTCGGCTACGCGGCGTTCGAGGGGGTCTTCCTCGGCGTCTTCTCCAGCGCGACCTCGACGTACATCGCGCCGGGTGTGGTCGTGCAGGGCGTGCTCGGCACCTTCGCGGTGTCCGCGGGCGTCCTGATCGCCTACCGGATGCGCTGGATCCGCGTCACGCGGCGGTTCGCCGGATTCGCCGCCGCGGCCGCGACCGGCTTCCTTCTGCTGTTGGCCGCCGACCTGCTGTTCTCCGCCTTCGACGCGGGCAACGGCCTGGGCCTCCACAGCGGCGGCCTCGGCATCGTCTTCGGTGTGCTCGGCATCCTGCTCGGCGCTGCCTTTCTCGCCCTCGACTTCCGGCAGGTCGAGGACGCCGTCGCCTACGGCGCCCCCCGCGAGGAAGCGTGGCTGGCCGCCTTCGGGCTCACTGCCACCCTGGCGTGGCTCTACCTGGAAGTGCTCCAAGTGCTGACGATCTTCAACGGCGACGGCTGAGTCCCACCACGCCGGAGGGGCATGCGCTGCGACGCGCGTGCCCCTCCGGCGTGTCCGTGCGCGTGCCCGCACGGGACCCACGCGGGGCCCGGCTCGTTCTCCCCACGACGCCCTGACACGCCGGACCTTCGGAACGCGAGAGCCCACGAGTTGCGGAGCAGTGCACGTACCAGGACGGCAGGTGGCCACCGACCAGGCCTGCAAGGCGCCCCCCGTCGTACGACGGAGAACCCGACCTCGTCGATGCCTTCCACGTCCCGCTGCCCGCCACGGACGTCGCCGAACTCCTCGGCATCCCGCACCGCCACCACCACGGCTTCCGCCGCTGGGCGGGACAGGCGCTCCAGGCGGCTTCACCCGACCAGCGTCTGCCCCGGCCGCGTCGCACGCGCTGTCGGCCGAACTGGTCGTGGACGAACGCCGCCTCCCAGGACGACCCGCTGGGCAACCTCGCGCTCGCCCTGAGTGCCCCGCCGTCCCGCCGGGCTCGGCACAGTGGATCGGCTCCGGGTTCGTCCGCGGCTCGCGGTTCGGTCCCTTCCGGTGCGGTACCGCGTACCGCGGGGCCGGCGGCCACCGCCGTACGCCGACGTCCCGGTCCGCGCCACGGGGGGCGGGCCGGGACGTGCGAAACAGTACGGCCGTCAGACGGTGCCGGCGCGCTGCTGCCGGGACTTCCAGCCCGGCAGCAGGGCCTGGAGGATGAACCTCACGCCGCTGCCCGTGGCGTACACGGGCAGCGCGCCGGGCGAGGGGTGCCGTCCGCCGCCTGGATGTCGCAGGTGATGCCGACGAGGAAGGACAGCGCGAGCGGGGTCACCGCGTTCGGCGGAGGGTGGTCGCCGGCCCGGTCAGTGTCGGGAGGGGAGGACGCAGCGGAAGCTGGTGGCCAGGGACGGGTCGCCGTGGCCCTGGTAGCGGGACACCTCCGGGTAGGCGCACAGGTCGCGTTCGAGTTGCTTGCCCTCGGCGTTGACGAGCGTGGCGGGAAGGGTCCTGGGCGCCTTGCCGTGCTCGACCCAGGCGGTCAGGGCGGCGAGGCCGTCGGCCGAGCCGTCCTGGCCGTTGAGACCGCAGTGGTCGGTGCCCGGGGCGAGGAAGAGGCGGTAGAAGTCGTCCACCTTCTTGGCGCTGCCGGTTTCCCGCACGACGCGCCGGTGGTAGTCCACGGTGCCCTGCGGCGGGATGTACTGGTCGGCCTGGCCATGCCAGGTCAGGAGCTTGCCGCCGGACTCGCGGAAGGCGGAGAGATCCGGGTCGTCGGTGTCCATGATGTGGCCGTACTCGGCCACGGCCTGATGGAACAGCTCGGTGAACCGGCTGTAGGTGAGGGTCGAGACGTCGAAGGACGGGTCCTTCTTCACCCAGCTCGCCGTCCAGTGGGCGGGCACCTGGAACGGTGCGCCCTTGAGGGTGCCGTCGGCGTCGGGCGCGGTGCCCGCAAGGCCCTTCAGGTCGGCCCCGACCGGGACGCCGGACCACAGCTTCCTGCCGGAGGCGGTGCGCGGGCCGTCCCAGATCTTGCGGACGACGGCGGCGTCGGCGGCGGTGATGGTCAGTTCCCTGCCCTCGCACACAACCTTGGTGCCGATCAGCCGGCGCGGGTCGAAGTCGCACCGGGAGGCGTCGTTGACGAGGCCGTCCCTGGCGCCGTCGAGCGTGTCGCAGGCGTTGACGGAGGCCGCGGTGAAGGCGTCGAGCTCGCAGCCGGTCACGTAGGTCTTCTCGTTGTTCATGACGACCTGCGGCCACAGGGTGGCGAGTTCGTAACGGTCCCAGTTGACGGCGGGCGCGTCGGCGAGGATGCCGTCGTAGTCGTCGGGGTAGCGCTGGGCCTCCATGTAGCCCTGGCGTCCGCCGGTGGAGCAGCCGGTGAAGTAGGAGTACGAGGCCGGCCTGCCGTAGACCGCGTCGACGACCGCCTTGCCGACGACCGCCGCCTCGTGCTGGGAGCGGGAGGCGAAGTTCTTGAGCAGCGCGGAGTTGACCTGGCCCTGGCCGTTCAGGGCCCAGCCGACGTCGAGGGCGTCGCCGACGCCCGCGTCGGTGGTGGTCGCGGCGTAGCCGTTCTTGACGGCGGTGGCCAGGCCGACGCCGTTGTCCCCGGCCGCGAAGGCAGCGCCGCCGAGCGCCTGGAGGCGGCCGTTCCAGCCGGTGACGGGCAGCCAGGTCCGGATTCCGGCGTGGTCGCCGTCGCCCGGGTGGGTGAGGGTGACCGTCACCTCGCAGTAGGCCGGTACGCCGGTGACGGTGCCGCCCAGGATGCCGCCGCCGTGGATGGTGCCGCCGTCCTGGCGGACCGCGGTCACGGACTCGACGCGGGTGCCGGACAGGGCCTTCACCGAGGCCGTCGTGCAGCCGAGCGGGGCGGACGCGGAACTCCGGGACTCGGCGGACGCGGTCGGCAGGTACACCGCCGCGGCCAGCGGCACACCGGCCGCGAGGACGGTCAGAAGTCTTCTCATTGGTTCTCCATCCAGGAAAGAGGTGTGTGCCTGGCGGTGGCGGCACACACATGTGTGTGGCCCGTGAGCAGCAGGTCCGAGCCGGGACACGTCCCGCGACGCCGCGGCTCAACGCGGGCAGCGTGGGGGGCAGCTTGGTGCGCAGCCGGAACATGTCATGCCTGATCCGCTTCACCGGTCACGGCACCCGGCCCTTCCTCCTTCAGCCACCGGGGATGGCGGGACTCCGCCCAGGAGCGGCTGACGTAGCCGGTGCGCATGCCGAGTCTCGCCTCGGGATCCCCGAGGGCCCGGCGCATATGGCCGATGAGGACGAAGGTGATCGCCCAGGCCAGGAGGTCGTGGACGAAGATGGCGCTGGTGCGGGAGATGAAGGGAAGCAGTGCGGTGAACCACATCAGCAGGCCGGTGGACATCATCACCAGGACGGCGCCGGCGATCCAGCCCGCGTAGAGCTTCTGGCCCGCGTTGAACTTCCCGGCCGGACGCGCCCCGGGCGCCGTACGGCGTCTGCGGACCGCCCGCAGCCACTGGCGGTCGTAGACCGCGAAGCGGTTCAGCCGGCGCAGGTCCGCGCGGAACTCGGCGGAGAGCAGCCCGAACAGGAGGGGCAGCGGCAGCGAGATGCCGGACCACTCGTGGACGGTGACCATCAGCGGGCGCCGGCCGACGAGCAGGGCCAGCGGCCCGATGTACAGACAGGCGGCGGAGACCAGGCACAGGAGCATCAGGTAGCCGGTGCTCCGGTGGACCAGGCGCTCGGCGGTGGTGAAGCGGCGGACCCGGCCCGCGCCGTCAGGCCGCGTCGCCGTGCCGGTCCTCGCCGTCGAGCCAGCCGTCGACGGCATAGCCGCGCTCCTCCCAGTAGCCGGGAACGACCTTGTCGGTGACCGAGATGCCGGACAGCCACTTGGCCGACTTGTAGAAGTACATGGGTGCCACGTAGAGGCGGACCGGTCCGCCGTGGGCGTGGGTGAGGGGCTTGTCCTGCATGTTCAGCGCGACCAGGACGTCCGGGCGGCGGGCCTGCTCCAGGGTGAGGCTCTCGGTGTAGGCGCCGTCGAAGCAGGTGAAACGGACCGCGGCGCCCGAGGAGCGGACGCCCGCGGCGTCGAGGAGGTCCGCGAGCCCGACCCCTTCGAAGGGCGTCCGGTCCACCCGCCATCCGTCCGTGCACAGCACGTCGTGGACGATCCGGGTCTGCGGCATCGCGCGCAGATCGCCGAGGGTATAGGTCTTCGGCCGGTCCACCAGGCCGTCGATCCGCAGTTCGTAGTCGGTCGCGTCCTTGTGCGGCACCGAGCCGACGACGCTGTAGTACCGGAAGCCGCCCGGGTTGGGCAGCAGACCGGTCAGGCCCGTGGCGTCCACCTGGGAGGCGGAGGCCAGGAATCCCTCCCAGCCACGCTGGAGATACGGCGCTGCGGCGAGCCCCGCGGCGCCCGCGCCGAGCGTGCCAAGCATCGCCCGCCGCCCGACCGGTGCGCCCTCGGCCCTCCGCTTCGGCTTTCCTGCCATGGTCAGTGTGCTCCTTCGGCCCACACGTGTGAACAACTCCCATGAGGGGTGTCGTCACCGGTTCAAGTGGTGACGATAGTGGCACGGGCCCCTCGGGGTGTCAACAAGAGGGCGAACAGCGCATCGCGCACCCGTACACGTGTGAACGGCACACACCGGCAGGCGGAGCACGGGACAACTCCTGCTACACTGCCGACGACCTGACCGAGTGATCGAGGAGTCGTAGACGTGGTGGGTGAAGACGACATCTCCGGGTGAGATCCGGATCTGACGGCCACCGGCCGGCGCGACAGAAGCGCCGCCGCCGACGTGGCCCGTCTCGTCGTACCCCTTTCCCCATGTCTGCCCAGGGCAGAGGTCTCTGTTCTGCCCTCCGTGCCTTCGAGGTCTCTTCATGTCCGACGCCGCCATCGTCTGCTCCAGCCTCTCCTTCTCCTGGCCCGACGACACCCCCGTCTTCCACGACCTGTCCTTCACCGTGCCCACCGGCCGCACCGGACTGGTCGCCCCCAACGGCTCCGGCAAGAGCACCCTGCTCAAGCTGATCGCCGGTGAACTCAAGCCGGCCACCGGCTCGGTGTCGGTCGGCGGCACGCTGGGCTACCTCCCGCAGAGCCTCCCCCTGACCGGCGACCTGACCGTCGCCGAGGTGCTGGGCGTCGCCGAGGTGATCCGCGCCCTGGACGCCGTCGAGTCCGGCGACGTCGGCGAGGAGCACTTCACCACCATCGGCGACGACTGGGACATCGAGGAGCGCACCCGCGCCCAGCTGGACCGGCTGGGCCTTGCCGGCCTCGCCCTGGACCGCGCCCTGAGCACCCTCAGCGGCGGCCAGGTCGTCTCCCTCGGCCTGGCCGCCCAATTGCTCAAGCGCCCCGACGTCCTTCTGCTCGACGAGCCGACCAACAACCTCGACGCCGAGGCCCGCCACAAGCTCTACGACGCCCTCTCGGACTTCACCGGCTGCCTGCTGCTGGTCAGCCACGACCGCGCCCTGCTCGACCGCATGGAACGCATCGCCGAACTCGGCAGCGGGGAACTCCGTCTCCACGGAGGCAACTTCACCGCGTACGAGGAGGCCGTCCGCGCCGAGCAGGAGGCCGCCGAGAAGAACGTCCGCAACGCCGAGCAGGAACTCAAGCGCGAGAAACGGGAGATGCAGCAGGCCCGCGAACGCGCCGAGCGCCGTATGAGCAACGCCTCCCGGAACCTCAAGAACGCCGGCCTGCCCAGGATCTTCGCCGGCAACATGAAACGCGGGGCGCAGGAAGCGGCCGGCAAGTCCGGCCAGATGCACGCTTCCCGCGTCAGCGAGGCGAAGGCCCGCCTCGACGAGGCCGGACGCGCGCTGCGCGACGAACAGCGCCTCACCCTGGAACTGCCCGACACCAACGTGCCCGCCGGCCGCAACCTCTTCCTCGGCGAGGGCATGCAGGTCCACCACGCCGGCCGCGCCGTCTTCGCCGACGGCGGCGTCGACCTGACCGTCCGCGGCCCCGAGCGCATCGCGCTCACCGGACCCAACGGCGCCGGCAAGACCACCCTGCTACGGCTCATCACCGGGGACCTCGCCCCGGACAGCGGGCAGATCAAGCGCAACGACGGCCGGATCGCCTACCTTTCGCAGCGCCTGGACCTGCTCGACCTGGACCGCACCGTGGCGGAGAACTTCTCCGCCTTCGCCCCCGAGCGACCCGAGGCGGAGCGGATGAACCTGCTCGCCCGCTTCCTCTTCCGGGGGGCCCGCGCCCACCTGCCCGTCGGCGTCCTCTCCGGCGGCGAACGGCTGCGCGCCACCCTGGCCTGCGTCCTGTGCGCCGAGCCGGCCCCCCAGCTGCTCCTCCTCGACGAGCCGACCAACAACCTCGACCTGGTCAGCGCGGGCCAGCTGGAGAGCGCGCTCGACTCCTACCAGGGTGCCTTTCTGGTGGTCAGCCACGACGAACGGTTCCTGGCCGCGATCGGCGTGAACCGCTGGCTGCGGCTGGCCGACGGCGTGCTGAAGGAGACGGGAGCCCCTGTGGGGTGAGCTCCGGCGTGCGACGTGGCCCGCGTCCGAGGCTCCGCGCCCGGCGGGCCGACCACCCGACACGTTGGACGGTTCCCCATGCCCCAGCCCGCTCTGCTCGCCCGCGACCTCGTCCGCACCCTGGGCGGCCGGCGCGTTCTCGACACCATCTCCCTGACCGCCTCCCCCGGCCACCGCATCGGCCTGATCGGGGAGAACGGTGTCGGCAAGTCCACCCTGCTGCGGGTACTCGCCGGCGTCGACGAACCCGACGCGGGAAGCGTCTCACGCCCCGCGGATTTGGGTTTCCTCCACCAGGAGATGCCCTACGACGCGGACGCCACCGTCGCCGCGGTGCTGGACGAGGCGCTGCGCGAGGCCCGCGAGGACCTCGCCGAACTGGAACGGCTCGGCGAGGAACTCGCCCGCGTCCCGCAGCACGACCCCCGCCACCGGGAACTCCTCGACGCCTACGGCAGGCGGCTGGAGCAGGCCCAGCACCGGGAGTCCTGGGACGCCGACCGCCGCGCGGCCCTCGTACTGGACGGGCTGGGACTCGGCGCGGTCGGCCACGACCGCGCGCTGGGCTCGCTGTCCGGCGGGCAGCGCGGGCGGCTCGCCCTGGCCGCGCTGCTCGTACGACGCCCGTCCGCGCTGCTGCTCGACGAGCCGACCAACCACCTCGACGACGACGCCGCGACCTTCCTGGAGGCGCGGATCCGCGACCTGCCCGCAGCGGTCGTGGTCGCCAGCCACGACCGGGCGTTCCTCGACGCCGTCTGCACGGACCTCGTCGACCTCGACCCGGCGGTGGACGGCCCGGTCCGCTACGGCGGCAACTACACCGCCTACCTCGGCGAGAAGCGCGCCGAGCGGGGACGCTGGGAGCGGCGGTACGCCGAGGAGCAGCAGGAGCTGGCCGAGCTGCGGCAGGCGGCGGGCGTGACCGCGCACCGGGTCGCCCCGGACCGGGGCCGTACCGACAACGAGAAGATGGGCTACGGCCACCGGGCCGGCCGGGTGCAGAACCAGATCTCCCGCCGGGTGCGCGACGCCACCCGGCGGCTGGAGGAGCTGGAGCGCGCCCAGGTCGCCGAGCCGCCGCGCCCGCTGCGGTTCACGGCCGGGGAGCCGGCCGCACGGGTCGAGGAGGGACCGCAGCCGCTGGTGGCCCTGCGGGACGTCCGGGTGCCCGGCCGGCTCGCGCTGGACGCGCTGGAGATCTCCGCGACCGACCGGCTGCTGGTCACCGGCGGCAACGGGGCGGGCAAGTCCACGCTGCTCGCCGTACTCGCCGGGCGGCGGGCGGCCGAGGGCGAGGTGCGCAGGCGGCGCCGGCTGACGGTGGGGCTGCTCACCCAGGACACCGTGTTCGACCGGCCCGGACGCACGGTCCGCGACACCTATGAACTGTCGCTGGGCGCGGCCAGGGCCGAGCAGGTGCCACTGACCTCGCTCGGACTTCTGCACGAGGCGGACCTGGACAAGCCCGTGGGGCAGCTGTCCGCCGGACAGCGACGGCGGCTCGCGCTGGCGCTGCTGGTGGCCCGTCCGCCCCAGCTGCTGCTCCTCGACGAACCGACCAACCATCTCTCCCCTCGGCTGTGCGACGAACTGCAGGAGGCCCTGGGCCCCGGTCCCGGCGCCATCGTCGTCGCCAGCCACGACCGCTGGCTGCGGCGGCGGTGGCAGGGCCGGGAGCTCCGGCTGGAGCCAGGCGGGGCCGGCTGACCGCAGGAGGCGGACGGCGGGCGAAACCCGGCCACGGCCGGCCGGGGGCCTGAGCCGGAGGCGCCGCAGGTGGTGGTGCCCCCTGGCGTGGCACCACCCGGAGCGGTGACGGGTTCTTGCCCTCCACATCAGTCACCTGTCAAGATGGTGATGTGAACCTTGACCATGTTTTCGTATGCGGACACCCGGCCCTCGACTTCGCTGCCACCTTGCGTGCCCGGCGCTCGACCCGGTTCGAGATGTTCGTGACGCCGGACCGGCTCAACGCCTGGTACCTGGAGTCCGGACTCGTGGACACGATCACGCCCGGCGACGAGGAGGACGTCCGGGAGGCGATCACCGTGCGCGAGGCCGTCTACCGCCTCGTGACCAACCGGCGCCTCGGTGAGGAGTTCGACCGCCAGGCACTCGCCGTGGTCAACAGCGCGGCACGCAAGACTCCGGTGACGCCACAGCTCACCATGGCGGGCCGGCACAACGAGGCGACCCCGGCGCAGGCCCTGGCGACCGTCGCCCGTCAGGCCGTCGAGCTGCTCAGCGGCCCGGACGTCCCGCTGATGAAGGAGTGCGGCAATCCCGAGTGCACGCGGGTCTACATCGACCGCTCCCGGGGCATGCGACGGCAGTGGTGCGGCATGGAGTCCTGCGGCAACAAGATCAAGGCCGCCGCCTACCGCGCCCGGAAGAAGACCGCGCCCGTTCCCGCCCGATGACCCCTGACCCGGTTCTCCCGTACGCGCACGCGGTCCTCGCTCGTCGTACGGCCCCGGGCTCACTCTTCGTGGGGAACCGGCTGTAACAGGTCCGCGCCGGAACACTGCCCCTACGGACACCGCATCGTGCCCGTACAGCCCTCACCCGCGACCGGCTGCACCAGGTATGCAGGAGGACACAGCCACCTGCCGGCCCTACGAACGGGAAGTCCATGCACGCGCAAGAGCCAAGGAAGAGCGAAAAGCAGCCGCCGCGCCCCGCCCAGGGCGTGGCCGCGCGGCCGGAAGGGCGGGTGCCCGGTGCGCTTGTGGGGTTGCAGCGCACCGCCGGCAATGCCGCCGTCGTCCGTATGCTCCAGCAGGACCGGCACCAGCACGGTCCGGACTGCGGCCACCAACGGCCCACGGAGCACCCGGTGCAGCGGTCCGCCGTGCACGAGGTGCTGCGCGCGCCGGGCGCCGTGCTGGCCGAACCGCTGCGCCGGGAAATGGAAGCCCGCCTCGGCGCCGACTTCTCCGACGTCCGCCTGCACACCGGCTCGGCGGCTCGCGCCTCCGCCGCCGAGGTGGGTGCCCGTGCCTACACCTCCGGCAGCCACATCGTCATCGGCGACGGCGGCGGCGACAAGCACACCCTCGCTCACGAGCTGACGCACGTCATCCAGCAGCGCCAGGGTCCGGTGGCCGGTACGGACAACGGGTCGGGGCTGAGAGTCTCCGACCCCGGTGACCGCTTCGAGCGCGAGGCCGAGGCCAACGCGGTCCGGGTGATGCGGCGGACGCCCGAGCACGATGTCCAGCACGGCCCCGGCCCGCAAGGCGCCCCCGTACAGCGGGAAGCCGACACCCTGACCCGTTCCGCGGCACACGGCACCGACGCGACGACCCTGCAACGCTTTTCCGAGGTCACCACCGTGGAGTTGGGGCCCGTGCGGGTCTCGCAGAACGGCCTCTACCTCATGACCGTCACCCCCGGGGCGGACACCACGGTCATCTGGGTCGCGGAGGGCGCCCCGGCACCCCGGTACTGCACGCCGACCGGGCAGAGCGGGGAGATCGCGGGGCGCGTGTACGCGGAGTACGAACCGCAGACGTCCTTCCTCGCGGACTGTGCCCACACCGCCGAGGAGATCATGCACCAGCAGCGGCTGGCGCTGGGACAGGACGCCAGCGAATTCGCCCTGGGGGGCAACCAGTTCGGCCTGGGCGACCGGGAGAATGCCGAGGGCGCCGTGGCCTACGCGAATGCCAGGCCCGGCGGTCCCCACGCCAACGGCGAGGAGCGTCCGGCCCCCGGTCAGGCGTTCGCCATCGTGGAGACCGCCTGGCACGGGGACTTCGAGACCCCCGCCAACACCAGCGGGTGGCCGTACCATGTGGCGGCCGTGGTCGCCCAGGACGGCGACGACCGCATCACCGTGGAGCAGGCAGCGGACGGCAACGACGCACGTGCCCGTCAGGGGTACGAGGGCATCGTCGACATGTATACGTCGGGCACGGACCCGACCAACGGACAGGCGCTGCCGCACAGCTTCCACGGGCGGAACACCGGCGGCCCGGTTCAGCACTTCTCGGTCGGCGCCATCACCGTCATCCTCCAGCCGATCAACGTGGGGGGCCTCAAGAAGGAGACCGGCCGCCGGAAGCTCATGTGACCCGGTTCCCCCGGCCTGAGCACCGCTCCCCCGGCGGGCCGGGTACGGTCCGCGCGGCCCGGTCGCGCGCCGGCCCCCCGGGTTCTCCCCCCGTGCGGAAGGGGGGCTGGCCACACCCTCGCCAGGCCCGTTGCCCGGATGGCGCGGCAGACCTCGCCCGGCCAGGCTGGACGCCTACGGACCCACCGAGCAACAAAGGGAACCCTCTGTGTTCAGCTTCGCGCCGCCGCGCCACCGTACCGCCCGCACCGCCGCAGTCGGCGCCCTCGCCGCCGCGGCCTGTGTCACCGTCCTGTCCGGCAGCGCCGGAGCCATCGTCAACGGGACCGACTCCACCGGGAGTTATCCGTTCATGGCGGTCATCCCGGCGTCCGCCCCGGACCAGGGCCTGCACGACGGCAACTGTGGGGCATCGCTGATCGATCGGCAATGGGTGCTGACGGCGGCTCACTGCGTACGGGGCGAAGGTCTCGAACTGGCCGGCATCGTGCGGATCGGCAGCGAACACCGCACGTCCGGCGGCACCGTACGGAAGATCGACCGGACCTTCGTCCACCCCGGCTATGTGAACGGTGACGACAAGGCCGCCAACAAGAACGACATCGCGCTCATACGCCTGGACCGCGCGGTCGCCCGGCAACCGATCGAGATCGCCGAGCAGGTGGGGCCGCCCGGCACACCGACCCGGATCCTGGGCTTCGGCACCACCGTCGACACCGGGTTCGAGTTCCCCGACCGGCTGCAGGAGCTGAGCACCCGCAGGGGCGCCGAGTCCGAGTGCGCACCCGGCTACGCGGACCGGACCCGGCTGTGCACGGTCACCACCGTGCCCAAGGCGATGGCGTGCTTCGGGGACTCGGGCGGACCGCAGGTCCACAAGGGACGGGACGGTCGCTGGGAGCTGGTCGGCGTCACCTCGGGGCCCGGCGCCCCGAAGGTGCCGTGCTCCCAGGGCCCCGGCCTCTACACCAGCGCGCCCGCTTACGCGGGCTGGATCGACAAGACCATGCGGACCAACAGCGCGCCATCGGTTGCGGCCAGGGGCTCCGACCTCGCCGAGACCGGCACGACCGACGGCACCGCGACGGTCGTCGGCGCGTCCGCCGTGCTGATCGCCGCCGGTGGCGGCACCGTCTTCGCACTGCGCCGCCGCAAGCCCCGCCCCTCCGCCTGAACGAACCTTCCGCACTCCCGGATGCCCGCTCGCCGGGGGCCCGGGGGTTACCGCCTTCGCCGCGTCCTGCGGAGCCGGCGTCGCGACGGGGCGGCCCCCGGAGAGGGAGCAGTGGGGGCGGGCACCCTGGGATGCCCGCCCCGGGCCGGAGGGCCGGTGGGTCAGGCGGTGGCGGGCACCGGCCCGGACGCGGGCCGCGCCGCCAGTCGCCCGGTACGGTGCAGACCGTACAGGGCGGCTGCGCAGGTCAGGCCGAGCGCGGACAGGGTGATCCACGGCAGTGCGGCCATCCCGGCCGTGCGGGCGGCGTCGAGGGCGGCGCCCGTGCCCAGGTTCCCCAGGGTGATGCCGATGCCGCAGATCGTGTTGTACAGCCCGTAGTGGGTGGCGACGAGGCGGTCACCGCAGAGACGGACGATGGTGTCCATCTCGAAGGGATAGGCGATCATCGTGCCTGCTGCCAGCAGCAGCGCGGCGACCGTCGGCGGCACCGCCGCGAGCAGCCACAGTCCGATCCCGGACTCCGGCACGGGCACGGCGGTCGCCGACAGCAGCGGGACGAAGGCCAGGCCCATGGCCGTCAGCCCGCGCACGAGCGCCTGCCCGGGTTCGTACCGCGCCTTGCACCACGCCGTCACCCGTGTCTGGCCGAGGATCGTGCTCAGCCCGGAGACGGCGAAGAGGGCCGCCACCGCCGCCGTGCCGAACTCCCCGTCGCCGCCGAGCCGGCGCACCTCCAACGGCAGCGCGAGATACACCTGGAAGGACAGGACGTAGGAGCCGATCATGGCGACGGAGAAGAGCAGGAACGGCCGGTTGGCGAGAATGCCCCGCCACTGGGCGAGTACGCCCGGAGCGCCGTCGCTCCGCTGGTGCCTGGCGTCGTCAGCCCGCCGGGCAGGCAGGGCGCGCAGTTGCACGACGCTGAGCAGGGCGAAGATCCCCGCCGCCACCAGGCAGGTGACGCGGAAATCCGCCCCGGTGAGCACCATGCCCACCAGCGGGCCGAGCAGGATCCCGGCCTGGTAGAAGACGTTGAACAGAGCGAACGCCTCCACCCTGCGCTCCCCCGCGTCTGCCGCGAGATAGGCCCGTACCGCCGGATTGAACAGCGCCCCGGCCAGTCCGGTGGCCGCGGAGGCGGCGAGCAGCGCGGGCAGCGAATCCACCAGCCCGAGGGTCGCGAAGCCGAGGGTGCGCAGCACACACCCGGCGACGATCATCGGCTTGTAGCCGAGCCGGTCCGCGAGCGTCCCGCCGACCAGGAACATGCCCTGCTGACTGAAATTGCGCACCCCGAGGACGAGTCCCACGGTCCAGCCGGCCAGTCCCAGCGTTCCGGACAGGTGGGCGGCCAGGTAGGGCATCAGCATGTAGAACCCGAGGTTGATGGTGAACTGGTTCACCATCAACAGCCTGGCGCCGCGTTCGTAGGACCGGACCTGGGTGAGCAGTCCCTTCACCGGCCCTCCTCCAACGGGGCGGACTCGGCGCCCGCAGGGTCCCCGGCGGCCCCGCGCCCCGCGCCCCGCGCGGTGAGGGGGTCGAGCACGGTGGTGCACCGGGTCCAGCTGGTGGCCTCCTTCTCGTCCGGGCGGCCGATCACCTCCGGTTCGGGCGCCGGTGGGCAGTCCAGCAGGCCGTGGGCGGCGCAGTAGTCGTCGTCGTAGACCGTCCCGAGGTATCGCTGCGGTCCGTCGGGAAAGACGGCGGCGATCCGCGCGCCCGCCTGCATCGTCCGGGCCAGCCAGCCCGCCACCAGCGCGACCGCGCCGACACTCCACCCGCCGGTGGCGTAGTGCGAGGCGGCCAGTTGGCGGCAGGTCCACACGGCCTCGTGCGGGGTGACCCAGTGCACTTCGGAGAACTGCTCGTAGGCGACGTTGCGGGGGTAGATGCTGGATCCGAGCCCGCGCATCAGGCGGGGGCGTGCGGGCTGCCCGAAGATCGTCGAGCCGGTGGTGTCGACGCCGACGACGGTCAGCTCCGGGCAGAGCTGCCGCAGGACGCGGGAGATGCCCGCCGAGTGGCCGCCGGTGCCGACACTGCATACCAGCACGTCGATGTGGCCCAGCTCGACGGCGAGTTCGAGGGCCAGCGGGGTGTAGGCGGCGACGTTGTCCGGGTTGTTGTACTGGTCCGGGCACCAGGAGCCGGGATGCTGTTCGAGCAGCCGCTGCACGCGTTCGCGGCGGGCCTGCTGCCAGCCGCCCGTGGGATGGGGCTCGGAGACGACGTTGACCTGGGCACCGTAGGCGGTCAGCAGGCGGGTCATGGGCAGTTCCAGTCCCGGGTCGGTGACCAGGGTGACCGGGTGGCCGTAGGCCATCCCGGCCAGTGCCAGCCCCAGGCCCAGGGTCCCGCTGGTGGATTCGATGATCCGTCCGCCGGGCCGCAGGTCGCCACGGGTCCGGGCCCGCTCGACCATGTGCAGGGCCGGCCGGTCCTTGATGCCGCCGGGGTTGAAACCTTCGAGTTTCGCCCAGAAGCCGCGCCCGGCCGGGGCCAGCGGCTCCGACACCCACAGCAGCGGGGTGTCGCCCACCAGGCCGGACAGTGCGGACTGGCCCGAGGTGGCCGCGGCCTTGGTCAATGCATGCATGTTTGTGGTGTCACTCTCGCTCGGTGAATGCACGATGCGGTTCATCTCGCGTCCCATGGCGACGGGCGGGCCGTGGGTCCGCGGCCGGGGTCATGGGTGCGCGGCAGCCGGGGTGGTCGGCCGGCTGCGAGCGAGTGGTCTAGATCCGCCACCGGGACGTACGGACCAGCGCCAGGCGGCCGGTTCGCGTGCGGCGACGTCTGCGAGACACATGCCGTAGGAGGGGGCTTCCCCTCGCCGGGGGCACGGCGACGAGCACGATCAGGACCGTGGCAGCGGGGGACAATCCCACCGTCGGCTGGCCCACCGTACGGACGATCACGGCAGCCGCGCAGTCTTCCGCCTCGTGGGGGACGTGCGGCCCATGAGGGTCGCCGTTGACGGCCATCGAGGATGCGGCGGCGGGTACGGCCACCGCCCGGGGTGTTTCCTGCGGCAGGTGATGAATGACGGCGCACAGCATGAGCGCCACCACGAGGATGCCGCGGATCACCGGGTCGGGCCGGCGCCGCCGGACCGAGCCGCCGCGGGCCGGTGAGGCGGGTGCGGGCGGGCAGAGATGTGTCGGCACAGGTCCTCCGTGTTGCTGCCACGTCTCCGGCGGGGAAGGACGGAGCGAGGCGCGAACATGGGGTGGGGGCAGGACGGTTCGACGAACGGGACGCCCGTCCTGAGCACGGGATACGACGCTCGTCGCGCGGAAACAGTCGGCCCGGACCGGTGACAACCGGCAGACCGGCTGGCGGACTTCGTACTCCTAGACCTGGCGCACCACGGAGGCTGCTCTTGGAGCCGGGGGGTACGCCTGGTCTATGGTCCTGCCTGCGGCCGGGCCTCGAAGCGTCGAGGCGGGGTCGGCACTCGTCGATGCGCGCACCGGCGCCGCACAACAGGGCGATGCCAGGGCGGAACCTTGCTGGGGCTGCCCCGGGAAGCACTGTTCACCGGGATGCCAGGGCTCGTGGCCGCCATGACGGCACTCGTGTTCCGTCGCGAAGGACGACACGGGCTCCAGGATCGCGGCGCGAGGGCCGTCTGCCGGCAGGGCCGCGTTGGCCGTTGTGCTGATGGGGAGGTGGTCCCTGTCACCGTCCACGTGCACCCCGTGTGCCATCAGGATGCCGAACAGGAGCACGGCCAGGGCCACCACGTGCGGCAGCGGACCCGCAGCAGAGCGGGCCCTGACCACGCGCCAGGACGACCGAGCCGTAACCATGCCGTGATCCTAGCTGCTCGTCGGCCGTGCTCGGCCGGCGATCCCAAAATACGGTGTCGACTCGCCAGGTGAATGGCTTGTTCGCTGCGACAAGTCCGGCGAAGCGGCCTCCTGTCGGAGTGCGCGGTAGGGCCCAGGAGGAACCGGTGCGCGGCGGGCGTGCACCGGTTATCGCTCAGTGGCCTCCGGTCATTGCGGCGTGCTCCCCGTGGTCGCGCAGGCCGCGCCGTTGAGGGCGTAGGAGCCCGGGGCGGCAGTGTTGCCGCTGTGGGTGGCCTGGAAGCCGATGGCGACCGACGCGCCGGGAGCGATGGTGGCGTTGTGAGAGACGTTCCTGGCCGTCACCCGGCCGGAGGCGGGCGAGTAGTCCGCGTTCCAGCCGGAGGTGATGGTCTGGCCCTCGGGCAGGGTGAAGGCGAGAGACCAGCCGTCGATCGCGGTCGTGCCGGTGTTGGTGACGGTGAGGCTCGCGGTCAGGCCGGTGTTCCACGCGTTCACGGTGCCGGCGACCTGGCAGGCCGTCGTACCCGGGGGCGGGGTGGACGTCTGGAACTGTGTGAAGAACGTCCATATCTCTTGCGGCAGCCAGGTCCTGGAGCCGCTGTCGCCCGGGGCCCCGTCCTGCGGAGCGGCGATGTGCCCTTCGTCGAACGCGGCCCAGACGACCGGGTGCCCGGCCGAGCAGCCCGAGTAGGCGGTGACCCGGTGGGTCAGG
Source organism: Streptomyces nogalater (assembly GCF_039532885.1). Classification (NCBI taxonomy): domain Bacteria; kingdom Bacillati; phylum Actinomycetota; class Actinomycetes; order Kitasatosporales; family Streptomycetaceae; genus Streptomyces; species Streptomyces nogalater. The sequence continues at coordinate 19,664 of NZ_BAAASM010000022.1, read as the reverse complement.
CTGCCCTGGGCCGGCCCGGGCGGGTTCTGCGGGGTGCAGCCGTTGTTCCTGACGAACCGGTCCCGCATCGCCCGTCCGCCGGAGATGCCGAGGACGCTGTCCCTGAGGCCGTGCACTCCGAGGTAGGCGATGGGCCGGGTGCCGTCGCCGCATCCGCTGAGCACCCCGCCGCTCTGGACCGCGACCGCGCGGAAGACCGTCGCGCGGGAACACGCGAGCGAGTACGACATGGCGGCGCCGTAGCTGAACCCCAGGGCGAAGCGCTGTGTCTGGTCGACGCACAGGTCCGCCTCGATCCGCCGGATCATGTCGTCGACGAAGGTGATGTCCTCCCCTCCGGTGTTGGCCCAGCCGTTGTTGAGACCCTGGGGGGCGACGAAGACGGCGCTGTTGTCCGCCAGTCGCTGGAGCCCGTAGTAGGCCCAGGTGCCCGTGTCCACGGTGCGGCCGGTGGCGACGTCGGTGGAGGTGCCGCCCAGCCAGTGGAACCCGAACACCAGCCGGTAGGCGCGGCCGGGGTCGTAGCCGTCGGGCATCTTCAGGATGAAGCTCCGGTTCTTGCCGCTGCTCTGGATCGTGTACGTACCGCTCGTCAGGGTCGGGGCCTTGCCGCATCCGGGGCTCGCGGCAGCGGCGCCGAGGGGTGCGGCAGCGGCTGCGCCCAGGGCCGTGCCGGCCATGCCGAGGACCGTCAGCACCACGAGCAGGGCGGTCCATGAGAGGGATCTCGTCCTTGTCATCGTGCGGCTCCCTTCTGTCGGGGCATCGCCCTGTGTCAGGTCAGGACGTGGCGGGGGTGAACTGCCACCAGTCGACGTTGAGCAGGTAGCCGCTGCCGCCGGTGAACCGCAGGTAGAGGTCCTGGGTTCCGGTGGCGCCGCCGACCGGGCAGGTCACCGACGTCCAGGTCTGCCAGCCACCGGTGTGCGGCACACCGCACCGGCCCACGAGCGTCCCGCCCGGGGAACCCAGCCGCAGTTCGACGGTGCCGCCGCCGCTGCCCGAGGCCACGCGCGCCGTGAAGGAGGACGCGCCCGGTCCGAAGGCCACGCCCTTGACCTTGATGTAGTCGCCGTTGTCGATCCAGCCGACGTCCATTCCGCCTTCGCCGGCCGGTTCGGTCTCGATCCCGGATCCCCAGGCGATCGTCTCGGCCTCCTGGCGTACGTACGGGTTGAGCGTGCCGATCTGCGGCGCGCCGGCGTTGGTCATGCCGATGGTCGGGATCGTGCCGTCGGCGTTGTAGGAGAACCGCTCCACCGCGACCGAGCGGGTGAAGCCGCCGCCGCCCGGCAGCGCACCGTTGTGGTAGAAGAAGTACGAATTGCCCTTGAAGTCAACGATCCCGGGGTGGTTGGTGAAGCTGCCGCCCTGGGTGGGCATGACCGTGCCGCGGTAGGTCCAGGGCCCGGTCGGACCGGGCGCCGTGGAGTAGGCGATGAACTCCGAGCAGCACTTGGCCGCGAACACCAGGTAGTACAGGCCGTTCCGCTTGTAGACCCAGGGTCCCTCCTCGTACAGGGTGGGGCGGTTGGGGTCGCCGGTGCGGGTGCCGAACCCCGCGGTGGTGAGCGGGATCTTGGTGGGGCCGCCCGAGTAGGAGGTCATGTCGGCGTTCAGCTTGACGTACCACAGGTTCGGGTTGCCCCAGTACAGGTAGGCCTGGCCGTCGTCGTCGATGAAGACGGTCGGGTCGATCTCGCCGTTCTCCACCAGGGGATGGCCGAGGGCGTCCCGGAAGGGGCCGGTGGGGCTGTTCGACACGGCCACGCCGATGGCCATCCGGCCGGTGGCCCGGTTCTTCACCGGCACGTACCAGTAGAACCGGCCGTTGCGCTGCACGGCCTGGCCCGCCCAGGCGTCGGCGGACGCCCAGCTGAAGGTGGCCAGGCTGAGCGGTGAGCCGTGGTCGGTCCAGTTGACCATGTCGGCGGAGGACCACACACGCCAGTCCTTCATGGTGAAGTAGGTGGAGCCGTCCTCGTCGTGCCCGGTGTAGAGGTAGACCCGTCCGTCATGGACCAGCGGGGCCGGATCCGCGGTGTAGACGTGCTGCACGATCGGGTTGTCGGCCCTGGCCGGCGTGGGCCGCAGCGCGGCGGGGACGACGGCGAACGCCAGCAGAAGACCCATGGTCCAGGCGACTGCCCGGCTGAGTCTCGTGCCGGCGGCGGACGACAGCCGAACCGGGATCGTCATCGTGGCCTCCTCGGGACGTTGACGGACGGCCGAGCTGTCGGCCGGTAGGCGGGGTCGCTCATGGGCGGGACCACTTCTGGGAGGTCCGGCCGTCGCAGGCCCACAGGGCCAGCGGGGTGCCGTTGGCGGTGCCCGCGCCGGTGGTGTCGAGGCACAGGCCGGCGTGGACGTTGCGGATCGTGCCGTCGGGGGCGAGGGTCCACTTCTGGTTGGCCTGGCCGTTGCAGGGCCAGGTGATGACCCGGGTGCCGTTGGTCGTTCCCTGGTCGTAGGCGTCCAGGCACTTGTCGCCGTAGACCCGGATCTCGCCGCCCGCCCACGTGGTCCACAACTGGTTCGCGGCCGTGTGGCAGTCCCAGAGCAGCACCGTGGCGCCGGCGGCCGTGGAAGCGTTGTCCACGTCGGCGCAGCGGCCGGACGCGCCGCCCCGCAGACGCGAGGTGGTGGCCGCCAGCGGGCTGCCCCCGGTCACCCGGAACACGGCCACGCCGTGCGCGGGGACGTTCGCCGAGATGGGCCCGGACGTGTTGGACGTAGCGCCGGTCCACAGGTCGGTGAGGGTGAACGGGCCGCCGGTCAGGCCTACTTGCGCGGCCGAAGCGGTGACGGTCGCGGCGCCCGCTGTCCGGTTGAACAGTCCCACCGCGACCGAACCGTCCGACAGGGGCTTGGCGAACACCTCGGTGGCTCCGTCGTCGCGCACCCTGCGCCCGCCCGCGCCCAGCGGGTCCTGGTTCACCGCCAGCAGACGCGGATTGCGCAGGACGGCACTCACGTCGGCGGACATGGTGCGGATGTCGCTGCCGGCCATGAGCGGGGCTCCCAGCAGGGCCCACAGGGCGAAGTGGGACCGGGACTCGGTCAGCGACAGGCCGGGGCGGCCGACGACCAGCATGTCCGGGTCGTTGAAGTGCCCCGGGCCCGACTGCGCCGCCAGCGGCGCGGTGACGTCGAGGACGTTGCCGACGCCCATCGGGTAGCTGTTGGTGTTGCCGTTCTGCCAGATGTCGAGCAGGTCCTCGGTCGTCCGCCACAGGTCGGCGACCTGGCCCCAGTCGTAGGTGGCGCCGGTGATGGCGTGCAGGCTGTTGGGGTTGATGCTGTAGACGATCGGACGGCCGGTGGCGCGCAGGGCGTCGCGCATGAGCGTGAACCGCGCGACCTGCTCCTCACGGGTGCCGCTGGAGGAACACCAGTCGTACTTGAGGTAGTCCACGCCCCACGAGGCGAACGTGGCGGCGTCCTGGGCCTCGTGGCCCTTGCTGCCGGTCGACCCCGGATAGGAGCCCGTGGCCTGCGCGCAGGTCCGCTCGCCCGGCACCTGGTAGATGCCGAACTTCAGGCCCTTGCCGTGGATGTAGTCCCCGAGCGCCTTCATCCCGCTGGGGAACTTGGTGGGATTCGCCCGCAGGTTGCCCTGCGCGTCACGCTGCGGGTCGAACCAGCAGTCGTCGACCACCACATACCGGTAGCCGGCGTCCCGCATACCGGAGGACACCATCGCGTCGGCGGCCTGGCGGACCTGGGCCTCGGTGATCCCGCACCCGAAGCTGTTCCAGCTGTTCCACCCCAGCGGCGGGGTGAGGGCCGGGCTGCCCGGCGCGGCCGAGGCGGTGGAATGCGAGGCGGCCGTGAGGGACGCGGTGACCGTCAGCACGGCGGTCGCGAGGAGGCGGAGCAGTCGTCCGCCTGATCGTCTGGGCATCAGGGGCTCCTTTCCCGTGGGAACGTCACGCCGTGAGCGGCGGCGGGTGACGCGTGGGGTGGTGGGCGGAGTGGTGCGGGGCGGTGGTGGTGCAGGGGGTGGTGGCTGGGATGTCAGGCTCATGACATCGAACTGAAGCGAGGTTCGCAATTTCGAACGGCATTCGGAAAGTTGGATCCTCATGGATGCTAGAGAGACCTCCGAACATGTCAACACCGCCCACCCTCCGGACTTCACCACCCAGCCCACCAGGGTCGCATATGGGCGCCGAACTCGGGCTTTACCCCATTGCGCCCATAGAAGTGGAGGCGTAGCCCACCGCGAATGTTTCGAATCGAGAGACGAATGATGCAGGAAGGATTGACGAGTTCCCTCGACCGCCTATCATCCAGGTTGCTCGATAGGTCAACCGGTGTTCGATATCACGAACTTATGAGCCGACCCGGTCATTCCGCACACACGAAGCGAGCAACAGCAACCGACGGCCCACGCAAGGAGAACGGCACACGGATATGCCAACCCGGAGCAGCCCCGACCCGCCGACCGGCTGACCGGGCCACCGTGCAACGCCGACGGGACAGCGCTACGGCCGAGCCGCCTGCATGAACGGCGTACAGCCCCCGTCGCCTCAGCCATCGCTCCCAGAAGAGTCAGAAGAGGACGTCTGCATGAGAAAGACCTGGATTCTCACCCTGGTCACCCTTGTCGCTGCCGCGCTCGGAGTCCTGGCGGCCGGTACGCCACCTGCCTCCGCCGCCTCGAACACACCCCTGCGTCTCATGCCGTTGGGCGACTCCATAACCTGGGGCGTGGGAGGCAGCACGGGCAACGGCTATCGGGGGCCGTTGTGGAACAAGCTCGCGGCGGACGGCCATCCGCTGGACTTCGTAGGCACGTTGCGGAACGGTTCGATGCCGGACCCCGACAACGAAGGCCACTCCGGATACCGGATCGACCAGATCGCCGCACTCGCCGACGCCTCGCTGACCCGCTACCGGCCCAACGTCGTGACGCTGCACATCGGAACCAACGACCTCCAGGGGGCCTCCGAAGCCGACACCGCCATCGCCCGGCTGAGGTCGCTGGTCGGTCAGGTCACCGCCGACGTCCCCGACGCGACCGTCCTCGTCGCCTCCCTGGTCGTGTCCACCAGTGCCTCGGAGGAGCGGTTCCGGGGCGCGTACAACCAGGCCGCCTCCCGCATCGTCGATGACGCGCGGGCCGCGGGCAAGCACGTCGCGTACGTGGACATGAGCAGCCTGACCACGGCCGACCTCGCCGACCCTCTGCATCCCAACGACGCCGGCTACCAGAAGATGGCCGACGCCTTCTACCGCGGCATCCAGTCGGCGGACAACGCCGGATGGCTGAAGAACCCCGCCCCCGCCCCGACGCGCGTGCAGTCCGGCATCGCCGGCAAGTGCCTGGACGTCAACGGCGCCAACAGCGCCGACGGGACCGCCGTCCAGACCTGGAGCTGCGGCAACGGCGCCAACCAGGTGTGGTCCGCCTACACCGACGGCACCCTCCGCTCCATGGGCAAGTGCCTCGACGCCGCCGGCGGGGGCACGGCCAACGGCACCAAGGTGCAGATCTGGTCCTGCCACGGCGGCGCCAACCAGGTCTGGCAGCCCTACAACGGCGGCTACCGCAATGCCGCCTCCGGCCGCTGCCTCGACGTTCCGGGCTTCTCCACCGCCAACGGCACGCAGCTCCAGCTGTGGGACTGCACCGGCGGCACCAACCAGAAGTGGACCACGCTGACCGCCGGCTGACCTCGAAGCGCGGCCTGCCGCCACGGCCCGCGCCGCACCGGGCACCGTCGCCACCCGGCGGACCACTGACACCTGCGCGGTACGCCGGTCACCGGCTCACCGTCGGCGGCACTCCGGCCACCGGATCACCGTCGGCGGCACGCCGGCCCAGTCATCGACGCGTCCACCCGGACCATCGGACGCCCGCCCTCCTCCAGGATCTCGCCACGCCCCGTGGCTGCCTGGCCCATGCGGCCAGGCAGCCAGGCGGCTCAGCCCACGGGCCGGCAACTGGAGCAGTGGAGCAGTGCGGTGCCGGATCGACGAGGAGTGACCGAACCGGGCTGCTGGTCATTCACTGCCACCTCACTCGTGTCTTCTGTCGACTCGGGCCGCCGCCCGCGCCGGCGGTGAGCGGCCCCGGCAGCGCGCGGCCGGAGGTTCGCGGGCTCGGGCGTGCCCTCCCCGGCCGTGGTTGCGACCCGTTCTGGCCTGCAGCATCATGAGGGTTTTGAATGATCTGCCGGGCCAGCTGAGAGGCTTTCATGAACGTCGGCATCACGCACTTACGCGCTTTTCTCGCCGTCCTCGACAGCGGCAGCTTCAGCGGTGCGGCGGACGAGCTCGGTATCAGCCAGTCGGCGGTGTCGCACTCGGTGGCCGCGCTGGAGCGTTCCCTAGGCACGTCCGTACTGGTCCGCACCGGTCGGCCCCGCCCCACGGCGTTCGGTGAGCAGATCCTCGCTCCGGCCCGGCAGGCCGTGGCCGCGCACGCGGCCATCTGCGAACTGACGGCCCGGCGCAACCGGCAACCGTCCGGGACGGTACGGATGGCCGCCCCGCCAACGGCCTGCCAGGGCATCCTGCCGACCCTCCTGGCGCGCTGGCAGGAAGCGTTCCCGCGGCTGAACGTGGTGCTCCTGGAAGGCGACGACAGCGAGGTCGAGGAGTGGCTGCGGTGCGGCGCCGTCGAGCTGTCGGTCCTCGTCGGCCGACCGTCCAAGCAGGGCGTACTGCTGTCCACCGACACCTTCCAGGCGCTGTTGCGACGGGACCACCCGCTCGCCGCCGAGTCGCGGATCGATGTCGCCGATCTCGACGACGACCCCCTGATCGTGTCGACCGGGGGCTGCGAGAAGTACGTCCGGCAGGCGTACCGACTGGCACGCAGGCCCCTGCCCGAGGGCCACCGGGTACGGGACATGGGGACCTTGCTCAGCATGGTCCGCAGCGGAATCGGCGTGTCGGTCGTGCCCGGCCTGACGGCGACGATGCTGGACCACCAGCTGGTCATGGTGCCGCTGGCCCAGACCGTCACCCGCAGCCTCACCCTGACCGGTCCGCTGGACCGTCCCTGGCACCCGCTGGCCGAGATCCTCGCGAGCTGGTGCCGACAGCACCTGGTGACCGGCCAGGACACCGGCGCGATTTCCGCGGCGATCCCGGCGGGCGGGGCACTGCCTGTGCGGACCCGGCCGGTCGCCTCTCGGTCCGCCGCCTGCGCGCGAACGGAGCGGCTGGTGGTGTCCGGGGTCTCGCAGGCGCCGACGGTGTGACGGGACGCGATCCCGACCGCGGCATACGAACGATCGTGACCGGCTTGGTGAGCAGCGGTCATGCCTTGCGGCGAGCACGTCCTGGCCGGTGGCCGTGGTCCGTCTGCTGCCGCGCCGCCGGACACGGTGGTCGCACACGTTGACGCGTCGGGCGGAAGACATGGGCCGGGTGGTCGGCTGTGGTCGGCGGTTGTGCAGCAGCGCCCGTCTCCTCGACGAGCGCGTCCGAAAGGTCCCGGCGTGTGGCGGCGCAGTGCGGCCCGGGCGGTCGGGCGTTGAGGGGGAGCATGCCGTTCGGGAGGGTTCTGGCAGTCTGCTCGTATCCGCGACACCGCGTCAAGGACATGGCGTCGATCCGTGCCGGTGGCAGCCGGGCCGGTCTCCGTGTCGCCGATGGCAGCGGCCGGGGGCGGCACCGGCCTGGCCGGACACCGTGCCGCCGGGCCCTCGTGCGTGACGGCCGGTAGCGCGTCTACCCTGATCGGTCGAACCGTGCTGCCCTGTTCTTCTGCCACACGCCTGTGCTGTCCTGTTCTTCTGCCACAAGCCTGGGCTGCCGCTTCCACCAGGTGTCCGCTGCATGGCGCGGCACGGGGTTGGCCGAATGCCACACCATGCCCGCTCGCCTTCCCTTGCTGATCCGCGCAGCAGGCCGTTAGTCTCCTGGAATTCCAATCAAGCGCGAGATCGCTCATCCTGCCGCAGCGTCACCAAGGTCATTTCAAGTGCCCCGGACGACACGTGTGTGGTGATCATGGAAAGCAACTCGGAATCAGGCGTTTCCGCACGTTCCGCGCGCTCGAACCGACCAGCGGATAAAGGCAGATCAGCCAAGGTTCCATCGGGCTGGGAATTCCACGAAAACCCAAGGATCCGAATCAGCCGTTCTTCCTCTATACAGCCTCCAGCGAGGCGGACTTCGAAGCCGTGGATTCGCTGTGGGAAGCGGTGTACGGCGACGAGTGCGGCTGGCTCCCCCCGGCGGACGGACCCCGCCACAAGGACCGCTACGACGACCGGTCCACCTACCTCCTCGCCCGCGTCGAAGGCACCGTGGTCGGCACCATGCGACTCGTCGAGGACGGGACCGGGGGCCTGCCCATCGAGCAGTTCGTCGCCATCGACGAGCTGCGGGCCCCCCGACGACGGCTCATGGAGTGCCAGCGTCTGATGATCCTGCCGGAGTTCCGCAACCGGCGGTACGAGCAGATGCCGTACGGGGTGCTCGCCGCCCTGGTCAAGGGGTGCATCCACTGGTGCGTCGTCCACGACGTCACCCACATCGTGGCCGACCTGTTCACCGAGACCACCACGACCCCCATCGGGCCGCTCGTCGCGCTCGGTTTCGAGGAGACCGGAAAGGAGTTCATCGACACGGAACTGGAGGGTTCCGGGCGGAGTATCGCTCTCCTGCTGCGCGTTGCGGAACTCTTCTCGCGGCCGTTCCGAACCGAGGCACCGTTCTACCGCTATCTCATGGAGTACGACGAAGTCATCAACGTGCACCACTGAGCAATTAAGGGCGGAAAAATGAGGGACGACACAGCCGAATACGACGTCGTGGTCATCGGTGGCGGGCCCGGAGGCTCCATGGCGAGTACCCTGCTCGCCCAGTCCGGAAAGCGCGTCATTCTGTTCGAGTCGGCAAAATTCCCGCGTTACCACATCGGGGAGTCACTGCTGTCGGGGACCGCCGACCTGCTCAAGAAGATCGGTGTTCTGGAGAAGCTGGAGTCGGGCGGGTACATCAAGAAGTACGGCGTCGAGTGGGTGTGGGGCGAGCGGCGCGAGCCCTGGACGGTCTACTTCAAGGACGCCCTCGCGATGCCGTACGACTACGGGTACCAGGTCGAACGGGGTGCCTTCGACCAGCTCCTCCTGGAGAACGCCCGTGAGCACGGCGTCGACGCCCGTGAGCAGCACCGGGTCACGGACTTCGCCATCGGTGACGACGGCACCACCCGAGTCGACTACACCGACGAGGCAGGCGGCGGCAAGGGATCGGTGACCGCGCGCTGGATCGTCGACGCCTCGGGCCAGGGCGGTCTGGTGACCAGGCGCCTGCACCAGCAGGAGTGGGATCCCTACCTGAAGAACATGGCACTGTGGACCTACTGGCGCGGCGCCGAGCGTCCCGAGGGCCTGGACGCCGGCAACACCTTCCTGCCCACCTTCGACGAGGGCTGGTGGTGGTTCATCCCGCTGCGCGACGACATCACGAGCGTGGGAGTCGTCGTCGACCGTCAGGCCTACCTGAAGCACAAGGACTCCGGCCTCGAACTCTTCTACCACGACTGCCTGTTGCGGACGCCGGAGCTGGCCAGGAGGCTGAAGAACGCCGAGCAGAGGGAGAAGGTCCGCGCCCAGCGCGACTGGTCGTACATCTACGACCGGTTCAGCGGGAACGGCTATATCGCCGTCGGTGACGCGGCCTGCTTCATCGACCCGCTCTTCTCGACCGGTGTGCACCTGTCGATGCTCAGCGGCTACCTGGCCGCGGTGTCGGTGAACACCATCCTGGACAAGCCGGAGATCGGCCGGGACAGGGTGCTGGACTTCTACGAGGAGGCGTACCGCAAGGAATTCGAGCGGCTGCGCGCCCAGGTCTACTTCCTCTACGCCGGGCACGGAGGGTCGAAGGAGTCCTACTTCTGGCACGCGCGAAGCCAGTTCGACGTACCCGGCATCGAGCCGGAGAAAGCTTTCATCTCCCTGATCGCCGGGGCCTTCCAGCACCGTTCGTGGTACCGGAGGTATCTGGCGCAGTTGGACGTGCCCGACGAGCTGCGCACCACCATCGAGGGCATCTTCGAGGGCAAGTCCGCCGGCGTGAACGTCGACTGGCAGCTGCCGGTCACCCTGGCCGACGGGACCGGCGTCGTGGAGGACCTCGCGGTGGACGGAGCGCATCTGCGGCCCGCGCCCGTGCTGCGTCCGCCCGCCGGCTCCGGCATGCCCGTCACTCCCGCGGTGTCCGCCCTGATGAACCTCGCGGACGGTACCCGGTCCGCCGAGGAACTCGTCAACCTGCTGGTGGAGAAGGAACTTGAGCAGGCCGACCGGGCCAGGGCACTGGTGCACGAAGCCATCGCCTTCGGCGTGCTCGCCCCGAAGACGTCCGCCGGCGACTGACCGCACCGTCGATCGACAAGGAGCGACACATGGCACTGGTTGCCCTCCAGCAGGACGGCGACGCCTCCCCCGAGGTACGCTCCGTCTTCGCCGCCGTGGAGAAGGAGTACGGTTTCGTCCCCAACATCCTGCGGGCGATGGCGCACTGCCCCGACCTTCTGCAGGCCTTCGTGCCCTTCTGGGCCCAGGTCTACAGTTCCCCCGTGATCGGCTCCCGGCTGCGGGCCCTGGCGGCGCTCGGCACCGCGAAGGCCCAGGAGTGCACCTACTGCATCGCGCACATGAGCGCTTCGGCACGCCGGGCCGGGATGGACGAGAACGAGATCCGGGCCATCGGTGACTCGGTCGCCCAGCAGCGGATGTTCGACCCCCGGGAGTCACTCATCCTTGAGCTGGCCGACGCCCTGACCAAGGACCCCGACGGCACGACCGACGAGCTCCGGGAGCGCCTGCGGAGCACCTTCAGCGAGAGCGAGATCGTCAACATCGTGCTCGCCATCGGCACGTACAACCTCACCAGCCGGTTCCTCAAGGCCCTGTCGATTGACGTGGAAGACGTCTTCGCCGAGGTGCCGCCCCGCACCGAGTGAAGGAGACAGCGCCATGAGCACGCCCACCTTGAGGGACGAGATCATCGAGAAGCACGGCAAGAACGCCTGGGACCTGGTGCTGACGGTCTACGTGAACTTCTACTATTCGGAGCTGGAGATCATCGATCTCTGCGCCCGCTGGATACCGCGGCGGGACGACCTGCGCGAGAAGCAGTACCTGCTGCACCACGCGTCCGACGAGATCGTGCACGCGCGGCTGTTCAGGGAGGGTGTCGAGCGGTTGGGCATGCCGTGGGACGGGTTCGACCACGGCAAGTACCGCATCGACGACATCGACCGGCGCTTCCGCAAGCTGTACGAGAGCGAGGACGAGATCGAGGTCCTCATCGGCCTGAACCTCTACGCCGAAGGCGTGCTGGCCATGGAGGAGCTCCACCAGCTCGGCCGGAACAAGCCGGAGTACTTCCCGGAGTTCAGCAGGATCGAGCGCGAGGAGCGGCGCCACATGGGCTTCGGTGTGTCCGTGGCCAAGCGGCTGCTCGACGAGAGCGAGGAGACCAGGCGCCGCGGCATCGAGTACTGCAAGTGGTACCAGGAGCACCTCGACAACTACCTCGGCGGTGAGCTGTCCCAGACGATCTCGTGGGCGATCGACCAGGGATTCGTCCAGGACGACTACATCCCGCGCACCCGTGAACGGTTCAACGAGACGATGTCCAAGCTCGGCCTTCTGGAGGTGTGACATGGCGGCGGATCCGTACCAGCGGGCGGTCGCTGAAGCCGCGCGGGTTCAGGCGGACTACATCGAGCAGCACCCGTTCGTCGAAAGCATCATGAAGGGGACCCTGACTCCCGCCGTCTACGCGGCCTATCTGCGCGAGACCTACCACCTGGTCACCCAGACGCCGTACTTCCTGTCGGCCGCCGCGGCACACAGCGACGAGGAATGGCTGCAGGACTGGTTCCTCGACCTGGCCCGGGACGAGCGCCACCACAACCGCCTGTGCGTGCGCGACCTGAAGAAGATGGGTTACGACCCCGACACGTACCTCGGCACCATCCCGGGGCTCGGCACCTGGACCATGGTGGGCCAGAACCACTACCTGGCCCGCGCCGGCAATCCGGTCGGCATCATCGGGTTCGCCGCCGCGACGGAAGGGCTCGGTGCCGCGCTCGCGCCCAAGGTCGCCGCAGCGATGCGGCAGTACGAGTTCGCCAAGGACGCCCTGTCCTTCCTCAAGGTGCACTCCACGGAGGACCAGGAGCACATCGAGACGGTGCGCAAGGGGTTCCTGCGCTGCGCCGAGGACTCCGAGGCCTACACCGTGATGGTCGCCGCCTGGAAGTACACCCTGCGTGCCTACGCCCAGCTGTTCACCGACGCACTGGAGCGGGGATCCTCCGACCTGGCCGCGGCGGCCCCGCGGATCGGCTGAGCATGGGACCGGCGGACAACACACACTGCTCCCTCACCGAGATCGTCGCCGCCATGCCGCAGAAGCGGTCCAGTACCCTGCTGTGCCGGCGCGGTGGGACCCTGACGCCGGTCTCCTACCCGGACTGTCACCGTGACGCCCTGCTGCTCGCTTCCGCTCTGCGGCAGCGGGGCGTCTCCCCCGGCGACCGGGTGGCGATCCACGGGACGACGTCGTACGAGTGGGTCCTGGCCGATCTCGCCGTCCTGGTCACCGGGGCGGTGTCGGTGGCGCTGTATCCCAGCGCCCCCAAGGACCGGGCGGTGTCCGTGGCCCGTGAAGCCGGCTGCCGGATGGTGCTCACCGACCGTGCGGACTGCGCCGCGGAATTCCGCGCCGCAGGGCTGGACGTGGTGTATCTGGCCGACGGCGACGGCAGCGCGCCGTCGGTCGCGGAGCTGCTCGGTGCGGCCTCCGGCGGCCGCGCGGCGTTCGAGATCGCGGACCGCGGCGACGGTCCCTTCACCATCGTCTCGACCAGCGGCACCCTGTCCGAACCGAAGCTCTTCGCGGTCCACTCCGCTCCTCTGCTGTACACCATGGACCGCTTCGCCGAGCTCTACGACTTCGGGGGCGGGGACCGGCTGCTGCTCTATCTGCCGCTGTCCCACCTGCCGCAGCGCATGATGCTGTACTGGGGCCTCGGCGCGGGCATGGACTTCGTCCTCACCGATCCGGCGCACATCGCGGCGGACAGCGGCGAGCTGTCCCCCACGCTCCACGTCGCCGTCCCGCGGTCGCTGCAGCACCTGCACAAACGGGCCCGGGAGATCGCACGCAGGCAGGGCGTTGCGGACAGCGACGGCGGTATGACGAAGGCCTACGCCTCGGTCTTCGGCCCGGCGCTCAAAGCGGTCTTCGTGGGCAGCGCGCCGACGGATCCGGCGCTGCTGACGGATCTGCGGTCCGCAGGAGTGCCCGTCTACGAGGTCTACGGCACCACCGAGCTCGGCATGATCGGCCTCAACGTTCCCGGTGCGACCCGGACCGGCACGGTCGGACGCCCCATCCCGTGGGGTGAGGTGCGGACCGACCCGGCGACCGGTGAGATCCTCGTCCGCACCCCCACCCCGTTCCGCTACGGGGAGCTGCTGGGCTCCCGCATCATCCCCGTGGTCCGCGACCGCGACGCCTGGTGGCCCACCGGAGACGCCGGAGTCCTCGACGCGGACGGCTACCTGACCGTGTACGGGCGCATGCGGGACTTCGTGGCCCTGGCCAACGGGGAGAAGGTCTTCGTGCGGCCGCTGGAGGAAGCCGCGGCGGCCGCCACCGGCGCCGGACTGTGCACCGTCATGAAGACCGACGCCTCACACCTGGGGGCCCTGCTCTTCTTCGATCCCGCCGCCGCCGAGGGCGTCAGGATCGAGGAGGAGTGCCGCACCATGCTCAGCGCGGTGAACCAGCACCTGCATCCATGGGAACGCATCCATTCCTTCTCGGTGGTGGACCGCATGCCGTCCGTCGAGGACGGCTGCATGACGGAGACGGCCAAGCCCCGCCGCCACAAGATCGAGGAGATGTACGGCAACCGGGCCCAGTGGCTCAGCGTGAGGGGATGACCATGGCACGACAGACCGCGGATCTCCGAAACGGCCGGATCAGCTACCGACTCCAGGGAGAGGGCCGGCCGCTCGTCCTGCTGTCGACCCTGGCCGGTACCTGGATGCGCCAGTCCTCCGAGCTGTCGAAGCACTTCACCGTGCTGACCTACGACATGCGCGGCTTCGGCGACTCGCCGTCCGCGCAGGACGGCTTCCCGTCCAACGCCGAGCACGCCGACGACCTGGCCCGCCTGCTGGACATCCTGGACCTGCCCGAGGCCTCGGTGCTCGGGCTCTCCCACGGTGGCCTCGTGGCCCAGCATTTCGTCCTGCGCCACCCGCAGCGGGTCAGCCGGCTGGGACTGGCCGCCACCTTCGGCCGGCCCGGGAACTCCACGGGCATCTTCCTGAAAATGCTCTACGGCTTCCTGGAACGCGAGGACCTGCCGAACTTCTGGGAAGTGCTGAAGAGCTTCCTGTTCTCCGCCTCCGGCTGGGACCGGATGACACGCATGGAGGGGCCGCTGCGCAGCGCCATGTTCGACCAGTACACCACCGCCGCACTGCGAAGCATCTACGGTCAGGCCCGCGAGCACGACCTGCAGAGTGCGCTCGGCACCGTGCGCGTGCCCACGCTGGTGATCGGCGGAGCGGAGGACATGCTGTTCCCGCCCGCGGTGACCGAGGCGCTCGCCGCGGCCATCCCGGGCTCGTCGCTGGAGTTCCTGCCGGCCGCCCACGTACCCCCGGTGGAGGCGCCGCTGCCGTTCAACAAGATCGTCACCGAGTTCTTCGGAGCCGACCGGTGACGGCGACAGCGCAGGAGCTGGGGGCCGGCCGCCTCCTGGACCTGACGGACGCCCAGGTGTGCGTCTACGAGGCCGGTCGGCGTGACGGGCCGCCGCTCGTCTTCCTGCACGGCTTCCTGACCTCGGCCTTCACCTGGCGTGACATCTACCGGGAGTTCACCGACGAGTACCGGGTGATCCTCCTCGACCTGCCCGGCAGCGGCGCGTCGCCGGCCCCGCGGGTCACCGGGTGGAACGCCGAGCGCTGTGTCCGGCTCGTCGACGAGCTGTTCGACGAACTGCACATCGACAAGGCCGTGCTGGTCGGCAGCCAGATGGGAGGCTCGCTCGCCGCCTGGTTCGCCGCCCTGCGCGGCGAACGCGTCGACCGTCTGGTACTCATGGCTGCCGGTGCGCTGGGCGAGGCCGAGGCCAACCTGACGCTCTACCGGTTGCTGGCCCACCGGTGGCTGGGGGCGGCGGTCGCCCGTATCTTCCCCCGCCGCGTCTTCGAGCAGCGGTGGCTGGCGGCGCACGGTCCGGGATACCGGCCCGCGCCCGGCGTGGTGGACCGCTACTTCCGGCAACTGCGGCGTCAGGGGGCTCGGATGGCGCGGGTGGGACTCGATCTGCGGCTGAGCTACGGGGAGTCCTTCGACGCGCTGGCCGGGCCGATCGGCGGCCTGCGCGTGCCGACGCTGCTGATCTTCGGGCAGGAGGACCGGCTCGTACCCGTGTCCACGGGGCGGCGCTTCGCGTCCCTGCTCGCCGACGCGACACTGGTGGTCCTGCCGGGATGCGGGGACTTCCCCCAGGAGGAGAAGCCGGGCGAGGTCAGGCAGGCCATCGCCGGATTCCTCGGCAGGACCGGCCCGCCCCGGGCGGACCGATGACGGAATCGGACCGTACCCCGCTTCCCGGGAAGGCAGCGGCGACGGCGACGACGACGGGCGGCCGCCGGCCAGGCCCCGTACCGAAGGCGGAGCCGGACCCGGCCGCTGCCCGCCGCGGGTCAAAGGCCGCGCAGCACCGGCTGGTCCGGCTGCGGCGGGCGCTGCACCAAGTGCCGGAGACGGGGCTCCATCTGCCGCGCACCCAGGCACTGGTGCTCGAGGCACTCTCCGGGCTCGGGCTGGCCGTCACCACCGGCCGCCGGCTCAGCTCGGTGACCGCCGTGCTGGAGGGCGCGCACCCGGGTCCCACGGTGCTGCTGCGCGCCGACATGGACGCCCTGCCCATCGCGGAGCCGGGCGGGGCACCCGCCGCGGCCACCGGTGCGCACATGCACGCCTGCGGGCACGACCTGCACACCGCGATGCTGGTCGGCGCCGCTCATGAACTCCACCGCCGACGGGACCGGGTGCACGGCTCGGTAGTCCTGATGTTCCAGCCGGGCGAGGAGGAAGGCGCCGGGGCGCGGCTGATGATCGAAGAAGGGGTGCTCGACACCACGGGGGAGCAGCCGGTGGCCGCCTACGCGCTGCACGTGGCCGCGGCGTCACTGTCCTCCGGCGTGATCGCCACCCGCCCCGGGACCCTGATGGCGTCCTCCGACACCATCAGGGCGACGGTGCGAGGGCGCGGCGGGCACGGTTCCGTCCCGCACGGCGCGCAGGATCCCGTACCGGTCGCCTGTGAGACCGTCCTCGCCCTGCAGTCCATGGTGACCAGGCAGTTCGACATCTTCGACCCGGTCGTAGTGACCGTCGGCAGCATCCACGCCGGCCGGACCGGCAACGTCATCCCCGAGACGGTCACTTTCGAGGCCACGGCGCGCTCCTTCACCCCGGCGGCACGACGGCGCCTGCGCGAGGCCGCCGTACGGACCATCCGCAGCGTGGCCGAGGCGCACGGTCTCGGGGCCGAGGTCGAATGGGCGGAAGGGTATCCCGCCACCCGCAACGACCCGGCGGAGACGGCCTTCGCCGCCTCGGTGGCCCGCGGGCTGCTGGGCGCGGACCGGTTCGCCGAACTGCCGCGGCCGGTGTCCAGCTCCGAGGACTTCTCCTACGTCGCCGAACGGGTGCCCAGTGCCTACCTGCTGCTCGGCGCCTGCCCACCGGACCGCGATCCGGTGACCGCGCCCTACAACCACTCCCCGCAGGCGGCGTTCGACGAGTCGGTGCTCTCCGACGGGGCCGCCCTGCTCGCCGAACTCGCCGTCCGGCGGCTGGCCGAGGCCCGTGCGCCGGCGGTGGCCGCCGCCGACGCCGACGGCCACCGCGGCGTCCCGGTCACCGGCTGAGTTTCCGCCCGGGCTCCGCGGCGGCAGCGGCAGGTGCCCCGGCCGCCGGCGTGCGGCGGCGGCCCGGCCCCCGGGTCAGCAGGACGCCCGCGACCACCAGGACGGCACCGGCCACGGTGTTCCAGTTCAGCAGCTCCGACAGCAGCAGGGTGCCGAACAGGGTGGACCACACGGGGACCACGTAGGTGACCGTGGAGGCGATGGTCGGCCCGGCCTCCCGGATGACCCGGAAGTTGAGGATGTAGGCCACCCCGGTGCCCAGGGCACCGAGGGCCAGCAGGCTGACCGCGGCGCGCCAGCCGGGCCATTCGGGCGCGCCGGCCATCACCGGAGCGGCCACGACCAGCTGCGCCGTGGCACACACCAGCTGGGTGGTCGACAGCGCGGCCGCGGAGCCCTGACGACCCGAGAAGAACCGCCGGGTGTAGGCGAACCCGACCCCGTAACACAGCGTCGACCCCAGACAGGCGGCGGCACCCGTCAGTGTCGCGTCGCCCAGCCCGTTCCAGATGCCCAGCACCACCAGCACCCCGCAAAAGCCGGTGAACAGGCCGACCAGCCGGCGCGACGTCAGCTGTTCCTGTGGGACCAGCAGCAGCACGAAGAACAGGGTGGTAAGGGGTGTCGTCGCGTTGATCACGCCGGCCAGCAGCGAGCTCACATGGGTTTCACCGTAGGCGAGCAACGCGAACGGCAGCGAGTTCAGGAAGAGCGCCACCACCAGGGCGTGGCCCCAGGTCGCCCGGTCGCGCGGCAGGGCGGCACGCTGCGCAACCAAGATGGCCGCCAGGGCCAGCGCCCCGAACAGACACCGCCACAGCGCCACCCAGATGGGCGGGACGTCCGCGTTGACGGCCACTTTGATCAAAGCGAAGCTGGCCCCCCAGATGAGCGACAGGGCCAGGAACCCCGGCATCCATCGGGCCGGGGCCGGGGCCTTCGGTTCCGCGGCCTTTTCCGCTTTCTGCTCCAAGTCCACTCCTCACCTAGACGTCGGGCGTTTCCCTCTCGCCGAATGGTGCGATGGTGCGACCCTCCAGAGGCGAGAGTCCAACAAGCGGCACGCCGGATTCATGAACGGCACTCATGGCGAGTCGCGAGGCGGGGGGACGGTGGCTGGTGACTGGTGGCCGCTGGCCGGGGTCGGGGTCAGGGCTGGGGCCGGGATCAGGGTGGGGGCGGGGGTGGGGTCGGAGTGGGGTGGGGCCAGGGTCGGGGCTGGTCGCGGCCGCGGCGGCCGTGGCGCGTGGCAGGGGCGTCCTGCGGGGTCGCGGCAGGCCCGGCCCCCCTGATCGCCCTCCACCGCAGCGTCGCTCCCCCTCCCGGCTCACGGCAGATTCGCTGCTCACCACCCAATCCTGTGATCAACTCTGTTCGTTTCATTGACATTTCACTCAGGAGTCCTACCGTTGGGAGCGCTCCCATAACAGCCTTGCAACTGGAAGGAGTTCCCCCCACATGCGCAAACAGAGTCCGTTAAGCGGGCGTTCGCGGTCGTCCCTGCGCCGGCCTCTCCAGGCGCTCGCCATGCTGTTCGCCGTGGTTGTCGGCGCACTGACCTGGTCGGCCCCCGCCCAGGCTCACGGCACCATCGTCGACCCCGCCTCCCGCGCGTACCAGTGCTGGAAGACGTGGGGCAGCAACCACACGAACCCGGCCATGCAGACCCAGGACCCCATGTGCTGGCAGGCGTTCCAGGCCAACCCCGACACCATGTGGAACTGGATGAGCGCACTCCGCGACGGCCTCGGTGGCCAGTTCCAGGCGCGGACCCCCGACGGGACGCTCTGCAGCAACAACATCGCGCGGAACGCCAGCCTGAACAAGCCCGGGCCGTGGAAGACCACCACCGTCGGCAACAACTTCTCGGTCCACCTGTACGACCAGGCGTCCCACGGTGCCGACTACTTCAAGGTCTACGTGAGCAAGCAGGGCTTCGACCCCAAGACCCAGACCCTGGGCTGGGGCAACCTCGACTTCATCACGCAGACCGGCCGCTTCGCCCCGGCGCAGGACATCACGTTCCCCGTCCAGACCTCCGGCTACAGCGGACATCACATCCTGTTCGTGATCTGGCAGGCCTCGCACCTCGACCAGGCCTACATGTGGTGCAGCGACGTGAACTTCGGCTGAGCCGGGGAGCGCCGCACACGGCACGACCTCGGCCGGGCGTCCGGTAACCCGCCGCCCGGCCGACCGAGCCCCGTAGGGGCAGGGGACTCATGCGGTCACCCTGCCCCGACGGGGCTTCCCGCGCTCCTCGGCGGTGAACCCGTGGACGACCGCCACCGCTGACGCACAAGGGCCGCCGCTGCGCGCACGGTTCTGACGCGACAACGGGGGCCGCTACGTCACCTCAGGCCGACCACGGCCCTGTGGACGATCGCGTGCAGGTGTCCGTCAACCCGCCCGGCAGCCGGAGGAATCGGTGGGTTGCGCGGCAGTCAGGATCGGTGCCCGCCCGCTGGCCGCACGCCCGGCCCTTTCAAGCGCCGCCCCGGATTTCCTCCTGCCGGCCCTCGCCGATGTCGGCGGGGGCGGTAGTAGAAGCAGTCACGGTCGCGCGGGTGTGTCTCCCCCAGTACCGCCAACTCCGACTGGACCGCGGCTGCGGCCCCGACTGCGGCTCCGCCCGTGATCTCCGCCCGGGCCTAGGCCGTTTCCTTCGGATCACCTCGCCGACCAGATGAAGATGGCGGCGAGGTGGAGTCCGGC